>JBNKZD010000118.1:0-56454 GCA_050301235.1 Chitinispirillaceae bacterium | reverse complement strand
ATAGAGATGTATAATAATATATTTTTAAGTCTGAAAATTTAAAGTACCGATAAAAATTACTATTATATTTTGTTCTGATCTTCAGGAGGTTCGGAAATGAGATTTTCTTCGGGAATGTTGGTCGTTTCATCAATGTGTGTGGCTTCGGTTTTTGCCGGCCCAAAAGCAGTTTTTAAATCGACGACCTTTGATTGCGGCAAGGTAATGGAAAGGAAAGTCGATATGCTTCATGCTGAATTTACCCTGACCAATGAGGGTGATCAACCTCTCAATATAACGAATGTTCGTCCAGGCTGCGGATGCACAAATGTAAAATTCGATTCTACAGTTGCTCCCGGAAAATCGATGACACTCAAGTCTGATGTTAATATCAAAGGGTATCATAGTGGGTCAGTATCCAAGTATATAACTTTTACATCAAACTCTACAGTCGATCCCACTGTTAAACTCATTATTCAGGCAGAAATTATCTCAGCTGTTAAGGTTACCGAAAACTATATCCGCCTCGATTCAACAGCAATGAAAGTACCTCATGTTGTTGATATCATTTCATTACGCAAAGACCTTAAGATCTCCGGAATTACATTCAAAATGACCCCACAGGATGCAAAAAATTCATGGCAGTCAGATCTTCCATTAGAAATCAAATATAAATTGCATCCATGTGATTCTGTTGCTTCCGACAGT
Organism: Chitinispirillaceae bacterium; assembly: GCA_050301235.1. GTDB lineage: Bacteria > Fibrobacterota > Chitinivibrionia > Chitinivibrionales > Chitinispirillaceae > JAFGIN01. The sequence continues at coordinate 55,767 of JBNKZD010000118.1, read as the reverse complement.
TCCAGTTACAGATTCAAAATGGATATGTTCGCTCCAACAATTAAAGGAACGCTCTACGGTGATTTTACATTCAAAACCAACAATCCTGAAATGAAAGAAGTTGTTATTCAGGGTGTGTTATTAGGTGGAAGTTAATCTTTTTTTTGATTAAATAATACTAAAAAGCCACCTGCAGAATAGATTCTGCAGGTGGCTTTTTATTTTATAACAGGTCCGGAGGAATTACTTGTTATTGCTTCTTCTGCAGGGTATAATTTTCGTAGGAACTTTCAGGTTAAAGTTGATATTTATTTTAATTCTACAACGTTAGAATACCTAAATCGCATCAACCGGTCATTGAGCGGAGTCGAAATGACAAGCGTGATTTGCGTAAAATGCGCCGTCTCGACTCCGCTCGACGACCGGAAAAGTAATTTTAACGTTGTAGAATTAAATTAAACGGTTAAAATAATCGTAATTTAACGAGCGTTTTACTATTCCATTGCCAGTGGGAGCGATATAATGCGCTACTCAGTAATAATATCCCTGATTGTATTCACATTGACGCAACTTTCCTGCAACAGTGCATTTCTGGGGAAATCTCCCTATGATGAAAACCCATTTCTTCTGTGTTCGTTAAAAGAGATTGATAAAAACATTTCAAATGCCCAAAGATTCGGTTTTTTTTCAAGCCGATTGTGGAAGGATTACGAAATCAGCCTTCGGGAAGAGATCAAGGTTTTTGGAACAGTTCCCGGTTATATTTTGTGGTATCTACAGATCGGAGATGACTTCCCGGTAAGAATCACAGAACACAACACGAGTCTTGGTGTTTACACTGTTGTCAACCAGGATTTACGTTCCGATCAATTTTCGCCCGAACGAAACAATATGGTTCTAAAGGAAATTACAGATGGTAAATGGGATACTTTTTTTAAGCGCTTTGCACGGCAGGCAAAAGAACAAAACATAAAAATCTTTTATAGATTTGGCTACGAAATGAATGGTAACTGGTTTCCATGGGGGATGAAAAGTAAATTATATGTCAACGCCTGGAAACACGTCTGGAAAATATTCAAAAAGGAAAAAGCAGACAGTATTCAGTGGATTTTCAGTCCGAGTGTTATATATGGAGATTTAACATTCGAAAAAGATATTCTACCATATTACCCTGGTGATGATTATGTCGATATTGTTGCACTCGATGGGTATAATTTTGGGGATTATCACGATGATTTTCATCAGTGGGAATCATTTTATAAAGTATTCGAGCGATCGATACCAGGTCTTATGAGTTTTAATAAGCCAATGTGGATTGCTGAGATCGGATGTCCTGCCGACCCCAGAAGAACTCAGTGGCTTCAGGATTTTCTTGAATTCTTCGATTCAAACAGATGTTTTGAAGTGTTTTTCTGGTTTAATGAAAACAAAAAAGATGAACCGAACTTCAGAATAGATGCAGACCCTCAGTCAGAGCAAATTTTTCGAAAGTGGGTACAGGGAACACATAAATCTGAAGATGTGCTTGATGAAATCGCCCGGAATTAAGGGATCGTGTGAAAATAAGTTGGACAATTATCGAGCAGTAATCAAAAAAAGACAAGTGAGAATATTCAAGTTGTTTTTGTACGATCCCTAACGCGACCAGATCCTTGTCACATCGTAATTATTCCTGAATTTCCACAATGGTGTACCTTTACCAAAATGTGCTGCAATTCTTGAAAAGGCAATCGTTGGAGTAAATCTGGATTGCAAATTAACTTTATCTAGAAGTGAATGCGCTGTATCAAAACAATGTGCACTGATTACAGGATAGTGATTCTTACATGCCAGGTTGTGCCCCCTGTATAACGTTGCGTATGAATATCCTTGTTCCTGGGCTGTATTCCACACCCTTTTATTCCAGCACCCGTGAGGGAATGAGATACTTTTCACCTCTCTGCCGATGATATCTTCAAGATTTTTTTTTGATTCCCGTAATTCAGATATCAAATCTTTCTGATTGAGGTAGGGGAGATTTGCATGGGTTTGTGAATGACTACCGATCTCGTGACCAGAATCACTGATCGTGCGGATTTCAGCCGCACTTAGATGAGGACTCTCTTTATACACATCCCATGATGAATGTTTTCCTATAAATTCAGCAACACAAAAAACAGTCGATTTAAAATTAAATTCGTCCAACAACGGCATTGCATTTTTATAAACGGTTTGAAGGCCATCATCAAAGGTAATCAGAACTTTCTTGTGTAATGCTGATGAATTCAGATCTATTTTGGCAGATGAACTGATAGTCATTGCGTCAAAATGGTGTTCATTAAGTAATGTTAAAAAATTTTTAAATGTTGCAACAGAACATTTTGAAAGATTCGGCTCCGGTTCTGGCACAACTGAGTGAAATAACAATCCAGGGATGAGAGTTTTACTGGAGTGCCTGCCAACGCACAGACATCCTATGATACCAGTTAAAAAGGGAATAAATAATGGAGGAAATAGATTCATCATTACATTAAAATACTTTTTGCTTCTAATCAGAAGAAAGATTACAGAAATCATAAAGATATCAGGTGAATTTAAAAACAGTTGAGAAAAATAAATAAAGCATTGTTATATTAATGAAAAGGGAGGTTTTGATGGAGAATAATTTCGTTTGTCCGAATTGCGGAGCCGAAGTTCCTCAGAAAGCGAAAAGCTGTCCATCCTGCGGGTCAGATGAAAACACTGGGTGGTCAGAGTTTACCTATATGGATACAATTCAAACGCCTGATGAAAATGAATACATGGACATTCTGAACAATGAATTTCCAGAAAATAAAAGTACCGGCTCCCTAAAAAATAATAATACATGGGTTGTAGTAACCGGAACAATATTGTTAATTTTAATCGGATTGATGATTCTAAAAGGAATGTTTTGATAGGAGGTTCAGAGTTCAACGTTCTGGGTACTGGTCAGATAACCGTTGAACCCTGAATAAAAAATAGTTGACTGTTACACTCTTTATTCGTCCGTTTTTCGTTTTACCGATTCTCTGATTTTATTTTTGAGAAACAGGTAATTGGTATCGTTAGGATCAGGAGCTTTCGCAGAATTTTTTTGAGGTTCAATATAAAAGACCTCATCATCCTTTTGTGGCAGATCCTGCGGATGAGATCCAAACGCTGAATTATCGAATGGGATATTCCCCGAAGGTAAATGCTCGCCTGCATCAGTAGAATTTAAATTGATATCTGGAACATAATGTTGAGGTGCCTGCTGTACATAATCGGATGATTGTGGAGACAATTGCTGTTCCTGAGAGTAGGGCTGATTTCCAAAACCCATATCGAGATCAAGATCGACCATATCTTCAGTTTTATTATAAACCTGAAAAAGATTATGTTTTAACTGTCTATCGAACTGGCGTGCAAAAACTTTGACCCGATCGATATTGGTTCGGTCATCAAAAACCAATGAAAGAAATGTATTATCATCAACAGCAGCTATATAAATGTGCTTATCTTTCCCCTGATGGTACATTGTGGTAAACTCACGTTCGCCCATCAGGTTAGCAATAGCCAGTGTTGAAGCCGAATTACCGGCAACAAGCGCAGCCATGGAAACCGTATCGATATTCTCAAGACTTCCCTGACTTGTAAGTAACCGTCCATCCTTATTGATAAGAACAGCAAGAAGCAGATTTGATTTCGTAACTAATTGAGATAGAACGGCGTTAAGCCGCTCGATATCTTCAGGGAATAATATCATGTCTTTCATCAGGGCATTTCTCGATTGTTACCGTTAAAAAATTTAGAGAAAAACCCTTTTTGTTGCTGCTGTTGCTGTTGTTGTTGCGTACGTGGATTAAGGGGTTTCCTGATTGGTTTCCTCTGTTTATCAGTATCAATAGATGTGAAATACATATCATCGTCATTATCTGCAGGGGGAATAACAGGTTGTCTCTGAGTCGGTGGTTGATTTTGTCCCTGGTATCCTGATATTTCCATATTGTAGACATCGTAATCATTTTCCTGCTCTTGACCGAACTGATTTACATTCTGCTGCTGCATCTGGTCAGGCATTCTTTGAGACATTTGAGAAGGGTTCGGTGGTTGCCCCTGCATACGCATCCGCCGCTGCTTTTCTTCGATTTCACGCTGATATTTTTCAATTTCCATGTCAAGATCAGTTTTACTGTTGTGAATCGGCATATTATTTGACGCCTGATTATCCGGAGTGGATTGTAATTCAAAATGTTCTTCCTGCTGATCATCCAGACTTGGCTGATTGAACTGCTGCTGGTTCAGGTTGACATTACCGTAGTTATAGAAATCATCGCTCTGATATTGCTGTTTTGGCTGTTTTGGTTCAAAAGACTGAGGTGCCTGAGGCTCAAAAGAAACTTCATCGGAGAATGGATCAACAGGGGGTTGATTTACCTGGCTCTGAAATCCTCTCTGGAATTGTGAAGGGCTCCCACTCTGTAATGGTTGTTGTATTCCCTGATTAGGTACCCGAGGCTGCATTGGAGGCTGTTGATACATAGGCTGCTGAGGCGCTGGAGCTGCTTGTCTCATTCCGCCTTGTTGTGGGAAACCCGGTGCAGGCTGTCTCTGAAAGTTTTGCTGTTGTGCAGGCGGTGTAAACTGCCGTGACTGGAGCTGTGATGGCGTTGGAATTATCTGCTGTGGATTTGCCATAGGCTGTTGAGGCATTCCGCCCTGTTGCGGTCTATATGGAGGTTGCCTTACAGGCGGTACCTGCATACTCATTGGTTGTTGAAATCCGCTCATCTGTTTCGGTTGCTGATATTGAGGAGCAGAAAATCCTGATGGATGACCCATTCCACCACGTCCTGCAGGAGGAAGTGGTTGTTGATATCCCTGAAACGCCTGTTGGGGCTGCTGTGGTTGCTGCATTCGTTGAGGTGGTGCAGAGACAGGGGGATAATGTGTTCTCTGTGGCATGGAAGATGGTGCTGCTTCTGAAGCACCACTGCGGCCTGGACGAGAATACTTTTTATTGAGATAATCTATAACAATTTTTCCAATGAGCTTCAGTGCATCAAAGACGCCAACACCTTTATTTGCAACAGCTTCGGTAACCGGAAGATTATACCTATTGAATTGCCGATTTATCTCCTCAACAGGCAGAGCATTGGGTAGATCACGTTTGTTGTATTGAAGAATAATTGGCACAGATTCTCTTTTATACCCATACTCAGCTAGGTTTTCTTCAAGGTTCTGGAAACTTTCAAGGTTTTCCTGCATTTTATCGGGAGCAGAATCTGCAACAAACACTACACCATCAACACCACGGAGTACCAGCTTACGTGTGGCATTGTAGTAGACTTGTCCGGGAACTGTGTATAGCTGGAACTTTGTAGCGAACCCTTTGATTTTGCCCAGATCGAGTGGTAGAAAGTCGAAAAAGAGTGTCCTGTCCGTCTCGGTGGCAAGAGAAACCATGTCGCTTTTATATTCTGGCGGAACTTTACGGTGAATTACTTGCAGGTTTGTCGTTTTTCCACTCAAACCCGGTCCGTAATAAACGATCTTTACACTAATTTCCCGATCCGCATAGTTAATTGATGCCATGAACTCGTCCTTCTTTTATTGCGGGATTAACCGCTTCCAATGCACATTGTTAGTCCAATACTACCGATCTAATATAGTATGCTTACTTCAAAAAATGCAAGATTGCCTAATCTTATATATTAAAAATAACAACTCCTGGCTGAAATTTCACCTAGATAGTCATAGTATTTGAAAAAATCCTCATTTTGCTGCTGCCGATCTGAATTAGTGATATCTATTGAGAATTGAGTTTGAAATAACAACCGGCTACTGTTGATCATTTTTTAACTCAACATCAAGAAATTTAAAGTCGTCCCTGCGCATCAGGTTGAGTCTGGTAAGACTGTCGGTATTCGCTGAAGCATCAAGACGTTGCTGTGATTGCAGCAGTAACCGGGCAACCAGAAACTTTTCCTGAAGCACTGCTGTAGCAGTTTCAGTTCGGGCTGTATTTTGCTCTTCAACCACCCGTGAAAAAAGTATATGCCGAAAAATCCCGGTAGACAATATAAGCTGAGTCAGTATTATAATTCCTGTTATTATCGATGAAATCGATACTGAAGCTACAAATGTGTCAACGACTTTATTTTTTCTTTCTAAAGCGGCTTGAACCGATTTTGTAAGTTTATCCGATAATGGCAATATTTTATTCGATTGAATCAATGTATTGAGTGATTCATATATTTTATAATGAGAAAGAGGGGTTGATGCAATAAGCTCTTTCACCGGGGATGTTCCATTGATTTTTTGAGAGATATACCCGACGGGATCGTTAATTGGATCCGAATTCAAACTCTCATTTATTTCATTTTTTTCAGCATTTACGAATATAATCTCATCAGTGATGTACTCCTGCATCCGATTCCACTCATCGACCCGCCTCATCGCTTCCATGACAACATTTTCAATTGGTATGGAAATTTTAGCAGGTATGAGTCTGTCAACAGTTCGCATTGTTGAGAATCGGTATGACCCTTTATGCCACAGGAATAGACTGCAGGTGATGTCTTCAACAGTTATCTCCGCAAGTGTAGTGATCTCCGCTTCAGTCATCATCGAGTGAGACAAAACTTCTTTTGTCAACCCTGCAATATTGTCTTTGTATGCAGTAAACAAAGATTTGCAATCAGCCAGGTTCATTTTTTTGATATCAATAAGGTAGCTCTCAAGTTTGTTTTCGAATTTTTCGGTATCTTTATATGCACAGACAATTGCACCATCCTTGAATATTATTGCGCCCTCGTCAACATTGTTGTTAAGCTGCAATTTGCCGGTTATCTTCTGTTGTGTCAAAAGCTGAAAGACATCTGCCAGAATGAATTCCCTGAGTGAACCGCTCAATACCACTTTAAACCTCCAGAGAACGTAAAAAACCAGACACTTCTTTAGATATCAGACGACCATATTTTATAATAAAAAAAAGTGAATAGGTGAGACACGGTAAAAGAATAATAAGGTGCAGATAATGAAAATGGTAAAACATGGAACTTTTTACCAGCATCAGATAATAACAAATGTAGATAATACTTGAAACAATGATCAAAAAGCCTGTTTTTATACTGAAAAGCTCTCCACGAAGTATGTACCCGCTACCAGGGAAGAGTATATCTGCCGTATAATGCGTTGCATTACGGATAAGGTAACTGCGAGCTTCTATCTGTGTGTGTAATTTTTCAAGAACATGCTCATTGTGAACGAACTTGAGTGCATCAGCGCAACTTGAACACAGGGATCCGCTTTTACACGATCTGCATAGCAGTTTTCCACAATATCTGCATTCAAAAAAGACTCTTAATGGTTTTTTCGTTTCTGACAACAAATGATTGATTAATATTGCAATCACAATAGCAATAGAGATAAGAAGTGCGATCCATGATGGAATTCCCAGAAATGACATTCCCCAGTAAGCCGAAGCAAATGAACGATCATATACTGTTTTAAAAGCAAGATGTTTCCAGAACTGTGAGGGTGTATAATCTGCAAATATAACACGTCGCAATGCCGGTACTGTATCGGTGAAGTATTGATCATTAACTTTTATAAAATTATTTATTCGCACTGGAGAATACTTTACTGCCTTATCGATCATCTCCATAGCATCAACTGTTTGAAGTTTACGCAACATACACTGACCTGAATTGTAAAGGGCATCAGAATAGGTTGGCGCAATTTTGAGCGCTTCTGCATACATTTTTAAAGCAGCATCCAGGTTATTCTGAAAAAACGAGAGATTGCCGGCGGTTGTCAGTACAACCGGATCATCAGGAGAGGTCGAGATTGCTGTTTCAAGATATTTTTTTGCTGCTGCCAGATTTCCATTCTTTAATGAATAATTAACCATTGAAAGGTTTAGCAGCGTGTTCTGCGGATCTTCAGCAAGTGATGAAAGTACCGATTGTGTAGTACTTTCGGAATATCCTTCCCGAATACTTCTTGAATACACTCCCAAAGGTCCGGAAGGGTTGTTTGCTCGTAGAAATAATGATTGTATATGAATATCAAGTGGTACAAAACATAAAAGGATAAAAACTATTGAATAAAGTGCTTTTTCGTGTTTTGAAAGGTGCTTGAAAATCAGGATTGATGAAATCCAGAGAAATGGAAGCACTCCAAAAGATATAAATGTTACATATATGCTGCACGTAAACAACAGCCGCAGAAAGTAGGGGAGACCCGATGGAAAATAATCAACAAAACGGTGCAGAACATAGGGGAGGTATTTTATCAGGAATACTGCTGACAGGGTAAGCAGCAGAAGCGTAAGTATCAATTTTATAATCCGGTATACAGAGTAAAGTGTCGCAACATGAGTAACAGTTGAATAGAATACCAAATGAAAGAATTTCTGAAGGAACTGGGGGATATGAAAAAGCAGTGATGGAGATATTTTCCAGGCATTAGTGTATGAGTAAAACACATCATTTGAACCAAATCGCAGGGCCTGCATAAAGAGATTAACCGCTTTATCAATTTCGCCGTTCTTCATCATCATTCCCGAAAAGTCTATCAACTGGCGGGATATGATATTCGATTGTTCAGCACCAAGTGACAGCATTCTCTTTTCGAGTAGATTCAGGACCTTCCCATCCCAGTCTTGTATCTCGTGTTCGATACAGGCAACATACAGCAGCCACAAATCGCCTGGATTTTTTTGTGCATAAAATAATGAAAGATTAAAATATTTCTCTCTATGAATATCCGGAACAAGCAAGCCTTTATAAAAGTAATACCAGCAGTTATCACGATATGTGTTGGATAACAATTCGAGATTATTAACAAAACCGGTAATCTGACTCTGGTCCATTAATGGCAGATTAAATGGTTTTTCTGAAGGTATATTCAAGGAGTTTAAAAATGCGGATTTTCTGGAAAGCGAGCTTTCGATATAGTCGACCATAAAAGGCTTATCAACATTTAATGCTGATAATTCTAAGTTGAAAAACAGCAGAAGTTCAAAAATTATAAAAAGTTTGAACAAAGTTAAACACCTTCTAGTATGGACTACACATGTAACATATTCAAACAGATATATAAATTACAATTATATCAAAAGGTTATCAAGAGTTGCACGGAATTAAAATTAAAATAGTGGAAAATTTCTAGATTTAAACTGAGCAGTGAGGAAGAGCATAGAGGTGCGGACAATCCTATATGATTGTCCGCATAAAAGCTATTTATTTTTCCAGTTTTTTAACAAGAGTTGCAAGACTGGATTTTTTATTAGCGGCTTTGTTTTTGTGGATCAGACCACTTTTTACGCTTTTGTCCAAAACTGAAGCTGCTGTTTTGAGTGCTTCGGTGGCACTGTCTTTATCCTTGGCATTCAGCACAGCTTTAACAGCGGTGTTAATACGTGAACGTCCGGCACGATTGACCTCGTTCGCTTTTTCGTTGGTTCTGGCGCGTTTTTCAACAGATTTGTGCCTCTGCATCAAGAATCTCCTTAAAGAATTTAGTTCCGGAATGAATTTTATCTAAATAAGTCCATAAAAATATATGTTTCTACATAAAAAGTCAAATTTTTCCTTCCCCAAATATTATTTCATACATATGTTTGGAATATATCTTGTAACTGCTTCCAAATCATTATATTATAAGTAACCAATATTTGATCTCATAGTTTATTCGCCTGATCTGGCACGGGTATGTAAACAAACCATTTTTTATAGACATGTAGATGAATAATTCTTTAAGAAGTACACTTGTTATTTTTTTTATTATCGGGTTTTCATCACTTTGCAATGCTCGCATAAGTCTCGTCGTTTTTCCGTTTAAAAATGTTTCTAATGGTGATGTTTTTTCCTGGATCAGTGGAGTTTTTCCAGAGACTGCGTACAGGACACTGTTTACAAATGGTGAGATCAGGCTTCTCGATCCGATTTTTATGTTCCAGACTGATTCCAGTGTCTGGGAGATGAGTTCCGACAGTCTTCTTTTTCTTCACAAAAAAAGGTGGCAGTGGAACGCGGCGATTGGTGGCAGCTACAACATAATACGGGATTCAGTTCATTTCTCAGTAAAAATAGCGTGGTCTTCAGATGAAAATGAGCCTGTTAATATGGAATATCACGGTGAAGACAGGATTTCTAATAGTAAAGACCTCTGTCTTAGATTACTGGTAAAGGGATTTTCACTTTTTCGTGAATCTTTTCCTGCAAAAGAGGCTGACAGTATAAATGATCGATTAACTTTTTCAAAGAGCGCCTATGAGACATACTCTGCGGGATACCTTTTTGAAATGAAAGGAAATGTCGCAGCTGCATCATCAGCATATTCAAGAGCTCTCGAACTGGAACCGGACTTTCAGTATGCGGCGTATCGATTGGGACGGATATATTGTCTTCAACAAAATTTTGACGCAGCAAAAGCTCTGTTCTCAAAATTTTTGAATAAGTATCCCAACGATCCGATGGTGAGTGCATACACTGTCGAGGCTATGGGAAATTCAGGTAATTTTAACGATGCATCACAGATAATTGATAAATACAGAGGAGCGCTGAGTAAATCATCAAAAGGGTTGTGTGCAGCCGGGTATGTTTACCTTCGTCAGGGTGCATTTGATCGGGCGATATCACTACTTTCACAGGCAAAAGCTTCCGGACAAGAAAACCTGGATGTAGATTTCTACCTGGGTCAGGCATTGCTCAATTCCGGAGAATATGGTCAGGCAATTAATCAATTCAATCTGTTGATCAAATCGCGGCCTGATTACCCGAAATATTATTCATCACTGGGTGCAGCATATAAAAAGTCCGGGCAACTGATGCAGGCGTCAATTGCAATGCAGACAGCCCTTGCAAAAGATAATCAGAATGTCACAACTATGATCGACCTTGCGCAGATCTGGATTGAACTAAAATGGTATCAGAAAGCACTTAATCTTTTAAAACAGGCACAGGAGATCAATCCCGATATTCCTGATATCTATATTAATCGTGCAATTGCGTTATGGCATCTTGGCAAAACTGATGATGCAAAGGGGTGTTTAAATACAGCACTGAATTACCCGGCTGTAAAACAAACGGCATTGATCAATTTGGGCAATATGTATTTTTACAACAAAGATTACCGAAAGGCATTGTCATTCTATAAAAAAGCCCATTCAATCGAAAAACAGAATGCATCACTGGAATATGATCTTGCACTGAGTTATGAACATCTTGGAAAATCAAAAAAAGCGCTTTACTATTTCGATCAATTTCTGGCACTGTCACCGGAACGTACCGATATTTTGTTTCGCTGTGCATACCTCTCGGTTGAACTGAAAAGGTACGATGATGCAATTCACTATCTGAAAAGAGTCATTGAACAACGACCTCAGGAAAAAGCTGCTGTAAAAAAACTTGTTGATATTTATATAAAAAATCTTAAGTGGGAAGATGCTGTTACGGCCGTTGAAGAATATCTGGCTACATCACCATCGAATAAAGACCTAATATTATTGTTAGCTGAAGTATATGTAAAAAGAGGATGGCACGAGGTGGCATTACAGAAATACCAGGATATTATCAGTGAATTTCCTGATGCACCTGAGGGGTTTCTCGGACTTGCAGTCTGTATGGCTGAACTAGTTAAAAAGGGAAAAAATAATGAAGTTGATAACACTATTCTTGCACTTACCTTTGCAGCAGAAAAAACTCCATCAGATCCAACTGCGGAAACTATTCTTGGAGACTTGTATTATAATTACAAAAATAACAAAGAACGTGCAATTGATTACTGGAACAAGGCTCTGAAAAAGAGTACATCAGATAGTGATCGAAAAAAACTATTGAAAAAAATCCATAACGTGAAATAGATAATTATGAAATGTTCAGCATCACGAATCGGATTATTTTACTTGTTACTGGCGATGGTATATCCGTCATCAGTGATGTCTGCACAGTCATTATCTGCCGATAAACCGTTATGGCTTGACACTATTGCACCCCAAGTGTCGATCAACCCTGTGGAAACAATACACAGAGGTGTTCTTTCTGTAGCAATAACCAGCTCAGAACGAGGCACCATCTGGTATGGAATTGGAAATAAAAAATCACTTAAACAATACAAGAAGCCCTTTTCATTAACCAGGGATGGAATCTGGCAGATATTTTTCTATGCAGAAGATGATTTTGGCAATGCATCTGCTCTGGATTCGATTACCTATACCATCGATACCAAATCCCCATCGTTAGCAGTAACACCGCCACCAGGAGCATTTCGTGAGCCTGTATTGCTTCATGTAAAGTCAAATGAGGAATGTACCTTTTTTCTAATCAGCAGGGACAGTACCGATCTGCCCATACAGTTCAATGACTCGATACTCATTAAATCCAGTAAAGAGTTCAAAATCAAAGCAATTGACATTGCAGGTAATATCAGTTTTTCGAAACCTGTTGCATATATTATTGATACAACAGCATTGAATTTCTCAATAGATCCTGCCGGTGGAATTTATAATCATCCAGTATACATTTCATTCAAATATGAAAAAAATATCACTGTCTGGTACACATTTGACCCTTTGGCTTCACAGAAATGGTTTACACAATACAGTGAACCCGTTAAATTACCTTATGGTCTGAGCAGTATTCGTTATTTTGCAAAAACCCCGTCAGGTTTTTCAACTGAAATATTTAACTCCCGTTATATCGTCGATACTATTGCTCCTAAATTGACAAAAAGGATAACACCCGGCTATTCTGAAGACACTATACATTTTTCATGTCGGGAAAAAGTCGATATTCGGTTCACCCGGGATGGAACCCTGCCAGTGCAGGAAAGTCAGCTTTACGAAAAACCACTCAGTATCAAACGTAATGGCGTTCAGAGGGTAAAAGCGCGGGCATGGGATATTGCAGGTAATGCATCAGAAATTTTAGAATGGGAATACAAATACGACCTTGTTCCCCCGGAACTTAAGATTCAACCCGAAAGCGGCACATACACAGCACCTTTCACCGTAAAAATCCAGGCAAACGAACCATCACGAATTCTTTATACGCTAGATGGTACAGAACCGGGCAAAAACGCAATGCTGTATCAGGCTGATGGAATTTCTATTACAAGAAACGATTCGATACAGGTTCGTATTTTTGGTGTTGATAGCGCCGGAAACAAATCAACCGAATACACCAGGAATTATTATCTCGATAGCAAACCTCCCATTTTGAGGGCTCGAATTGATGGATCTCTTAAAGATGAAGCATATACAGTTTCATTGTCAGCAGATGAACCTTCTGATATCTACTACGAGATTGGAGGTGCCGATCCATCAATCGGATCTTCAGTATACCAGCAATCTCTGCAGATGAGTACTAATCAGATTCTGAAATATTTTGCAATAGACAAGTTAGGCAATAGGTCGAAAATTTACACTATGGATGAACTGCGACGCCCAATGGTGGAAGCAGTTCCCGTTGCCGGAATTTATAATCAAAAAATCAGGATTACTTTCAAGACTAACAGTGTCGGCACAGTGTTCTGGAGAATACTTCCCGATACGACGTTTATTTCTGCAGACAGTGGTGGGATATTCATCAACAAAGAAGGAACTCACATATTTGAGTATTTTTTACAAACAAGTGGCGGTTTGCGCGGCTCTGTATACAGACAGGAATACCAGATAGACTGGACACCACCGGCTGTCGACGTAAGAACGAGAAAAGGGCCAAATGATTCTGCTATTGTTTTTTTAAAGAGTAACGAACGAGCTACGTTTTATTATACTATTGATGGTACAAATCCACTTGTCAGCTCCACAGTCAATACTGCTGGAAATAAATATCTTCAGAATAATGACCGGCTCGTCTTTAAAAAAGATCCCAACATGAAGCTTTCCATTTTTGCTGAAGATATTGCTGGAAATCAGAGTCCGCTATCTGTTCTTGAGGTATTCAGTCCAAGGGCAATACCTGATGTACCCGCTTCAAAAACTACAGTATATGATAAAGCCATTTCTATCAGTTTCCATACAATCGATGAATCTTCAGTATTTTATACTACCGATGGATCAGTTCCAACCCAGAACTCCACACTCTTTACCAAACCGATTACACTTTTGACGTCTGATACAATTTTTACCATGGTTGTTGATGCATCAGGGTTTTCCGGGAAAGTTGATACATTTGTCTATAAAATCGATCTTCCTCCAACACCGTTGTTTTCTATTGTTAATAAAACAATTTTTGTTAATGATATTGTCAGGTTTGATGGATCGGAGTCATTCGATAAGGAGAGTCCCCAATCGCGACTGCGATTCCTGTGGAATTTCGACAGTGACAGCACGTATGATACCGACACCCTGAAAACAACCACTGTCTCTCATCAGTTTACACACTCAGGATTTTATAAAGTTACACTGCAAGTCATTGATGAAATGCATCGAAGTGCGATTATTACAAATGATTGTATTGTACATGAGCGTTGCCCTGATGATATGGTCTCTATTACCCTTGAAAATCAAAAACAGTTTTGCATAGATAAATATGAATGGCCCAATACAAAAAAATCGATTCCACTAACCGGTGTATCGTGGGTTGAAGCAAAAGTGTTCTGCATTGATGCTGGTAAACGATTGTGTACCGCAAAAGAGTGGGAGAGTGCCTGCAACGGGAGTTCGAACCTTCTGTATCCCTATGGGAACCAGTTCGAAAAAGAGCGTTGTCCAGTTGATGGGAAAAGTCCCTGGAAATCGGGATCATTTTCTCATTGTGAAAACACCGGTACGTTCGATATGGTTGGAAATGTCTGGGAGTGGGTAGAAAATAAAAACGGTGATTATCCATTGTCTATGGGAGGGTCATTCCGCTATGGAAAACTGGCTCGCTGCGGTCTTCAATCTCAGGGAACTGTTGCAACGCAATCTAATGAAACGGGATTCAGATGTTGCAAATAAGAAGCCTCGTATTGCTGTTACTGTTCTTCTTTTCTGCATCATGGTCGGAATCATACGACACCCTTCCATCATGGGTCATGGAAGATGCTTTTGATGATGAATACATCCCGCCATTTGATATCGATGTCGTTTCTCCGGCAGATGTTCAAACTGCGTATCAATTGTATAAAAAAGGTAATTACAAGGAAGCGATGGGGTTTTTAAAGAAGATCCGAAACCTCAATTTACCCGATGGCCGGCTTGATTTTTTTATATTTATCATCGCTGAATGCAACCGGATGCTCAAGCTGAAAGAAATTGCACGTCAGGAGTATTCTCACATCACGACACATTTTCCCGAAAGCGATAAAAATGCACCTTCATTGTACCGTTTGATTGAATATGCTGTTGATGATAATGATTTTGAAAATGTTGACAGCTTACATATTCTGTTTGTCAAAAGCTTTCCAAATCATCCATTAATCAGTGTTGCTCACTACGCAGCTGCGCGATCTCTCTACATACAGAAAAAATATGAAAAAGCAATTAATGTTCTCAATGAGATATCTTCCGGTTCAGCAATTTCAGTTCAATCCCAGTTTTTAACAGCATTATGCCTGATCGGATTAAAAGAGTATCCCAAAGCTATTGCCCACCTTGATCTGGTAATTCAAAACGGGAAAAAACCAGAACTGGTCTCAGAAGCTAAAACACTTGCCGGAGATATCAATTATCTTCTTAAAAAATATGATGATGCTTTGAAATATTATGCTGACGTACCAAATAATGCATCACGTCACACCTATGTGGTTATCAAGACCGCGAAAGTTTTTCTTGATATGAAAAAATATCGTGAAGCAGAAAAACTCGGTCGCGATTTTCTAAAAAGAGAAAAAGGTAATGATTACTTTTTCGAGATGGCAACAATCCTTGAACAGGTCTATTCGGCACAAAAAAAAGACAGAGATGCTGCCCGGGTTGAGAATATTATTCATAGTCAGCTAATCGACTCACGGATTCTATTTGAAGTGTATGAAGAGAGGGATCGTCTGACCGACATTGCAAAAACATTGCAGCAGATGGAGTTTGAAGCTATAAGAAAAGGGGATAAAACACTTAAAGCATTTTCAATTGATAAGAAAAAGAAAAACGAAGCTCTTCAGAAAAAATGTACCTCGATTCTTAATCAACTCAACGTCTCTTCAGAAAAGGGCAGTGAAGTCTTACCGCACTGGGCTGAACGACGCTATATTACAATGGTTAAAAATGATATGAATCTGTACGAGGATTCGATCTCCACTGTCAAAAATGAGATCGAAATGGAGGCTTCAACCACATCAAAAGAAACAAACCAGGCAAATGAGAAACTTGACAGTCTGGAACAACGCCAGAAACAGTTAACATTAAAGTTTAATCAGCTCGAACACGAATACTTACTTGTTGAGAATGAATGTTTTGCACCTGATGAACGAAAGGGCTTTCAGCAGGAGGAGATGCAGGTTCGTTTTGTGGATTGGTCGTTTATAAAGTATCAGGACCGGAACGATAAGATGGTTTCTCTGGCACAAAATATGTCTGATCTTTCAAAACAGGCAAAATCAGACACCCTGCATGCAGATTCCTTAATAAAGGAAATCGAAAAAGTAAGAGCAGATTATGAAAAAACCGCTAATACTATTTCTGAGGACCGCCAGCGACTGATTGAACATATCACTACAATGCTTGAAGTATATCCCAAAAACAGGTACAATGGTCAAATATTATTCAGGCTTGCAGAGTTAAAATACGACCTTGCAGGTGATAAATTCCAGCATGCACTCAGAGAATATGAAGCTGCAATCAATTCCGGCAAAGATTCATCAGGACTTGAATTTCCCGAATATAATCTCGATACCGTCATCGCTATCTATGATGATATAATCACCAATCACCCTCTCGATGAGCTTGCTGATGATGCCTGTTTTTACAAAGCGCTTGCATTACAAAAACAGGGACGGAATGAAGAAGCCAATGATGCATTACTGGAGTTAACAGAAAAGTACCCCGAAAGTGAATATTATACAGAAGCAAATATGAATATCGGCCGATTCTACTTTGATCATCCGAAAATTGAAAATGACCAGGGGTACAAACTTGCAGAGGATGCATATCGTAAAGTTTTGTTTTTCAGAGATCACCCCCAATACGTTCAGGCACTGTATCACCTTGGCTGGTGTTATTACATGCAGGACCGTTTTGAAGAAGCTATTGCTGCATTTAAATTCCTCGTTGAAGAAAATAAGCTGGACTTCGATCCATCAAAAATGGATGAAAAACAGGTTGTTAACCCCCTTCTGCGCGGTGAAGCTATTGATTATATCGCAATCAGTTTCGATGAAGGTGATAAGATCGATGAAGCAATCAAGTTTCTTCAGTTAATAGGGAACGTGGATTATGCCGCAATGGTGTTGAAACGTATGGCGGAGCTTCGTGAAGAAGATCTTGATTTCGCAGCTGCATCATCGATATATAAACGTTTACTTGACGAGTACGGGTTGAGTACGGTTGCCCCTGAGGCATCGATGAATTTAATAAAAATGTATGAAGCCAGAACACTGCCGGACTCCGCAATGCATCAACGGGAAGCTTTTTTCAATCTCTATTCAAGTGGGGGAGTATGGAATGAGGCGATGAAAAAAGATTCTGCGCTGGTGCAATATATCGATTCACTTTCTGTTGTGATGGGATTATATGTGGCTGATGCAGAGTTCAGGCGCGCAGAATCAAACGGAAGTCAGGAAGCGTATCAATCTGCTGTAGACAGATACAAGAAGGTTGTTGATAAGTATCCCAACAACATAGCATCATCAGAAGCATTATGGAATATGGCTGCTATCAATGAGTTAAAGCTTGGTGATAAACCTGCCGCATACACAAATTATATCAAATTCAGCCGAAACAAAGTACTTGATCAGTCAAAACGTGAGCAGGCTGCACTCAATGCAATTGCACTTGCACAATCGATAATCCCCACGGACACCACCGGGCAAACAGGAAAAATTGATTTTGCTGCACGGAAGATGATCGATGCTGTTGATAACTACAAGACACTTTTTCCTGATGGCAGTTCGCTGGTTAAAGTGATGATGAGCCAGGCGGCAATCTATTTCAACCGGCAGATATATGACAAAGCAGCTGAAATCTATACAGAAGTTATCAAGTTGAGCGAGAAAAACGTTGATGCAACTATGGAGGCAACTCTTTTTCTGGCTCAATGCAGATTTGGTGAGGAAAAATGGAGTGATGCCGCTGCTTCATTTGAAAAAGTGTATCGTCAATCGGGTGATGAAGGTCAAAAAGGAATTGCCTACAAACTCTTACTGCAATCTGAATTTCATAGCGCTAGAGATGTTATGAACAGTGGTGATTACGAAAAAGCAGCTACGGCATTCAGAAGTATTGATGAGCGCTTTCCAGGTAGTGAATATGGTGATATCGTTTTGTATAATGCTGCCGAATCGTATGAGAAACTCGAAAAATGGCAGCAAGCCGCTGATGTAAATATAGACCTCTTAAAACGCTACCCATCTTCAAAGTATGCTCCTGATGCGCTTTTTAATGCAGCGCTTGCTTACGAAAAATGCGATAAGATCAATAAAGCAGCTGATGCTTATGAGGCTATTGTTAATAACTATTCAAGTTCTGATAAGGCAAAAGATGCGCTTTTTAATCTCGGTTTCTGCTATGAAAAGTTAGGTAAAATGGACAAAATGGCAGAGGTTAACGAGAGGTACTCATTACTGTATCCTGGTGAAAAAGATGTTGAAGCGATGTTGTTGCGTTCTGCTGCATTTTATGCCCGGACAGGAATGTATGATAAAGCCATTACTGTCTATAAGAATTTCATCCGCCGTTTCCCCAAAACGCCTAAATCGATTGAAGCGTTTTTCATGATCGCCAAATGCCAGTATGATCAGAATGATTTTGAAAACGCCCTGTTCTCTTTTAATAATACCGAGCAGCAAAACAGCAATCTTATTCTGGATAAAATGGAGCCGAACAACTATTATGCAGGAGAGGCAGCATATTATTGCGGATTGATTAAACGGAAAAAATTTCTTGATATTAAGCTTGTTCAACCGGCTGATAAATTAAAAAACAGTTTGAAAGAGAAGACTGAGCTGCTCACTGATGCATCAAAAGCGTTTCAACGGGTGATGCAGTATCAGAGCGAGCGTATGTTTGAAGCTGCTTTCAGAGTTGGTGAATTGTATGAAGATCTCACCACTGCAATCCGCGATCAGGAACGACCAAAGCTTGATCCGATTCAGACTGCAGTAAACGAAAAAGAGATAATGAATCTCTGTTTTAAAGTCATACAGAATACCGTTATACCATATGCAAAAGCGATCGAAATTGCCGGCGGGTTTGATTCTCTGAGCGAAACACAACGTTCCTGGGTTACAAAATCAAAAACATCACTGGAAAAAAATCTTATCTCATCAGGTGGCTATCTGATAAATGCAGTTCAGGCAGTTCAAAATGCTCCGATCCCAAAGGAGATTAAAGAAAAACCTTTGCACAATTTCCAATATCAAAAACAGGTGCTGGAAACGATCGCGCCACTTAAGAATGAGGTTTTTAATTATTACAAACAGACGCTTCAAAAGATAGATTCATTGAAATTAAATGATTCTATAGCAACTGTATGCAAGGACCAGATTGCAAAAATTGCGTATCTTAAAGGTCGGGATTACGATGAGCTTTCAATTGAAATTCTAAAGAACACTCAAAACCTTCCATCAAACATGGACCCTGATGAGAAGGAAGATCTCATCTTTCAGCTTGAAGATATTGTCTATGAATTGCAGGATAAGTCTATTCTTCTCTATGAAGACGCACTTAAAACGATGAAATCGTTAGGGTTAGAATCAAGCAAGTGGTATGGCAGCACCATCGAAAGTCTTGCACGGCTTAATCCGGACAAATACGGAACATCGTTTTATGCAACAACATCTTTCAACAGTGATGATACATGGATTGTCCGGTCAGACTCTGTTCAGAACTGGAATGGACCAAAAGTTCCTGCTAACGGATGGAAACCGGCAACTTTAAATAAAGAAAAACGAGTTTATAGTATAAGTGATGCGGCAGTTCCAATCTGGGGTGATTCCACATGGAGTAGTTTATATGCTATTAAAGATGCATTCATCAAAGGCGCACCACGTGATGGATCGATTTACTTTAAAAGTTCAGGCAGATACAAGTTGTTTGTTAATAATATATTGATATTAAGTGACACACTCGGGTATGCAAATATGGTTCGTCTGGACAGTGCAACTGGGATTACATCTCTTTTAAAGGGTGGAGATAACATTGTCTCGGTAGAGATGAAATCTGAAAATAAGGATCAACAGGCCTTTGCTATGCAATTACATGTTCTGTATGATACTACTCAAAAATACCAATCGACGGTAAAAATGCCTGTAGTCGCATTGAAGAAAAAAGATACAGTTACAGTTAAAACAGCAGTTAAGGATTCGAGCAGCAAACAGCTTGATACTGCCGCAGTTGCAGCAAAAATCAAAAAGGAAAAAATCAGTCGTAATGATGTAATGGTTCAGATAGAACAGTACCGCGCAAAAGAAGTCGCTTCATCGAATGAAATTAAAAAGGAGCGGTTGGAGATACAAAAGTTAAGGATGAAAATAGAGGAGATTAATAGGAAAATAGCGCTGGAAAAGGCGAAGAAAGCGAAGAAGAATTAAAGCGACGAGAATGCCTTAATCACAAAAGCTTTTGGGCGTTCCCCTTTGGGTCGTTCCTCCTCTGGACTACACTTCGTTTCGGTATTTTTATCCCTGCGGTGGAGGAACCACCTTGGTCTAAAAACACAAATTCCCTTCATTACCATTCCGGGCATTTCCCGCCGTCCGAACTAACGCGGTTCGCATGTAGTTCTTTTGCTGATAAGAAGCTGCGAAATAGTCCTTTTGCAGTTTCTTGCACCCTTTCTCCGCGAGTGGAGAGAGGGCTGGGGTGGTCACTGAGCTGGGTCGAAGTGAGAGAGGCGATTGTGTAATCTACGGTATTTGTAATATTGAGAAGTATTACAATTCCCCCAAAATCCCCGATATCCTCTTTTTCAACTCAACCGATTCCGCATCCAGATTCTTTATCACCAAATCATCCTCTATAGTTCCAAGAACTGAAACCGCTTCTTCTGGGGAATCATACACCATTGTCCTGAACGGATCTGTGAAATCTTTCTGGCGTGATTTGCGGGTTAATTCGCAGATAAGATCGATTGAACTCATAGCTTTTTCAATGAGTTGTGAAAGTGATACAAGATTCTTCTCTATAGGGGTTTCCTGCAGTCTGAAAAGCGAATTAATCGCATATTTTAATCTGTGATGACGATACTCATTTTGAACGCTGGCATACATTTTGTGAATTTGATCCCAGTAAGTTATTGAATCATCAGAAGTTATAGTAGAAATGATCTTTTGGACATCACACTTTCTCATAATCTGCCCGCCTGCATTTACCCATTGTGTGTCTTCCACAATAAAAGGAGTCTTTAAGGTATTGATAATAGAAGGTTTATCGTATTCTACTAAAGTTGAAACTGAAAACCATTCTATTAAACAACGATACATGTTCAAGGCATTACCCGGTTTTAGCAAGGTCACATTTCGATTACTTTTTTCTATTGTATAAGGTTTCAAATCAATAGATTGCAATTGATTTTGAGTCTTAAGAATTGCTCCCATCTGACTATTTGCTTGATAAAATGGCAGATTATTATTATCGATAGCGATATTATTTTGCGATAGAATGCCTATCTCCAATAATTTCAATGCATTAAAGCACTCTTCTATAGTATCGGGTGCAAAAGGGGAGAGCTCTATTATTTGATTTTTATGTATCCTTTTATCCCGTTTCTGAAATTTCTGCTGACTTCGTATTAAAGAATACAGGTTTGATGATATTGCCCAGGCTGGATAGATAGTTAGTGAATTACTTGACAAATCGTTTGAAATTAATGAAAAAGGGTAGGGGAGGTCTATCTCAAACTGGTAGTCTGATTTTGCAGCTGTTATAAATGATGCGAACCGGCTGTTGTGTTTAAAACTGGTGCATAGCCCAGGCCAGAATCCTCTTCCAGCCCACAATTCCCCATCGTTGACTCTGGAATTGTGATTAGAACCAACTGTAGCTCCAGCTGCCAGATTACTCTGACCACCGATACATGATGCAATCAGGAATGAGTTATTATGATGTTGATTATGGAAGGGATACACAAATGAGTGTGCAATCTCGCAACAGGCGATTGCCGAATTATCGCCGATAAAAGATTCGGTAATTCTGGCGCTCTGGGAAATTGAAACTGCAGATCCTGTAATACAGGATTTTAGCAGGCATGATGATTGTAAGTCGTTACCAAATCCGATGATAGAGTTGTTTATCTCAACACCTGTTTTAATGGAAGTTGATTCATTCTGATCGCTCAAAATAGTAGAATTTTCAAGCAGAAGTGCTCCATCTATTAAGGTATATGGATGAATCATGCAATTGCGAATACAGGTACTATTCAAAATCTTTGAATTTTTTCCAATAGTTGCAACAGAATTTGTTTTTGATATGGAATTTGAAGCTATTATCCTGATTTTATTTTTAAATAGATCGTTAAAACCATACTTAACCATGAACCAGGCATCGGTACAGTTTATCTCATTAAAAGGCATAATCTTACGAGCGCCGTTTTCGTTAATAAGTGCTATAGAATGAAAGATTTCAGGATTTGAACTGCTAAAAACCTGACCAAACGATGCATCAGGGCTTGAACTGATCTCTGAAACGTTTGCTATAAATACATCATTTTCAATGAGATAATTAGAAATTTGTCCGCAATTTTTTACAATACAGCCATCAGAAATTACACAATTATGAAATGAGCTGTTTATCAGCCCGGATTTGAGATGCAAACCATTTAAATTAACCGATTTTTCGTTAATAATTCCTATATATATGGTTCCACTGAAATTACAGTTGATGATCCCTGAGACGTTAAAAACTTCTGAAACGTAGACCATATCCCAGGATTCAGCTGAATTGTGATTATTAATTAAAATTTCAATTTCAGATTTTTTGAGGGATCTGGAATTGGCTGGAATCAGTCGATAAATTGGGAAATTATTCATAATAGTATTTCTCACAAAAAGGTTCAAAAGTTCAGCGTTCAGGTTTCAAGGGTTATACGAAAAAAATTAACTCCAAACAAACATTCGTCAGAAATTAAGTAATCCTGAACTGTGGACGATTTTAAAAATATACAATTTTCATAAGTGTTTCAAATGTTCAGTGATGCAGATAGAGAGGTTTAGAGATTAGGAATCCTGAACCTTGAACCTTGAACCCATACATATCAATGGCTTGCAGGGGAGGTCGTTTTACGTACGTAAGTTTACATAATATCTATTATGCGACATTTTGTATAGCTCGCTTCCGTGTTGTGGTATAAAAAGTCACTATAGTTCAAAAAAAGTTAAAGTGAATTCTATCAGAATACGTTTTTTTATATTATATTCACTACAATCACTAAAGGTGTTCTTTAAACTGATAAATTTTAATTATATTATTAATATCACTTTGTATGTAATGCTGAAGACCATTTAAACGCTTTAAAGGATCTCACCATGAATGTTACAACACCGTTCAAAAGATTGCCGATTGTTGCAAAGTCTTTAGGGATTGGATTGTTTTTTGTTTCATCGCTGTATGCTGCGGCTCAACCACTGAAGATTAAATATGACACTCTCATCTATATTCCAGTGACATTTTATGATTACCACCCTGATGGGAATTTCGGGTTTGAACAATGTATGGCTCCAAATGGAACTACTGTATTTGAAGGCATGGTTTTAGATACAATTGAAAAAGGTGGAGGCAAACCTGTAAGAACAGAATTGGCGTGTAATACTACCGCCCCAACTACTTACCCTTGCGCTTGTTCTCTAAATGATTGGTTTAAACCTACAGGATATCAAAATGCAACCAATCTAGATTTTAAACAAGTACAAACAGTATATAAAGGTGATACAATCAGCGCATTTCGCTGGACTGGGCTTGTCAGAAATACTGCAAATTCTACCGTAACTGATACATTTTGGACATTGCCAGGTTGGGATGATACCAAAGCAGGAGCAAATCTTGTTTATTACAGCTATCTTCCCTTCAAACTGATTGACTCTGTCAATGGTACATACGAATTCAATCGAACGGGCAATAATCAGTTCTTCTGGCTTGATAATATAGGCTTTGGAAATGAAGGTCGTGATCATAATTTCTCGTTTACAATGGAATTACATCAGGAGTTTACCTATCAGGGGGATAATAGCCAGTCATTTGATTTTTCAGGAGATGATGATGTTTGGGTATTTATCAACGGAAAATTAGCTTTGGACCTGGGAGGTGTACATGGAGAACAACAGGGCCGTTTGGTTTTAAATGCAACCAAAGCAGCTGAATTGGGACTGGAACCTGGTAAAAAGTACTGGTTAGACGTTTTCTATACTGAACGCCATACAATTCAATCAAATTGTAGAATCTCCTCAAATTTGTTACGACCATTTATTGATAAAGTATTAATTACTGATTGTGATAATCTATGCCCAGGAGATACTGTAGACATAACTGGAAAAATTTTTGATAAAGATAGTGTACGGATGACTTGGCTTGAAGATTCTATCCATTGGGAAGTTATTAGTCCAGCGATTCTAGATACTAATGATAAATTGATAATTTCAAAGGGACCAAAAACACGTTTTACTGCCACACAAGCTTGGCGAAATATATCTGTTCGGGCATGGGTGTATGATCCCTATTTTCCGGCTCAGATTAAAAGTGATACTGTAACTTTTAGTATAGATGTTTGCAGCCCGGATCACATTGTTATAGAAGGTTCACCAACGCCCAGAAAATGGGGTGACGATCCATTAATAAAAGTGACCATCACAGATTCTTCAAAAACATATGACAAATTATATGCTGTTGTTCGTGATAAATATGGCAATCTTGCCGATACAATAGATACAATAACACCACGAAAATGGTTTTCCAGTTCAACTACTACAACTTGGACATCTGAAATTCCTAAGATTGCGACTGTTCAGGGCGAAGATGGTGCAAAATATCATGGAACTGCAACCAGAGCTGATTCTGCAGGTGATGTAACAATTACAGCGTCAGATGGAAACTTGAAGCCAGGAAGTGTTTCAGTAAAAGTTTCTAATTATTACTATGTCAAATTGAGACTTGTTGATCTTAAAACAGGCGAAGTCGTTGATACATTAAAAATTGAAACCGACAGTACTGGTAAATATAAGATTCAAGGGCTAAAATCGACCTTCAAAAACGATACTGGAAACGCTGATGCATGGGAAGATGCCCAAGGGAAAGTAGATCTCAAGGATACTCTTAAAACAGATTGCGATTTAACTACGAATGGAAATACTTGGAATTATTGTCCGAGTAATCATGGAACAGGTCGAGTGATACTGACAAATCCTAATGATCCTAGAACTGATACTACGTTAATTCCAGTCTTTGTAACACTTTCTCCACCGGTACTTCACTTGGAAATTTTAACTCCTAAGGAGAAGCGAGTCGCAGGCGATACTATTATAATCAGAGCATTCATTACTAATGACGATGGTCTCATCCCTATCCCCTATTGCTTTGGTGGTTCTGATGCTAATATCAAAGATTCTATGGCGTATTTTGATAATTTAGGGCGTGGTGGTGCTGCTAAACCAGAACCTTTTACACTTGTTAATGACAAAGTACCATTTAATTTCGACTTTGAAAAATATCATACTACTCAATGCTTTCAAAATGGCTCAGATACATTTGGTGTCGTATTGTATTATGCGCCATTCAACAGAGATAGTCTGCATCAGATAAAAGTCATCGCTGGCAACAGACAGGCTGAAACCGAAAAATTTGTGCTTCTACCCGGACCTCTCTATACACTCAAATTTGAGAATAATAATTGGGTGGAATACCAGGATACAATTCACTTAGATCCTACTGACCCTGCTAATAGAATTTTTTCTACCTACTCAAATGGCTATGATAAATATGGTAACCGTATTGGACATATATACTCTGAATGGAATGTCACAGGAACTCTCAATCCTGATAAATTGAACACAACAACTGGTGAAATAAATACATATCATACAGATGAAAGTGAACTGGATGGACTTTTAGGTAATTTAGTTGCACAAGCCAAAGGAATCAATGATTCGATTATTGTTGCATCCGTACCCATTCAAGTAAAACCACCAAAATCGCCTGTCCTTTCTGCATACACTCGAGACATAAACGGAAATGGTATTCTTGATCGCATCGATGTTGAGTTCTATAAAGCAACAAAATTCACAAAAGATGATGGTAACCTTTCTATTGTTAATCTAAATCCAAATGCTTCATTTACTGTTGACAGTATTGTGCAGGCAGACCCATCCGGAAAAAATCATTATATCTACCTGTCCGAAGCCGACAAATCAAAACCGCAGACCGGCTGGACACCAAAAATGAAACTGTCAAATTTCTCTGAGGCAGCTGATACAACAGTAACAGTAAGCGATGGTGCTGCACCAGTCGTCTGGAAAGCTTATAAACAGATCAATTCCGACTTTAATCAGAAAAAGAATGTCATCTATATTACCCTTAGTGAAATAGTTTCCAAAGGTGGCGGCTCAAATCTGGTTACCGTTGGAAGTCAGCCAGAAAAGGTATTTAAAATCTGGGAAAAAGTTGACGGCGAATTCAAATATGAAGATTTCATGTTGAAGGATATTGCTAATTTTGAAAGAATTAAAGAGGACAGTGGAAATGTAAGTATCTTTATTTTCAAAATGACCAACGGGCAAGATATCACGAATTTTGATTGGGTAAATATTTTTGATGCAAACAGGCTTATCGCTGATGAAAAATCTAACTACACTCACGAATTAAATCAGAGGGTTAGATTTGTTGTTGGTGGTAATATTGTCACATTCGCAGCGTTACAAAACCCTGCGGTTCCAACAACCAATCTCACCAGGCCCGGAGAGATTGAATATGTTAAATCAAAAAGTGAGGCATACAAAGCTATCCAGGACGCAGGTGGTGGTACCATCTTCAGACTTACCTTCACTAACATTTCAGATTCTAATGTAACAATGGATATTAAAGTGAAGGTATACGATGTAATAGGCAATCAGGTCGCATCATCACCAACAATAAAGAATGTAAAAGCACTTGTTGAAAAAAGTGATCAGGATTCAACAGTTTCTACTGCGCTTTTTAAGTATGGTCTCACCAATGAAAAGGGTATGAAAGTTGCCCCTGGACAATACAAAGTTATTGCCTGGATAACATTCAGCTCGAAATATAAAAACCTCAAAAAGAGTCTGAATTTTGGTGTAAAAAAGGAAGACATTAAGAATTAAGTTTTTTAAATTTCTTTCTAAATAAAAAACGGTCATTCAAACCAATTGAGTGACCGTTTTTTATTTCCCAAAGTATTTACTTCTACAACGTTAAAATTACTCACCCGGTCGTCGAGCGAAGCCGAGACGGCCGCATTTTACGCTAATCACGATTGTCATTGCGACTGAGCTTCTGAGGTTCGTAGCCTTTTCCACTCGACACTCCCACTCGACACTCCCACCTCGACACTCGTCCCCTGAACTCCCGAACCTTTGAACCCTGAACTCTGAACCCCTCTGGAATTATAATTGCAGATCTAGTACAAACCCTTTTTTGAGGAGGTGCTATGATTGCCACATCACAATGTTCATCATCCCGAAAAACAAATTACGGTATCGACAATAGTGGTGCTTTAAAGACTGTGATTATGCATACACCACCCATCGAAGATGATCCTCAGAATTCCAATAATGACACAAATGAAATTGTAATCCAGAGTGAAACTGTGATTCAGGAGCACACCTGGCTATGTGATTTCTTTCGGTCGTTTGGCGTTGATGTAATTAAACTGAACGATCTTATTACTGAGAATATTGACCTTTTAGTAACACTCCCCCA
The DNA here is from genome assembly GCA_050301235.1 of Chitinispirillaceae bacterium. Taxonomy (GTDB): domain Bacteria; phylum Fibrobacterota; class Chitinivibrionia; order Chitinivibrionales; family Chitinispirillaceae; genus JAFGIN01. The sequence continues at coordinate 27,800 of JBNKZD010000118.1, read as the reverse complement.
TCTCACTTATCCTGGGTTTACAGCTGTTGTATGCCGTGCTGGCGCATTTTTTTCACGTCACCAGGACTCGATCCGCCGAAAAGAAGAGTTTGTTATTAACGAAGCACTCAGACACCTTTCCATTCCTATCAGGCATGAATTCGAAAATTCAAAAGGATATTTTGAAGGATTTCTCCCCTATGATCAGAAAACAATATTTTTAACTGCTGCAATAGATTGTCGTCGAGACATTCTTATAACTTTTATTCAAAAAGCGCTGACATTTTTTGATGATGTCATCGTGCTGGCTCTTCATCCGCATGTTAAATACACCCGAATTGACAATATCTTTAATATGGTAAGAAATAACTGTGCGGTGTATTGTCCTTCATGTATTAGAAGCACTAAAATATACCGAAGATACATAACCGAAAATATTTCAGTTGAGGATTATTGCCAGAAACGTAACATTGAACTGATTGCAATTTCTGAAGATGAACAAAATAGAAACGGTTGTGCGTTCGTACCAATTAATGGGTATACAATCACCCACTTCGAATCTGCTTTGAACGATGACACTGTTTGGAGACTTAAAAATAAAAATATTAACCTTATAACATTTAAGTCGAATTATTTACAATCCGCTAATAGTGCTATGAGAAGCTATATTTTGCCGGTTTATCGGGCATGAGTTCAAAAATTAATTATTGATTTTTAGAATACTTGAATATAATTTATTCAATAGCACTCAAACTTATTCATTAAAGGGAATTTTTATGCCTAAAACTATTACGCTTCGTATAGAAGATAGTGAATACGATACTTTTAAAAAATTTGCCGACGTTGAAAATAGAACACTTTCAAATTTTATCGAAACTGCCACCCTTAAATATATTCAAGAAAATGAATTAGTTGATGAATTTGAAATGAATGAAATTATTAATAACACTCAGTTAAATCATAGTCTTAAGAGAGGTCTTCAGGATGCCGAAAAAAGAAAAGGCAGATTTGTCTGAAGGTTATAAAATTTTCGAAACAGATGAGTTTATAAAACGACTCAGTAAGTTTTCCATAAATGATAAAAAATTTATTGAGACGAAATTAAAAAATCTGATTTATGATCAGCTTCGTTTTGAACCACATTTCGGAAATAACATAAAAAAGCTGAGAGGGTACATTCCTGAAACATGGCGATTTCGAATTGGAAAATTTCGTCTTTTTTATAGTATTGATGAAAACGATAAAATTTTATATATTCTGACCATCGAATTTCGCAAAGACGCTTATTGATTACCATGAACACTCCCGAAAAAAGTTCCGAATCCATTGCAAGCTCCACAACCGGTGCTCAATCAAACATAGAATCCCCCTCCCCTTCTGAACCACAGATCGAACGCGATAAACCTTCAGATATTCAACAGCCCGAGTTGATGTCAATTGATAACAAACGTCGTATCAATCAGTTAGCGATACTGGCGATGCTTCTTCTTGTTACAGTTGCGTTTATTCCGGTTGTTCAGATGTTTTTTGTGCCGGTGCTGGTTGCATCGTGTTTTACGGCGCTTTTTTACCCTGTATATTTCTGGTTTCTTAAACTTTTCCGGAAAAATAAAGCGGTTGCCTCATTTACGACCAGCTTATTGTTGTTCTTACTTCTTGTTATCCCGCTCTATATCGTTATTCATCTGTTCACCTTACAGGTAGTGGAGATGTATAAAACAGCCGGTCCATTTCTAACAATGCTCACCGAAAAAATCAGTAAAAACAATATTACCGGATTTCTCAACAACTCGCTCCCCTTTCTCTCGAATGTGGATTTCAACACTATAGATTGGAATAAATTACTCAACGAATCGGTGAAAACGATTGCTTCATCAGGAAGCGCCATACTTAATAAGACTTCTGCGGGTATTCTGGGGCTGGTGGTTAATATTTTCATACTGTTTTTTACCATGTTTTACCTGTTCATGGATGGTAAAGCGATTGTTACGCGTATTAAATTTCTATCCCCTATCCGAAATGATTATGAAGACCTGATTTTCAATCGGTTTCTGTTGATTTCACGTGCAACCGTAGCGGGTACGTTGCTTATCGGTTTAGTGCAGGGGATTCTTGGCGCTGTTGCGCTGCTGGTTTTCGGTATCAAATCCTGGCTGTTATGGGGATTTATAATGATTGTATTGTCGATCATACCAGTAGTTGGCCCCTGGATAGTTTTACTACCTGCCGGCATTATTCAGCTGTTACTTGGCAATATCTGGCAGGGAATCGGAATAATGGTGTTTTCGGTAGTGGTGGTTTCCAATGTAGATAACCTGTTGCGTCCGCGATTGGTAGGTCAGGGGGCAAAACTGCACGACCTGATCGTTTTCTTTTCCTCACTGGGTGGCATCGCAGTTTTTGGTGTTATGGGGTTCATTGTGGGACCAGTGATCGCATCACTTTTCGTTTCGGTTCTTGATATCTACAGCACGGAATTTAAAGATCAGCTTAAAGCTATGAATGAGCAATATCCGGATAAATAGTGTTTTTAGGATTATTGTTATCCATTACCATTATATTTGTTTATTTTTTTAGGGACGCCTCGAGGCGATTTGGTGAGCCTTAAGGAAGTTATTAGCTTTTTGCTTTTAGCTATTGGCTTTGGTTCAGTTTTTCTTTGCTAACAGCCAATGGCAAATAGCCAACAGCTTTTTTATGAATATATGGACGCCGCGAGGCGATTTGGTGAGGCCCAGACCGTTTGATGTAGCGGTCAACGTTAGTGTGCCCTCACCTGGTGGCATTTGGTGTCGCAGGAGGGGAGTCATCGCGGTATTCTTATTGAACCCTGAACTTTGAACCCTGAACTACTTCAAATTATATTTTATTTCTAGTACTAAAAACTATCACTTGGTTTCATTTTTAAATCTAAGGTTTCTCCAATGAATGTTAAAGGTCTGGCAATCTGTCCTCCTCCTGGAGCTGCTCAAAATCCATCAGTAACACCGGAACTTCTGGCAAGTTGTCTTGCTCGTTACTCTCGTTCAAATAAAGGTATCGATTCAATTCTTAAATCTATCGATTGGAATGATCCGGACAGATCTGTTGATGCAATCTTTAAATTTGTGGATTATGGACATGCGTCTATCTCCGGAATGACCGGAGGAATTGCGATGGTTGTTGATAATTGTTCGATGTTTCTGGCATACAAGATCTTCGAACTGGCCCAGCTTTGTGATGGTCAGGAATCCAGTACCCGATATATTAAACTTGACTCCTCAAGTCTTTGCAGTCCTGAAGAGATCGGTATTGCTCCGGAATTGGCGAAAGACTGGCAATCCTGCATGGACCTGTCATTCACCATTTATCAGGAGTTGTATGCATCACTTGACCGCCAGGCTCAGGATAACCCTGCTATTATCCGTTACCCATCAGGTGCAAACGAAAAGGTAATAGACCGGATCAGAAAAAATTATGCACTTGACAGATCTCGTTACTTCATCCCCTTTGCCACAAAAACCAATGCAGCATACATTATGACAGCACGGGTGTGGGCTGATGTTATTAAACTGCTCGACTCTCTTCCCCATCCTGAGACAAAAAACGCTGCAACTCTTTTACGTGAAGAGCTTAAAAAATTTGTTCCCCGTCTTATAAAGCACAGCTTTGCCGATGATGCATCAGTTGCGCAGGCTGACTCACTGTATTTGTATGGTATTGATTATATTAAAAATAACGGTGTCGCAACCGGTAATTGCCCGGACAGAGTATTTTTGTCAATAGACCATAACTTTCCGGAATATCTCGGAGCTGTTCAATCGTACGAAGATGCGTTTGCCGGGAAAAAGAACCGGTACAGCATTACCGGTACCACGATCAGAAGAGCGATGGTACGTGCAGCCTGGAATAATATGGCAATTGCAGAACTTCGTGATCTCAATCGACACCGGAGCGGATTCCGATTCAGCCCGCTTACCCCTGTTGGTTTCTACTGCCCTCCCGGAGTAACTCATCCGCGAATGCCAGAATTACTCAAAAAGGAAAAAGCGCTGATAGAAAAATCTGTGACTACGGACCAGGCCTCATCATTTGTGTATTCACTGCTGCTTGGGTCACAGGTTCCCTTTGAGCACTCGACCCATCTGGATAAGTTCATTTACGAGATAGAACTCCGTACAGGATTGGGAGCACACTTCCGTTATGCAGAACACCTGAGTTCTGCATATGATGAATTGATAAAACTGGAGCCCGCACTAAAGCAGTTTATCGATATCGGGACAGCTGAACCGGAATGAGATCTACATAACCGGCAGTTTAGCCGGTCTTTCAACTGTACTGGTTTCGCTGAAAATATCCGAAAATATGGCATGGTAGCCCGTTAGAAATTCAAAGAATTTCCGATACCGCAGCACGAAACAATAACATGTAATATATTTGTATAATATACCCGACTACTTAGCCGAAAAAAGGTCAACAGAAGTTACCTTGTTTTGTTTATTATGTCGGTAATTTTTTCAACCCGTTATCATTTATACTCATTTAAATTTATATGGGTATTCACTTTACTGGTGTGAGAATACGCAATGATTCGCATATCGCCTCACCCCACATTCGACTTCGCTCAGTGCAGCGCCTCGGTCCCCCTCTCCATTGGGAAATGGAAAGGGGAAGAAGAATAGATTGCAATTACTTGCTCCCTTTCTCCACGAGTGGAGAGAGGGCTGGGGTGGTCACTGAGCTGGGTCGAAGTGAGAGAGGCGATTGAGTATTTTGCGGTGCTTGAGTTCTTTGTAAATGATGTTGTTAAAGCACCAACTAAGTGTATACTCATTTAAGTTTATTTCATTTTGGAGCAAGTATTCCATGAACGAAAGAAAACAGGACGCCCCCCAACCCGGACAATCGAACGATTCCAAAATGGCTGCTCCGGAACCTCATGATGATGTAACAGATACAGATATTCTTTTAGAATTCACCCACGAAGATGAAAATACTGTCGATCAGATCCTTTGCCATCTGTTCAAAACCACCGGTATAGATTTCTCACACTATCGAAAAACCACGGTGTTCCGCAGGATTTCCCGAAGGATGGGAATTAACAAATCAACATCTTTTCGGGATTATTTGAACTACCTGCTCGATACTCCTGAAGAGATAACTGATCTTTACGATGACTTGTTGTTATCATATACAGAATTTTTCCGGGAGCCATTCGTTTTTGCAGCACTCAAAGAAAAAGTGTTCCCATCCCTTATCGAACAGCGATCAACCAAGGATACAATCCGTATATGGGTGCCAGGTTGCTCTACTGGAGAAGAAGTGTATTCACTTGCGATATGTTTTCAGGAATTTCTTCAGGAGTGCCAATCCACCGTAAATATAAAAGCTCAATTTTTTGGAACCGATCTTAATCCTCGTCACATAGCGAGCGCCAGAACAGCCCTTTATGCAGATAAAATCCGCAAACACCTCTCACCAGAGAGAATCGAGCAGTTTTTTGACCAGACAGAAGAGGGGCTCAAAGTAACGAAACATATTCGGGAAATGTGTGTTTTTGCGGTACAGAATATCGTTCAGGACCCTCCATTTTCCAATATCGATATGGTGAGCTGCAGAAATGTACTGATCTATTTTGATAATTCATTTCAGGATATTGCCATCCCTCTGTTTCATTTTTCTTTACGGAATGATGGGTTTCTTCTTCTTGGTTCATCAGAATCCATGGGGCGATTTCAGGACCTGTTCTCATCGGTTGATCAGAAAATCAACCTCTTTTCAAAAAGACGTTCCAGAGTAAAATCGATGTATCGTTTCCCGGTACCATCACATTCCGGAAAGTATAGCGATGAGAGTGAAAAGATACAGCTGGGTTTGAAGCAGCAGAGTTCAAAAATCGATATCAACAAGCAAATTGACACGATTTTACTCGAGAATCACATTCCCCCATGCATACTTGTTGACAGCAACCTGATGCTGCGGCAAAGCCGCGGGCACGTTTTCCCCTTTATACAGCCGATAGCAGGTGATGCCAGTTTGAAACTTTCAAAAATGGTGGGTGATAATCTAATGCCCGAGCTGTATGTTGCCATTGAAGAAGCCCGGAAAAAAAACAGTACAATCAGGAAAAAAAATGTCATTTTTAAACATACAGATCTATCTTTTACCATTGATATTACAGTAACACCGGTCAATGACCCTGCCCGAAAGGAACTCTGCTATCTGATAGTTTTCGAGCGCAGCCCAAATAACTCCGTTGCTGCAGTCGAAGCAGTTGAATCCGGCTCCTCTGACACTGAACTGCAGCGCCTGCGTGATGAACTTCGGGCAACAAAAGAGCACCTCCAGTCGATTATTGAAGAAAAAGATGAGGTAAATCAGGAGCTTTGGGCTTCAAATGAAGAGGTACAGTCTACTAACGAGGAACTGCAGAGTGTAAACGAAGAGATGGAAGCTGCCAAGGAAGAGCTTGAATCCAGTAATGAAGAGTTACTTTCACTCAATGAAGAGCTTCGTCAAAAAAATGGAGAATTGGGTGTTGCCAAATATTTTTCTGATAATATTATCGAGACTGCACGCGCTATCTTCATTACTGCCGACAACAATCTGATTATCAATACAGTAAACTCTTTTACTGAGCAGATATCGGAGCATCAGCGTGAAGAGATTATCGGTAAGAACTGTCTTGCGGCATTTTTTCATTACGGAGATCAGACGCAGACACTGAACCTTCTCAGTGAAGTGATATCCGGGAAAATTGATGCATGTCAGTTTGAAGACACTCTGATAACCCGGAATGGCAAAGAAAAAACGATCAGCTGGCGGTGCAGTGCTCTCAGAGATATTAACAATCAACGTTCCGGTATACTGTTGATTGGTGTTGATATTACCCGTCAGAAAATCGCCGAACTGTCCCTTGCTGAAAGTGAAACCAAATACCGCAACCTTGTTGAATCATCACAGGATTTTATCTGGCAATGCAATGCTGAAGGGAGATACATGTATCTGAACCCTGCCTGTGAAGAGATTTTCAAATTCCCGATCAGTGAAATGCTTGGCAGAAAGATTACAGACTTTGAATCGCCTGATTCAGCTGGTTCACTTAAAAAAATGCTCAAGCGACTTCTTGCAGGTGAAACTATTCACGGATACGAAACAATACACCTTAATAAATCGGGTGAAAATGTCCATCTTATCATGAATGCTCAACCAGAAATGTCTCAGAGCGGGAATCTTATCAGTATACGCGGAATTGCTCATAATATCACTAATCTGAGAATTGCAGAATCAAAATTCAAAACACTTTTTACCGTGATGCTTGATGGGTTTGCGTTGCATGAGATTATCTGTGATTCAAATCACAAACCGGTAGATTACCGATTCTTGTCAATTAATCCGGCGTTTGAACGACAGACTGGTCTTAAAGCTGAAAATATCGTTGGAAAAACTGTCAAAGAAATTCTCCCTCAGATAGAACAGTGCTGGATTGACAGATACGGAGAAGTTGCCCTGACCGGGAAACCGATATTTTTTGAAAACTACTCTTCTGATTTGAATAAACATTTTAATGTCAGAGCCTATTGCCCTGCTTATGGTCAGTTCGCTTGTGTTTTTTCGGATATCACTGAGCAGAAAAAGACAGAAATCACTATTAAGGATCTTCTCGACCGATTCGACCAGCTATCACTTCAGACAAGGACATTCCTGTGGGAGATCGATACCAGTGGCATGATATCATTTGTCAGCTCCTCAGTAGAATCAATTGTCGGATACACTCCTGAAGAAATAACCGGGAAATTTCATTTTTATGAATTTTCTTCTGAAGGAATTCGTGAGAAATTAAAAGTTTACATCAAAACCATGATTCAGGAAGAACGTGCAGTAATTGATTATCAGACTATGCTTACATCAAAAGATAATAAACAGATATGGGTCTCCGTTTACGCTAAGCCTCATTATGACCATAAGGGAAATCTTATCGGGTTTCGCGGTGGAAATACCGATATCACCGAGAGAAAAAACAATGAATTGATGCAACAGAAGCTTGAACAGCAGCAACAGCAGACCCAGCGGCTCGAATCATTAGGTGCTCTCGCAGGAGGAATAGCTCACGATTTCAATAACCTTCTGGGGGGAATCTTCGGTTTCTTAGATCTTGCAATCGATGAATGTAAAAATACCCGTGGTGCTCAATATCTCTCCACAGCCTTGTCAACAATTGAGCGTGCCCGTTCACTTACACAGCAGCTTTTAACTTTTGCCAAAGGCGGTTCACCGGTTCAATCGATTGGTCCGCTTTTTCCATTCATAGAGGACACGGTAAAATTCGTTCTCAGTGGATCAAATATCAACTGTCGATTTGATATCGATCCACAGCTCAAGCCGTGTAATTTCGACAAAAATCAGATCGGTCAGGTTTTTGATAATCTGATTATCAATGCAATGCAGGCAATGCCGGTCGGTGGTACCATCAATCTGACCGCATATAATGTGCATCTTCCTCAAAACTACCACCCCTCTCTCAAGGAGGGCGACTATGTAAGAATATCTATTATTGACAGTGGTGTCGGAATTCCCCCGGAACTGATAACACGCATTTTTGATCCCTTTTTTACAACAAAAATGAAAGGTCACGGGCTTGGTCTTGCAACATGCTACTCGATTATTACCCGTCATAACGGATATATTGACGTCGAATCTACACCGGGAAAAGGAAGTACCTTTCATATCTATCTTCCAGTTTCCAATCAACCTATACCTCAGGTCACAAAGGAACTGCCGGTAAGACACTCCGGAAACGGTATTTTTCTTGTCATGGATGATGAAGAGGTCATACGGATGACAATGGATACTATGCTTTCTCTTTTTGGGTATAAAGTAATATGCAAGGAAAATGGTGAAGAAACACTCGCTTTTTTTAAGGATGCACGCACCAGTAACACGGCAATCAGCGGTATCATACTGGATTTAACAATCCCCGGGGGGCTCGGAGGTAAAGAGGTGATTGAAGAGATCCGGGCTGTAGACCAAAACGTTCCCGTATTTGTCTCAAGCGGCTATGCTGATGACCCGGTGATGTCAAACCCTGGTAAGTTCGGTTTCACAGGAAGTATCTGTAAACCATTCAGAATAGCAGATCTGACCCGACTCCTTTCACAGCATATCAATCTGGAAGAGGAAAAGGAGCAGAATTAACTGCTGATGTAAAGCAACATGTGTTTTACATACCATTTTTATTGGATTTTTTCACGAATAGTACGATACCGGTTTTCATAGGTATGTTGCTTAACGATTCTGGCTTTCGCTTTACCGATAATTTTTCTGCGGGAATGTTCATTGACTGAATACCACGAACACAGTTCATTCAGTTCCTGCAAATTTCGATACATTACGATTTCATCATCCTCAAACAGCTCTTCCAGATCTTTCTGAAAATCGGTGATCAGGAAATTTCCCGACACCGGCACATCAAATATCCGCTGATTCACAGCAGTTGTCATCTGACAGCTGGTAATATTCAGATTGATCATTGCAGAGTGGTATATATCACAAAGTTGCGTTGTATAATCAACCGGGGGATGAATAATGTATCCTTCACCAAGTAGATCAGTCCAACCGTCACTATCTCCGAAAAGTTCAATGGAATGGTTTTTCAGTGATTCGACAGTTCGTTTTCTTTTGAGCATTCCTGCAGTATGAATAATATAGGACTGTAACCATACTCTGTTTCGCTGGTCGTTGAATGGTAAAGAGATATTCATGCCGGCTGAAATTTGATTAATACGGGACAAGATATTCACTGATGGTGATTCAAGCAGCTCTTCTGCAATTGTACTGACAAGCGGTTCTATCTCTTTGGTCCATAAAAACTTCTTTCGTAAATCGTTTCGAAACGATCCAGCCATCGATGTGCCCGCAAAGGCAAGTGGAATCTTCTGACCGGAACTATTGTTCTGATCAGAAAAAATCAGTGGATCCGTCGCGAGCGGAAGATAATACGCATGTGAAAATCCCGCATCAAGGAGTGTCTGGATATAATCACGCTCCCAGCAGAATGCGGTCATATCCCCGGTTATAAACTTTTTCTGATTCAACAGTACGGGGCGTGGATCGTCAACAAACCAGACAGCGACCGGAATTCCGTATCGTGTACAATACTCGGAAAAGATACCATTTCCATCAAAACCAAGCATGTTTACCGAAACAAACATGTCAGGCTTTTCCCTCTGAATACTTTTCTGAAGTACATTTTCATATTCAACTACACTTTTCAACTGTTCATAATCAATTCTGATACACTCATCAGAGGTGGTCTTTGCTGCATTGCAGATTTCGCGCTGAAGAAAAAATTTTCCATTCAGAACGGCAGTTTTTCCAGGTGATGAACTCCCCTTTTTTCTGGAGATCACCTGGTCAAGTACTCTGTCATAAAATGAACGGTTTGCAGTATATGAGGCAGGATGTTTGATTATCTGAATCAGTTTCCCCGACAAAACGATCTGTTGCAGCAACTCTCTGCAATTCTGAGTCTCTGATGAGATAACCACAGGTGTCACTCCGCATAATTCCCTGATTCGTTGAGAACAAATCTCAGCAGATTGTTCATAATATTCAAGCAGTATAATCGAAACTGGCTGTTGCAGGGTTTTGACAACATCAGTAAGGTGATACCCAAGCCCGCTCCCTTCGAGTATGAGTACATCACCCCAGATTGTTACATCGCTGAAAAAATTCCTCTCTGATTCAGGATCTACCAGAGAGTGAAGATGAATTATTGAACCATCTTCATATTCAATTTTTGCGGACAGTGCTCCAGTCTGGGCTTCAAACAATATCAGTGCACCATTATTCATGAGGTAGTTTTTTTTCTGGAAAAGTTTCTAACACAACGATAGGCTTTAACTGTATGATCATACATTAAAAAGTGTACTGTCAAACACTTAACTGCGCAAGAGATAATATGTTTTACACTGAAACGACCCTTGTAGGTGTTCTGTCTGAAGCGGTATTCGCTACACGAACCGGAGATGTCAGTATGATTTCAACCTTGCTTAACAAAGGTGTACTCTTACTGCAGGATGAGCTGAAAAGGTGTGGAGCTGGAAGTGAAGAGCTTAAAAAAGTAGCATTTTCTCTTGAGACAATCACCATGATGCAGCAGGCACACAACTGGGTGGCACTTGCGGATGTGCTCGAATTTGAGTTTATTCCATTGTGGAGATCGATTACCGGGAATTCCTAATCTCACAATTCGCTTTCGCCTCACCCCCTCTGTCCCCCTCTCTACTAGTTAATGAAGAGGGGGAAGTAGAAGATACGGTGAATCCCAATTTCTATTTCCTTTATTTCAATAAATAAGGATAACACGCATGATATAATTTATAAAAATGCGTTTTATAATGCTGCCCGGTACACATTCCAAGGATTTCGCCATGGTCACTCCTCGATTACTCATCAGCCTGCTACCTTTTCTAACAATATCAATCACTGCCCAGCAGATCTCATCTATAACTTATACACCAACATTCAACAATATTGGGATAGATGTTACATTGTCAGCAGCGCCTGCCGCGGGCAGTACAATATCAGCATCATTCAGCTCGATAAAGGGGGCACAGACCTGGCGTGATTGTCATCCACTTGCACAAACTGCAACGAACCGATTTTCAGGAAGTATTTTTGGCCTTGAGGCGGGAATCAGATATTTAGTACGAATTCGAACCAGTTTTACTGCCTCAGAGCGTATCGACACTGTAGCAACCCGTGCAGATGCATTTCCTTCTTCAGCGGGAACAGTATACCATGTAGCAAAAAATGGAAGCGACGCGAATAGTGGAACCAGTGTTTCACAAGCGTTAGCATCGCTTGCAAAAGCCTTGTCACTTGCTCAAGCTGGAGCAACAATTCTGCTGCATGAAGGACACTACCATGAATCGATTACCATTCCGCGTTCCGGAACGCAAACTAATCCGATCTGCATCCGCAATGCTCCGGGAGAAACGGTAGTTCTTGATGGAAGAGATACTGCATTTAAGCCATCATGGACACTGTATAACCAGACCGCAAACATTTATCGTACAGCCTGCACAAAACGGCCACGATTCGCATATTTAAATGGGCAACATCTGTTCTGCAGCCCATCACTGAACGATCTGGTATCGAATACCTGGAAGATGCCATCGGGGTACTTTTGCGATGGTCAATGGATGTATATCAGGCTGCCACATACCGGTGTACCTGTTACTACTGACACGGTTGCAATTCCGGCTTTTACTACAGGTATCACCTGTACCGGGAGACAATACATTCAGTTGCGTGGACTTGAAATCTGTTATTATGGTCTCGGTGAATACTCACGAGGGATATACCTTGATGGTTCATCGAACAATCTGATAGACTCCTGTTTTTTTCATCATAGCGGAATCGGTGTTGCATTTAAGAGGGCAAGTAACACAAATACAATACAGAATTGCCGGTTTACAGAATCGCCAATCGATACCTGGACCTGGAGTGCGGTAAAAGAGGGTACCGGATATTACGAAGCTGGAGGAGTTGTGGTATATGGCAGTTCAACGGTCAATTCGGGAAATGTGATACGGAATAATCATTTTTTTCATATGTTTGATGGATCGCATCTGTTCTCTGAAGATGATGCCGGTCCAACCTTAAATCTTGATTTTTACAACAATGTAGTGGAATATATCAATGATGACTGTATCGAAACTGATGGCGCGGGTACCAATTGCCGCATTTACAATAATACATTCAGATCATTTCTCACCGGTGTGTCGGTTGCTCCTGCAGCGATTGGGCCAACCTGGATAATCCGCAATCTGTTTACAGGCTGGGAGACCCATGATGGGTATGTTGGGTACCCTGTCAAGTTTAATGTCGATTCAGATCTGGGTACCTATTGGGTATATATGTATCACAACACCTGTTATACAAGTGCAGCAGGTCAACCGGGGTTTTTATTTAAAGATTACAGCGACTGGCATAATGTTATTTCACGCAACAATATATTTACCGGTACTGATTATGCATTACAAAGCAGATCAACCCAGAATCCGGTAGATTTTGACTATGATGCTCTCTACACGAGTGCATCAGGGAGATTTATAGACTGGGCAAATTCAAAATACACAACTCTTGCGGCGTTTTCGGGTGCAACTGGTCAGGAGAAACACGCAATCACAGGGAATCCCACCTTTATTAACACCCAATCCGGAGATTTCAGACTTCAGGAAAGCAGCCCGCTTATCGACAAGGGGGTGTTTATACCAAATATCAATGATCATTTTACAGGAAACGGTCCGGATATAGGAAAGTATGAGGCGGGTTCTTCAGCGATAAAAGTAAAAAGAAAACATCACTTACCAGCAATCTGCATTATCAAACAAGGTAATCCGGGTTGTGGTATAGTGTTGTTTCAAATAATCGGTTTGCAATCAACTGAAAAATGTGATATCAGGATATTCAGTCTTGATGGAAAGTGCGTTTTTTCAAGTGTAATCCCCTATCACAGCAACAGTATTACCGTTCCAATCGGGATTTTACCTGCAGGTATTTTTTGTGTATCAATTGATAATAGTACCACCCGATATCGGGATTTATTCAGTATTGTGAGATAATGTATCATGTAGATAGAATCGATTCAATTTTCTCAAACCAGTCTTTTCGCAGAGCAAAACTGCTGTTACGAACATCAGTAAACACTTCGATTTGATTGTCATTTAGCCCGCAAAAATCAAATACTCCAATCTTCCAGAGTTTTTGCAAAAGATCGATATGTTCATCATTAACAGAATCGGTAGTACAAAAAACAAGGCCCTTTTTATCAGTTAATAGTGGAACTTGTTTTTTTGTTTCAAATTCACCCCCCTCAAAATCATACGCAATCCCTCTTCTGAACACCCGATCAATCAATCCTTTCATAATAGCCGGTGGTTGCCCCCACCAGTCAGGGTGAATAAAAATTATCAGATCAGATTCGATCAGCTGGGTTGAAATCTCAGTGGTCAGGTCATCAAAGCTGTCATTGCGAATCAAATCCTCTTTCGAAAGAACCGGATCGAAATGCAGTTTGTATAGATCATACCTTTTCAATTCCACCCCTCGATTTTTGAGAACAGTCTCCACGCGATCTGCAATAGCATGACAGAAACTGTTTGTATCAGGATGTGCCAGGAACATAGCTGCTTTCACAGAATCTTACCCTCCCGTCTAGTTACATCTACATCGTTAGAATTACTTATCGCTGGTTGAGCGTTTTAAGTAATTTCAGGTATTCTAATATTGGAGAATTACCATAAAAAAAATAAAACACAACCTCTTCAATTCCATCAAAAATCGCCATCTGTAGTTATACTTAGCGAGAATATTCGGTAATTTCACCTCGTTTTGTTGCTAAAAACCAGTATATCCACAGTAGCTCGTCCGGACAACTACACAGAGACAGACTCTCTCATTGGCGCTCAGATCTTAAAACTTGGGCTGAATGGAAATGTTGAACAAGAGATTGGACTGGATGTAATGAAGGGTAGTAGTGTTTTCTGATCCAGGTGGTTCCTCCACCGTAGAGCAGAAAACACCGGAACGAAGTATAGTCCGGCGGAGGAACGCCCGACAGGGAACGCCCGGTATAATTTTTAAGGAATGGGCAATAAATTAACAAAGAAAATATTGAAGCTATCTTCCCTGCTCCCAGATTTTAACATCAATCGCATGTTCGATATACCGTTTATGTTTGATTTCATCTCTGAAATGCTTGTCGATTATCGTACGAATTTCGGGTGGGAAGTGAAGTTCCACTGCGTTTTCATACAAATTATAACTGATTGTTTCACCTTTCTGAAGTGCTCTTAAAATTTCATCGGGACCGACAGCACTTACCATATGATCGTTAGTGAGAAATATGCCTTTTAACTCCGGCCCGAATTCAGGTGTCTGTGCTCCATAATCTCTCAACATTGCATTTATCGTTCTGATATGAACATTATGCTCATCAAGAAAATTCATCAGATATTGGCGGATCTCCGTTTCTCCTATCTTATCTACGGCCTTCACATATGCATTCACTGCATCGATATCAAGTTTAACAAGGGTCAATAATCGTTCTATAATCTCAAGTTTTTCCATGTATAACTCTCTTGAATGGTGTTGCAACAACTATTCTCTGGAATGGGTTCTTTATAAAAAAGGTGCTTCAAATCCTGAACCAGAAAATTGCACATTTATAAGCGGGTTAGTATTTTATCATCTCTCAGGAGATTAAAATGCTTAAATACACAAAGTTCACCTATTGTCCAAAATGCGGCAGTGAATCGCTGACCATTCTCGAACAGAACGGCATGTCCTGCCAATCCTGTGGTCTTAAATATTATCACAACACAGCAGCCGCTGTTGCCGCAGTTATTTTGTCCCCAAATGGAGTTGTGATGATCAAACGTGCACATGATCCAGGGAAAGGAAAACTCGACATACCCGGAGGGTTTGCCGATTACAATGAAACCCTTGAAGAGGCCCTGCGTCGGGAGCTTTTTGAAGAACTGAACATTACTGTCACCGATTACCGGTATATTACCTCATTTCCCAATGAGTACCAGTACGCAGGGGTCACCTATTTCACTATAGATACAATGTTTCTGGTACAGTGGGATGAAGCGTTCAACCTTGTACCCAATGATGAGATCGATGAACTTTACTATGTGAATCTGAAAAATGTTGACTTTGAGAAGCTAGCATTTCAATCCACACAGAAAATTTTCAGATATCTTATCGAAAATCACCTGCAATAGTTCAGGTATACCGTTTCCCGTTGATACCCATTCTGTATCGTAAGGAAATATACTCCTGGAAGAAAACTATGCATCGGGATTGTTATCTGTCCATTATCCCCGGATAACCCTCGATATGCCATTCTTCCGGCACAGTTAACCAATGATATTTTACTACATTTGAAACCATTTCCCAAATCTGCTTTGAGAGTAGTGCCTTTAATAAGAATATTCATTTTTGATTTTACTTTTGCTCCAGAAAAACGCACCGGAATTTCCGGATCGGGAGCAGGAATGTATGGGGGAGGCTCGGAATAGATCTGACCAAGATTACCACGTATCAGCACCTTACGCACGATAAACTCTTTTTGTGTATTGTCAACATCCTGAATCTGGAAACGGATTGCTGTAAGTTTGGAGAGATCCGGTGATGCCGGTCCCCCACCCCAGCGTGTTTTAAAATCCTTTATCGCAAGCCGGTAATCTTTTACGCCTGATGAAACCTGAATTGAATCCTCGAAATAATTATGGTCAGAAATATCACTGGTAACCAGTTGCACCGAAATTTTTGTATCTGACGTTGCACCCATCTGCACAACAAACGTGTCGAGTCCCGGCAGCCCGTTACTTCCTTCCTTCTCACAGTTCCATTCAAGTGCAGCATACGGATTGAACCCGAGAACCGAACTTCCATTAAGTGTTACTTTCCAGTGAAGTTCCTGCGTTCCATTGTTATTCTCAACGGCAAATTTTTCGACGGCTGACTTTCCCTGTTTTCCTTCGTAGCTATCAAGATAACTCTGCCAGGTATTTCCTATATATGGTTTCAAATCCCCATCACTGAAATCATCAACACAGATGTAATTACCACTTTTGAGGCCCCGCACCTTACCGAGCCATACCTTTTTCTGAGCAGGAGTACTCAACCCTTTTGCAGAAACTGTTACCATATAGTATCCCTGAGGCATGATCGATCCTGAATTGCCGGTTCCATACCAGGCGAGATCGACCACAGTTCCACTACCAGTGTAAATTGTCGCAATCGAATCAGCTACCATATTTACAATAGAAACAGTCCAGCGGGCAGTCTTATTGAATGTACATTTTACACGTAACGGTTCCAGATCTGCATTGATATCATACGGAAGAATCGATGGTTTCGTCTCAAAATCTAAAATGAGCGTTGGATCGGGATCTTTAAGGTCCTCCCACAGGTTTGTAAACACACCAGAAATCAGCGATGCACCAAACCAGGCCAGAAACTGGTCGAAATACATCTCGTTATGTAATGTATCTTCCTGATCAGTACTGCTTGATTTACCCCAATAGTCACCGCCTTCGTAGAATTTCATCAGTTGCTTGCTGAAAGCTTCAGCAGAATCCGGCCCACCAGCAGCCATCGCGGCACATGCCCACATTGCAATCGTAAGATGGCTGTGTTCTGTACGATCACGAAGTTCTCCATTGCCAAGTCTGAATGTATCAGTAACTGCAGAACCATCCATCTGGAAAAAATTTGACTTTTCAGCATCCCAGTTAAGAAAGTTAAGCGCATTTTTGCAGAATGCTTTCGCCTTTGGCTCACCATACCAGAGATAATCGGTTGCCAGACGCCAGTAGGTACGAATGGCATCTTTGTACATAAACTGTCCTGATGCATAACTGTTGTACCCCAGTTTATCACCTGCAAATTCGCCGGTCGGTTTTATCCAGTCGGGAATCAATCCTTTAGCGTATCCGGGAGATTTAGAGATCGTGAGGTAGCACTGATCAATCAATCCTTTCCAGTTATGTTTCCCAGGTTCAAATTCATCGAATACACGGTAGTATGCAGGCGTAAAATATCCAGGATTTACAAAGGCTTCTCCCCCCCAGCCTGAACCGGGAGCAAGATATTTACCTTTATCAATCATCGATTCCCACATGGAGTTGAGAATGACCTGAGCACGTTCAGCATAGGTTACCTCTTTGGGGCTTTTGTGTGGCTGCCATATATTTCTTTTTACCAGAAGATCTGCGAAAATCAAACAAAGGGCAATATCCTGTTCAGCATCAGTTGCTGCACCAACCCCATTAACGGCATCAACATTTCCAGCTTCATCAGCACGCCAGTTATAATATTTGCCCCCCCAGAGGTACTGTTCGCCAGCATCCCATATATTGTTGAAATACTTCTGATCGTTAGCATAGAGTGCCAGAATCATCCCGTAACCGATGCCTTCAGAAACAAAATCTTTAGGAAGTTCGGATTTGGGTCTGTGGATCGCTTTTATCGAATAAGGATCAACATTACGTTTTTTAATCCCTTCCCATGTTTTTTTTAGAATTGTGTCGTAAGATTGTGTTACCCTGGGAAGAGGTGATGGGAACGGAAGAAGAGTGGCCTGAGAAATCGTAACTGCGATTGTTATTATAAGCGGGATTAATTTTATCACTGTCCCGGGTTCCTTTCGTACATTTTATGCGGTATTTTACATGGTCACCAGCTGTAAAAACTGACAATTTTTAGTTTTATGGTTAGTGGATACAAGAGACTTTTTCGTTCAAATCCATATACTGTTTATAAAGTGCTGAAACTGGATGTTTTTTGTCCTTCATCTTCTGCAATATAAAATGAATAATCTGGACGCCCGAGGCCCTTTGGTGGGGCCCAGACCGGTAGATGCGACGACGAACCTTTGTGTGCCCACACCTAGTGGCCTTGGGCGTCGTCGAAGGAGAGAGTACGCTATATTTTGTTATTTGCTCAATATCGAAATGCTTTTTTATGATTTCATATACATTTCAACAACTCGATAAGCTCAGAGCGCATAAAAGGTTTGGAAATACTTCCAGTAAATCCATAGTCTGCGGGATTCTTAATTATCGGGTCATCGGAATAACCGCTTGCAACGAATGCAGGAACGTTGACATCCATTTTTCGTATAAGGTCTATGGCTTCTTTACCTCCCATAGCTCCGGGGACAGTGAGATCAAAAAGCATACCTTTAAATGTCTGATCATTTTTCAGGGTATTTGCCACATAGTCAACAGCTTCCTGACCATTTTGTGTGCAAACTACAGTATAACCAAACGACTGAAGCAATGTTTTCAGTATCTCCCGGATCACCTCTTCATCATCCATGATAAGAAATGTACCATTCCCCTTATGAGTATCAACATTGTTGACTGACGGATTTGAACCAGCTCCGGTTGAAGCCGGCAGGTATACGTTGAATATACTTCCCAGTCCAGGCTCAGAGGTGACATCAATACAACCGCCGTGACGGTTAATGATTGAATAACATGTCGCAAGACCAAGACCGTGACCTTTTGATTTTGTAGTAAAAAACGGGTCGAAAATTTTCTTTTGAATCTCTTTAGGAATACCAACACCGGTGTCTTTCACCGCTATTCTCACATAATCGCCCGGTTGTAAAATCGGGTGTTCACTATATGCAATGACAACATTGCGGGCAGACAATTCTATCGTACCCCCAAGTGGCATTGCCTGCTGTGCATTTATAATAAGGTTGTCAATAACCTGGCCGATCTGATTTTTGTCAAAATTCGCCGGCCACAGATCCTCTGCAATATTTAACCGGCAGGAGACAGTGGAGCCGCTTAATGCGAACTGTGCGGTTTGCTGAACAAATGGAAATAAAGGAGCAACCTCCTGTATTGGTGATCCCCCTTTTGCAAATGTTAACAATTGCTGAGTCAGGTCACGCGCTCTGTCGATCGTCTGCATAGTTTTACCAAGAAGCTGCCTGACTCCCTCTTCAGAACTTTTTACATTTGCTATTTCAATAAATCCGTAGATACCACCCATAAGATTGTTAAAATCATGAGCAATACCACCAGCCAGGACCCCCAGCGATTCCAGTTTCTGAGTATTCATTAGTGCTTCTTCAGTCCGTTTACGATCGGTAATGTCGATACCGAATCCGAAAATCATGCAACCATCTGAAGATTGAATTCGTGTTGCAGATAGAATAAATGGGATTTCATGACCTTTTCTATGTTGTAACAAACCTTCAAAATAAGAGGTTCCACCATTTTGTACGATCTGATCCATTTCCTTGACGATTCTGTCGGAAGAATCATTCGCTTTAAAGAGTTTTCGTACAGGTCGCCCTTCAAGTTCTTCCGCTGTGTACCCCAGGAGTACTTCGTGATTGGAGTTCCATTGACGCAGTGTATAATTTGAGTCATAAAGATAGAAGATTCCCGGCATGCCATCAATGATATTTGCAAAGAAATAGTTCGCTTTTTCAAGAGCAATTTCTGCAAGTTTTCGTTCGGTAATATCAATGGTATAACCGGCCAGAAGAGTCCTGGTTCTCTGGACCATAGGAAATTTAATCGTTGTAAAATAGCGTCCATCAAACTCTTCCTCAAGCCTCAGAACTTCTTTACTTGCAACAACCTTTTGATCGTCTGCAGTCATCTTGGCAGCAAAATCTGCCGGAAAAAGCTCCTGCATAATCTTGCCCCTGATATCCCGACCGGATACGCCAATCAGCGTTTTGAAACTATCACTGGCCTGTAATACGCGGCTCACTGTTGGAGTAACTTCTTTGATAAACGAATATATGGGAGAATGAAACATGAACATTTCAAAGAGGTCCTGGTTGTCCTTAAGCTCAGCAGCTGTTCTAAGACGCAGCAGACTGCTTCCAGCCTGAAACGCGATAGTCTCCAGAATACCGCGTGTCGATTGAGGCACCGTATCACAGGTATGAGATGCACAAATCAGAATTGCTATTAAATTGCCCTGTGTAATTATCGGAATAATTGCCAGAGCACGTAACCCCTCGCTTTCCCGGATCGTATCATGCTCCTTACGTATTTCGGAATACGTTACGTACCGCGCTTCTCCGGAACGAGCCATAATTGCGTGTGGCGAATCAGCCTCGTAAAAAGAGACCTTTGAAATGAACTCATCTGACAATCCATAATGAGCTTCAAGCGAGAGTGTTTTATCAACAGGATCTTCAATGTAGATCCCTCCACTATCCAGGCATTCAAACTGTAGTACAGTCATGAGTACTTTTTGCAAACCATCGTAAAGATTATCATAAGAATTAAGATCCCGAACGAGATCGTGCAGTAACTTATGCGTTTTTTCAGCCAGTTTGCGTTCAGTTATATTGATGAGTGAGAATTGAAACAACTGCTTGTTGTTAATTGTTAAAGAGTGCAAGTGCACTTCCGCATCCCAGCACATTCCATCAGGTCGCTGGTGTTTCCATTCAAACACAACAGAACCTTCATTACGAGCTTTTGTTGTATAGAACAGAGATAGCGCTGTTGAAGAGCTGCCATCATATTGAACAGGTGCAGAAACATCCACCAGAGTTTTACCGACAACCTCTTCAATAGTTTGACACCCAAACATCCGCACTGCTGCAACATTGCAGTCCATGTATCGATTTGATTCTGCATCCATTATAACAACCGGTATGGGTGAAGTATCGAATACCTGCCTCCTTAACTCATCACGTTCCGGGCTGGTCATTGTATCCGACTCCTGCTATATTCTCCCTTTTAAAAAGGGTATCATTATTTTCACCAGACATACAATTATACTTTCAACAATACTCTTCTGCAAGAGTTTGGTAACGCTGGCAACAGGAAGAATGTTGTATTACAGGAGATTCGCAGCAAGCTCCGAAAGTTTCGACCGCTCACCTTTTGTAAAAGTGACATGAGCTGCAATCTCCTGATTTTTAAAACGTTCAACAACGTAGGTCAATCCATTACTTGAGGAATCTATATAGGGGTTATCAATCTGATACGGGTCGCCGGTTACAACTATTTTGGTACCATCCCCTACCCTTGTAATAATCGTCTTAATTTCATGTGGAGTGAGGTTTTGCGCTTCATCGAGAATGAGATATTGGTTATGGATCGATCTTCCACGGATATAGGTGAGTGGCTCTATTACAAGGATTCCCATATCGACGAGTTCTTTGAATCCACGTATGTGCCGTGATGACCGATTATCTTTTCGCATGATAAGCTCAACATTATCGACAATGGGGTACATCCATGGTGTCAACTTTTCTTCGATAGTGCCAGGAAGAAAGCCGATATCTTTTCCCATCGGGAGTGTGGGTCTGGACACTAAAATGCGCGAATAGATATTTTCATCGACGGTTTTGAAAAGGCTGGCAGCTACCGCAAGAAGCGTCTTTCCGGTACCTGCTTTACCTACAAGAGTGACAAGCTGAATTTCATCGTTGAGCAGGGCATCCATCGCACATATCTGTTCGGTGTTGCGTGGAGAGATTCGCCACATTCCATCCCTGCCTTCAGTATGCAATCTCACGATTCTTTTTTGTACCGCGTCATAACGTCCAAGCGCTACATGTTGCGGATCACCTTTTACCTGAAGAGAAATGTACTGATTTGGATACAGTTCGGCATCTACCTGAATTGATCCGGTTTCTTTAAACTGTTGAATATCTGATAATTGAGTATCCAGAACACGAAATCCGGAATACAGCTCTTCTATATCAACCTTATCTGATTCATAATCCTGTACAATAAGCCCAAGCGCATCAGCTTTGATCCGCAGATTGATATCTTTGCTTACAAAAATCGTTGGCACCCCACCCGAGTGTTCCTTTACATCCAGCGCGATAGCCAGAATAAGATTGTCGCGATTACGGTCCCGAAGTTCATCGGGAAGTCGTTGTGTTGCAGACCCTGAACTGATCCGGACATACAGTTTTCCTCCCGTTTCAAGCTTAATCCCGGAGGTAACCGGTGCTTTTTGTCTGAGCGTATCAAGAATTCTTGAGGCCTGCCGGGCACTGCGGCCAATTTCACTCAAATCTCGCTTGAAATGGTCGATTGCTTCAATGACTGGAATCGGAATGATAACATTTGATACTCCGAAATTATAAATTGCCTGCGCATCGTAAAGCAAAATGGTTGTATCTAGAACGTAATTTTTCATCAGAATCTCTTTCTATATCTGCTTATATTGTTCCATATGTTGTAGTCGTTGTTTAAGCTCGAACATCGGACCGTTCTGTTTTCCACAGTACCCTCCTGAACTGCCATCTTTTCGAACTACCCGATGACAGGGGATGATCAGAGGAAATCTGTTTGCTCTCATCACTGAAGCAACCGCCCGAACCGCATTAGGATACCCCGCTATTTCTGCAAGTTCAGAATAGGTCACTACACTTCCTCGCTTGATTGTTCGCGCAGCTTCAAGTACTCGAATCTGAAACGGGCTCAAGCCATTGAAATCAAGGTTCAGATCGATAAAATCCTCTGAATGATTATTAAGGAAATTACTTATACGCATTCCAATAGATTTTATTGGCTCCTGCAACTCTGTTGTTTTCACTTTGAAATCATTTTCGAAGAGTGATACCCTTATGATATTCAATGTGCTATGTTCCGAATAGCTGGCTTCAATTGAGAATGTGACTAAATGGTGAAAAAACCATCCAGACACAGTATTTTTAATCCCTAACATTTTTTATACTATTCACCTGTTTAATTTCTATTCAAAAATATTTTTTCAAGTTTTTTTCAGGAAGAACCTTCCTTTTTGCAGTATTTTTTTTGAACCCATACTTTTTTTCTCAGAACTCAAATCGGAATCAGCGATATTTTGATTTTTCCCAATGTTTGATTATTTCTTCCGCCCTGGAATTCTCGAATTCATTGATATGCCGCCGGTCAGTATCTTCACAAAACCATTTATACGATTCAGTAAACTGATCACGCAGAGTTTTTTTACAGCGAAATCCATTGACAACACTCTTAATTTTAGAATTATCGAACACCCCATTTTCAGCTTTATCACCCCGAAGCGGTCCCTTGTACTCGGGATATGCTGTAACAAGAAAATCAACCGGCACATGCACTATCTCAGGCTTGACACCAACCACTTCACCAAGAATCGCATAGATCTCATTCCAGCTGTGATACTCATCAGAAGTGATATGAAACGTTTCGCCGATTGCTTTGTCATTTCCAACCAAACCCGCAATTCCGGAAGCAAAATCGGATGCAGCGGTCAGTGTCCAAAGAGATTTCCCATCACCATGCACCGCAATAGGTTTTCCCTGTAGAACCCGCGCTGTGACAGTGAAATCGCTGTGGTGAAGCGCAGATGGAATCCATGTTCTGCCGAATGTGTGTGATGGACGCACAATAGTGAGAGGAAAATCCGTTCCCTGCACCCGCTCACAAAACTCCTCACATGCAATTTTATCCTGAGCGTATTTCCAGTATGGATTTCCTCTTGGAACTTTCTCTGTTATCGGTAAAATCGTGTGCGGTTTTTGATATACCGTCGCGCTGCTTATAAAAATGAACTGACCGATGGAACCTTTACATACAGAATAGATCTTTTCAAGCTGCTCCGGAACAAATGCGACAAAATCAATAACAATATCGAATGTATATCTGTTAAAAATGTTACGAAGATCATCAACATTGTTCCGGTCTGCTTTCAGATGTGTATACATCGAAGGAACAGGTCTTCGTCCTGTTGATACTACAAAAATACGATTTCCACGGTGGTAAAGCTCTTCAGCTACTTCCGTAGATATGTTTCCCGTTCCACCAATTAATAGGATGTTCATAGTTTAAACTTTTGTTAAAAATGTGTTTTTAAATTTCTCGTTGTCTCTCTGACATTTGCTACTGCATTCTCTACTCTTCTTCCCCCCTCTCCATTCGCTAATGGAGAGGGGGACACGGGGGTGAGGCGAGGAGAAACATGGAGAACTTCACAATTTCTCAACTACCTCCTCACCTCTCTCCCCAACCCTCTCTCCACCGTGTGGAGAAAGGGGGCTACTGCACTTTTCTCTCTTCTTACCGCCTCTCCATTCACTAATGGAGAGGCGGTAAGGGGGTGAGTGGAAGTGAATTGTGAGTAATACTATTTTTAAAAATAATTCCTGAAAAATATTCAGGGTATCAGTCATTTGTTCTGGTGATAGAAATAAGCCGCTAATAGTTCTTCGAAACTGATACGCTGATTATGTAGAGTGCAGTTTGAAAATGAAGCGTTTCCTCCAAAAAAAGGAGGAAACACCAGGTGTAGAATGATGGCAGACTATGAACTTTGAGGGGGTATTTGTTATTTTATCGAATGCAATGCAATCGTGTTGCCTTCGGTATCCATAAAAACGCCAATAAACCCATATTGACCGATTGATTTCTTATTTTCAAGACACTTTCCGCCGCTTTTCTCGACCTTTTTCAGAACATCTTCAATATCTGCAACACTGAAATAAATCCGGGTTCCCTGTGATGATGGAAGAAAATCTTTCTGCTGTACAAGACTACCGGAACAGTTGGTACCATTATCTTCCATTGGGAACTGTGCCATCTTTGTTGAGCCACTCTCTTCAAGTTTCAGTGAATACCCAAAAGATTCTTCATAGAATTTTTGCGCTCTCACGATATCAGAAACAGGAATTTCGAACCAGGTAACCGGATTAGCCATATAACATTACTCCCTTTTGTGTTTTAGAACAATCTGTTAGTTATGGGATAATGCCGCAACAGGTATGCCGAATAATTGTTATAGTATTAACATCGCATCACCATAACTGAGCATCCGGTAGGAGTGATTAATTGCTTCTCTGTAAGCGTTAAGAATCTGTTCCCTCCCGGCAAACGCGCTCACGAGCATCAGAAGTGTTGAACGGGGTACATGAAAATTGGTGATCAATCCGTCAATGCAATGGAAAGTAAATGGTGGTAAAATCATCAGTCTGGTTGATCCGCTCTGTGCTTTCAGTACTCCTTCAATAGAACAATGTTCCAGCACCCGCACAACTGTTGTACCTACCGCAATCACCCGACCACCACTGGCTCTGGTTGCATTGATTTCATCAACCGTCTCCTGCGGAAGTAAAAACTTTTCCTCGTGAATGGGATGTAAATGCGGATCGGATTCCTTTACCGGGCGAAATGTGCCGATTCCGACATGAAGCGTCAGGAAGGAACTGTCAATGCCCATTTTATTGACAGTATCAATCAGCTCATTTGTAAAGTGTAAACCAGCGGTTGGAGCAGCAACAGCACCTTTATACTCTGCAAACACCGTTTGATAGGTATCACGGTCATCAGTAGTGTCCTGTCGGGTAATGTACGGAGGAAGAGGAATATGCCCACAGGTCTCAATAATCGTATCAATAGTTACAGACGGATCACTATTGATAGTAGATGAAATGATCCTTCCGCCATCAGGTAAAACATCAGCAATCTGCAGCCGCAATTCACTTCTGATATCAAGTCGAATAACAGTGCCTGCAGGAAGTCTCCTCCCTGGACGCACTATTGCTTTCCAGGTGTGCTCATCAAATCTTTCGGTAAAAAGTATTTCGACTGGAACGCCATTCTCTTTTTTTCCGAAAATCCGGGCTGGAATTACACGGGTATTATTAAATACGAGCCGATCCCCCGCTTTCAGCAGTGATGGAAGCTCTCTGAAAATGTGATGGCACACTTCACTGGAGAACCTTTTACAATAGAGTAATCTGCATGAATCTCTTGGTTCCAGCGGGTACTGGGCGATCAGATGTTCGGGCAGAGTGTAATCAAAATCATCAGTAGAGATCAAGGTGGTTTCACTCAGCACTTTCGAGTAATGAGGTAGCGTTCGGATGGTGTACAAATAACCCTATGGAGGAGTGCTGTGGAACTATTTCAAAATGATCTGTTAATCCAATGCCTAAGCGTTCCTCGAGCGAGAGGAGTTCAAAGATATTTTTTCTGGATTCAGCAGATGGCATCGCAGGTCCTGTAATATCATAAAAGCTACCCAGATTCCTCTCCAATCCCAGACTGCGTCGAATTTCCGTGGAGAGCTTTTCGGAGATGATCCTTATGCAATGATCTGCCAGCCCACGCAAATACCTGCCATTATTGTCAGTTTCTGCGTTTTGCATGCAGGACTGCCAACGAGTTTGAATTGCAGTTCCAATAGTAGCGGCCTGCAGCGCAATAGAATCACCGGATGATCTGAAAAAATCACTTACCGAACGCCCGTTTAATTTGTCCGATCGGGGAAATTGCAGAACCACCAGTTCAGTATGAAAATCTGATGGATCCAGAATGATTAATTGTTCGTTGTCGGTAATTACCGGGAAAAAACCATATATTCCAAAAGCTTGAATGAGTTCCGACTCGATTGCTTCCTGTTGAAATTGAGTAAACAATGTTTCAAAATTGATGGAAATATCGCGTGTAGTATTCTGATCAGCATTCACAGCAGCCCATTCATTTTTGAAAAGTTCACTCTTTCTAATTGACTGAAAAACATTCTCAACAGACCAGTTGAGCAGATTACTGGTCCCCCAGAATGGTGGTTCAAGGTGATCTCCGTATTTCAACGTCGGCAGTTTTTCCATTATAACCTATTGATGTTATGATTTTTACGATTCAGAACAAAACACTTATTGCTTTTAAAAATAAGTCCCGCCATTTTATAGTATCCTGGTTAATTATTCAGTGAAATCAAAAATCTTTTTTGTGGACAATTTTGTCCAGATTTTATTGAAATAAGCTTCTCCTGGCGATCAAAATATCACTATATTTCTATAAATAGATAGTTAGTAACGATCTGGTTTGAAGTTTTGCTATGAAACCTATATTTGAATATGTCGACTATAGAGATTTTCTTAAAGATTTCTATGAGGAACACAAAGAACAGCACAGTTTCTTTTCGTATCGATATTTTGGCAATAAAGTAGGAATCGACCCTAGCTACCTCTTGAAAGTGATGCTTAAAACCAGACACCTGGCAGAAAAATCAATCCCGAAAATCACTACATTCTGCAAGCTTTCTGAAAATGAATCAGAGTACTTTCATACAATGGTTTTGTTTATCAAAGCAAAAAGCCAGCGTGAAAGCCGCCTGCACTTTGAAAAACTTCTCTCGATAAGGTATATTAAAAATAAGCGATTAGTCGAGTGGCAATATGAGTATTTCAACACCTGGCATCACCCGGTTGTACGGTCGGTACTGGAGTATTTTGATTTTAAGGACGATTATGCACAACTTGGTCAGCAGCTTTCGCCACAGATCACGGAGAAGGA
>JBNKZD010000117.1:0-15169 GCA_050301235.1 Chitinispirillaceae bacterium | reverse complement strand
CAGACAACAAAGTCCTGCCTATTTTTGAAAAATATCATTTTCCTGAAAACAATTATCGAGGGATTCAAACTTGCGATGAATTTGCAGCTATTTGGGACTTTTTAGTGAGTTCTGAACTTCCAAACCGCTGTAATTTTTTTTCAATTTCTAAATCTAAGTCACGCATCAGCATTCTATCACTACAAAAAAAGTAAGTATTTCCCATCCACGTGTAATGTTATGAATATCATTGAGAATAGATAGATATGAAACATAATTCTTTTTGTTATCAATATCATTCATGCCTGTATTAACAATTTTATCTAAATTTTGTAAAAACCTTCGGCACGACTTTCTATTTGGTCGAACTTTGTCAATGGTAAGTGTACAACCAAGAAAATCAAGGGCATTTTGCTTTAGAAAGCCAATTTCTGCTTTCCCACTATTATCATTTGGACTATATGCTGTAAGATTTAAATCTTTGAGAATTTTAAGACCTTGCTCAAATGCTTTTTCTACATAACGCTGCTCACTTCCCAAAAACCAAAAAATCGTCTATATAGCGTAAACAAATAATGCCTCGCTGGTTTAGCTCCCGATCAAAATCGTACAATAGTAAATTTACCTAACAGGGGAGATAAACAACACCCTTGTGCAACACCTATTGATTGTATCGGAAAAAGTTCGGATTTTTTCCCAAGTTGTTCCATGTTATGTAATTCAACTTTGATTGCATTCTCCAACAAATCAATAAATTGATCTTCTTGTATATGTTTTTTGATTATATCAATTACTTTATCTCTGGGGATATTCGAAAAGAAATTCGAAATGTCTGATCTTATAAACCAGAATTTACCCTCATTCATGGCATTATAGACCGCTTCGATCGCCTTTGGAACTCCACGGTTTTCAATCCCGCCAAAACTTGTAGTTGTTTGTTCGAGTTCATTTATTTTTTGACAGCTGTGTAATGCATCAAGAATACTTCGTTGGACAATCCTGTTTTTGATTGAAGAAACGACGATTGGGCGGAAAGTCTTTTTACCAGGTTTCTTTTGAGTTACACCTTTAGCCGGATCAAACTTAAACTTTTTCTTGAGTAAAGAGCGATATATCTTTGCAATCTCATTATCAACACGAGGTAGAAATGCTTTTAATTCATTAAGCGTCTCGTATGACTCCGATTTGGAAGCGTTCTCAAGAACGACTTTCCAAGCTCTTTTAAGCGAGATTGTACTTTTAACTTTATTATAAAAAGAATTTTTATTCTGCGCATTGAGCATGTCAGTAAACCTTGTTCAGCGCTAGCACATCTATTCTATCAGGCTTTCTGAATAACTTCAGTGAAACCCATACATTTGCATCAATAGTTGCTTGCAAATTGTAGCCTTCGGATGCATCAGCGGCACCTTGTGATGGCCCACCAGGCCCGAGGGCATAGAACACAATCGAAAGAACCGCCAGTAATCCGGGCCACCCGAATGGATTGGCACGTTTTTGCTGGCACGACCATTTCTGTACATTTGACGCTCCTCCTTACCTAAAATAGGTTTTTCGGCTCGACTGTCAATACTTTTGTGGCCACAAGCCCGGCCTTCGCCGTAAAAGAAAAGTTATCGACTGTCTGACATGCTGTTAAGGTTACAGTCACTTTTAGCTTACATGAACGAAGGTCTATTCGATCAGGCTTTCTGAATAACTTCAGTGAAACCCATACATTTGCATTAATAGTTGCTTGCAAATTGTAGCCTTCGGATGCATCAGCGGCACCTTGTGATGGCCCACCTGGCCCGAGGGCATAGAACATAGTCAAAATAATTTAAACACAATATAAAGTGCAACATAAATTTAATTATTCAATATATTGCATATCTACACTTTTCCTTGTTCTTATAACCCAAATTCTGCAGCGGCGGATTTTAATGTATAACCTGTGCATTTAATGAATATGCGGCAGAACTATTAGTATGTTCGCGAGAGAAGATGAGCTTGCGGTGGAATCATTTGAATGTGTGGCGAATATTGGTGAATCTGTCCGGATTCGCTGGTTTAAGCCTGATCCCGAATGCAAGTATCAGTATTCATTCGGGTAGATATTACTTTTGAGAGGTCGCTTTCTTTATATGAAATGTCTGGACTGCAGAAAGAGAATGCAGATGAAGATCCACCATTAACTATTGATTCCACCGGGAAATGTACTGTAGATACAGAAGCGTATTTGCAAAGTAGTGATATTCCTGATTCATTTAACGGGCATTTGACTGAACCCTTGTCCTTACCAACGCTTCAATTTGCTGTCTTATTTGTGCATAAACAGGCAAATTAACATTATTTACAGCCTCTATCGTCGCCGCGATTCCATACGGAACAGGATAATTAAGACCGCCCGCTTTACCTTCGCATGCAATCACAATGGGGAGATAGGTACCATCATTAATTTTACGGGCGGTCATCCCCTCATAAACAGCATGGATAACTGTGCCACGTTCTATCTGGTGGTGATCGTTTTCTCCATGTGTAACTCCTATTTCCGGTTTCAGGATTGTCATACCTGGTGTCACAATTGAAAGTGCAGCCTGCCGGTATTCATGGTGTGAATAATTAACCGGTGACAACCATCCCACAGTGAGAATTACCCGTTTCAGTTCTCTTAAGCCATCGAAACAAGTTGGTAGCGGTAGAAGATATTCGTGCATCTGGCCATTTGGAATCTCACCGCAGCCAATAACCGTTCCCCTGTTGAAAAGACATTCCAAAACCCGTGAAATATCGCAATTCCCATACCCCATAAACCGGCTGACATGTTCTTTTCCCTTGCGGTTCGGCAAGTTATTGTCAAGAATCTGTTCAACCAATGCATGTGCATCACCCTTGAAGGTACCGTGAACAATAAGTGTTTTGATAAGTGCAGCAATATTCGAATCGGTTATCTGATCATATCTATATGGGTCTGATTGATCTAATGCAAGAAGCATCTCGTAAATCCTGCCGGCACCATTACTGGCAATAGCCGCAGCATTACTTGTACCGCAACTGTATCCGGAATAATTCAATTGTCCCGGTGCACCTGGCGAAGCAGTTCTGATGCCGGGGCCATGAATTGCCTGTCGTGCAGGTTCGATTTCGTTGAAATGGTTCTCATGATAGAGTTGTCGCCCACCGGGAAAGAGTATTTCCGGTTTCAGACTCCTGCGATAACCCGGCCCATGACTGCTGATAGGTGACATGAGATCTGTCAATGGAAGCAGATCAATGAATTCCGGATGAACATTAACGTCTGCCGCATCAGAGTGACGAGCACCAATTGAAAGTGAGTTAATGGAATCCGCAGGTGTAAGAAGCGATCTGTTTCTGGTACTGCTATTAAGAATACTGATGGTTGCAGCTGTCTGTTCATCAAGGGAGAGCGCGCTGAAATCAGTTTTCGGATGAGAGACTGGCGGCAGGTAGCAATTACCTGCAGATACGATAAAAAGGACTTTATATTTCCAGGATAACCAGTCGAGCAAACGCCCCCACGAACTGAGATTATGTAGAAACGGTTTGGCTTCATCACCTAATGAAATATTGATAACCTTTACTGTTGGTGCAGCCGGAGGCTCACCATTTTCGTTTTCGAACATTCTTCGAACTGCACGAAGTATCAGATCTTCAGGAAATATATCACCAGGTATTCTTTCGTCAATTCGATCGAATGATCTTGCTCTGGGATCAGGTTGGAGTACAGGGCGAAGATAGACGGGACGCTGCAGTGGTGTTGCAGCATTCAAATCTCCATGCAGGACAAGGGATGCCATTGCAGTGCCATGCCGGTATTCAAGGGGACTTTCATACATCGAATTAAAATCATCCGGGTCATCTATAATCAGTTTATTATCAAGCATGCGGTGATGTGCCAACGGATGACCGTCAAGAATGGCGACCAGTGGAAGACCGGAAACATCTTCGGTAGCAATGGGAGTATCCAGTTCCCCGGTTTCGATTGCTACAGCACACTGTCCTATCGGACGGAAGAATCGTATCTCCCTGTAATCAAAAAAACCGGTATTGGCATCATCACCATTTTCAAAAGCTTCAATCCATTGACGTAATGTCTCTTTTGGCAAGGCAGCTTTCAGCGCTTGGAATCCTATTTCAGGTATGGTTACACTCTGGCCGAATACAGTTCCTCCCAGTTCCCGAATTACAGCTTCAGTTTCGGCAAGTGTCCGGTCGCGACGTTCCTGTTGCTGATGGCACCAGAGTTCGATTTCAAAGCTGACAGGCGAGGAATCGGTTGTATCGGCGAGACGTTCTTTCCAGTAGTCGAGCATTCTGAATCTTCAAGTCGTTCCTTGATTGACCATACTTTTATTTTGTCAATAAAGGGAAATATTTTTTTCCATTCACCGGTTCCCCGTTCAAAGGGTTCATTATTACACCATCGTCGCCAGAGTGAGAGTAATCTGTCTTTTGCAGTATTGTCGGAAAAGGTAAGGAAAAGTCTGCCTTGAATAACTGGTTTTCGTGTAACGATACCCTTTTTTTCTGTTTCTTCATAAAAGGATTCATCTTCAGGAAGGTCATACTCATCAAATTCGCCCAAAAGCTCAAAACCGGTTTGTCTGCATGCCTGCGCAAAATCGGCATTACTGCCGCGTGTATAAATAACAAGTGTTGCTTCGGGAGAAATACCCGATGCTGAATCGGAAATCTTTACTCTCTCGGCTTCAAACGCTGCATTGAGGCGATCGAACTGTGTGCCGATTCTTGTAAATTGTCTTTCAACGGTAGGGTGTCCAGGAGGAAGGATTGCTTGAGGCTTTTTTTTAGGTATTGTTTTTGATCGTGGTTGCGGAAAAAACAGAAGCGGCATATTCGGGAGCGGCATATTTTGTCCTGCGGATTATAATGATGTGGATTTTTGTTTTTCGATCCATTGTTGAGTGACTGAAGTGGCAACCTTCGCTACATCCTCGGGGGTGTTCATAAGAACTGCTTTTCGGAGAATATCTGTACAGTATTGTTCCAGTTCCGCATAAGAGATTGCTCCAAGCATTTCCGCAATTTTTTTAACCGATGGCAATGGTTTTAGTTGACGTTTTTCGAAAAAAACATTGATATAAGCAATGCGATCCGGAAGTTCCGGTTTTTCGAGTCTGAAATGTATATTGAAACGGCGCCAGACAGCCCTGTCGAGCAGTTCGGGATGATTACTCGCCGTGATGACAATCACTTGTGCAGGCATTCGATCAATCTGCAGAAGCAGTGAACTTACCACCCGTTTGATTTCACCAGTTTCATGAGTGTCTCCACGCTCCTTACCGATCGTGTCGAATTCATCAAAAAAAAGTACACAGTTCTCCTGGCGGATAAAATCAAAAAGATTCTGAAGGCGGGAGGAGGTCTCACCGAGGTAACTGGTAATGAGATTCTCATATCGCACGACATAGAGTGGAAGCATCAACCGTTCGGCAATAGCCTCGGCATAACTGGTTTTGCCATTACCAGGTGCTCCGGAAAGAAGAATTTTATTTCGGGGTGCCAAACCGAATGAACGAAGTACATCTTTTCGTAAGTGTTCCTGAATGATCTCTTCTGTAGCGGTTTTCACATATTCGGGCAAAAAAAGATCGTCCAAACGGCGTTGCGGTTCGATGGAAAACAACAGGTTTCGTGATTGTTCCTGAACCCGTAAAATATCGTGACCGTTACTGAATTTCGGGTACGAGGTTCCGTTACATTCCTTTAAAATCGAAGAAAGACGGTCGGCTAAAACGGTATGTCGGTTCTTTTTTTCATCAGCAACGAGAGCCTCTACATAACGTTTAAAGCCTTCCTTATCGCCGGATGCACCAGTTTTAACCATTCCTGACAGTATATCTGCGCGAGCCATTTTAATAACCCTGAAAAATTCAAAACGAACTAGTAGTTCTAAAATACCATTGAGCAGAGGGGGGACGGTAAAAAACTTTTGGAGAATTGAGTAATTATCCAGGGAAAGAATCAGGTTTCTGCTGATGAGATCCCGATGGCAATAAATGAACGGAAACGATACCACGAGAGAATTTTGCAAACATTACCTGAAAGGTAGTTAGCAAAGGACCGCTTAAATGATTGTTTCAGGATTATTGATTTCCATTTCAAGGTTTCTCAAATTTTCAACTATCTCTTCGAATGAGGGGATAGTTCCAAAGAGCATCTCTTTCATCTGTTCATAGTCTTTTGTAAGGGATAAAATTTTATTTTCTGATGGAACAATTTTTAGTGTACCAGGTTTTGCTAAATCGTATCGTGCACTTGGGCTTCTGTAAAATCGGTTTTTAAATTCTGCAACTTCCTGTAATAAATTTAAATTACCTAACGATATTTCTTTTACTGCAGAGTTATTCATCTGGTAAATGTCATAATAATGGCGTGAATACCTTGATTGAACCGGTTTATCTTCGCTGGCTGAAGCAATCTGGTGTAAAATGGTCGCTTTTTCCCAGAATGTTCGTTCTGGCTTTATTACTTTCACTTGAAATGAGCTGGCTTTGAATAACTGGGGATATTCATCCGCCGCATAGCAGCGGATTTGAGCGTGTTCGCTTGGGACTCGTGAGGAACGGGGACCAATTTCTAATTTTATGAAATTCAGTAAATAATTGTTTTTGAAGGAAGCGGGGTATTGTATTTGGATGACATGTGGTTCATCGTCCGGGATTGTAAGTTGAAAATCTGAACCTGTTTTTGGAATTAGTGTATCTTTTAAAATCGGTAAAATTACATTCGCAATATATTCTTTACCAAGAGTATCTAAATGCTGGTTGAATTTGTCTTGCTGGGTAGCGCTTCGTTCTCCCCATGCAGTTTCATCGCTAATGTTCAGAGTTCTCCAATCAAGAATGAGATCAATATCTTCTGAAAATCTACTAATTAAATTGTAAACTTTAGAAAGACTGGTTCCCCCCTTGAAAATTAATATATCTTTTAGTTTTTCAGATTCAAATATCGATTTTAGCACAAGGCACACCCAGAAATCTTTTTCAACAAGAGATTCAATAATGCCCCTTTTTGAGGCTGTTAATCTGAACAGCTCTTCACGTTGCTTTTTGGGGTATTTGGCTACATTTTTCATGACTTTACTCACAAATTTTCTGAATAAACTGGTATACCCACCCAGTTACACTTCGTGTATCTTTTAAAATTTTTTTACGAGTAGTGGGAGGGACTGCTAGTTTGAATTTTTTCAGTGCTTCATTATCAAGATTTTCTTTACCGTATGCCTTTAATGCCTGTACAAGTATTGCACTTTCCATATTTACAAAAGTTGTTTCTTTATACATGCCCTTTTTGAAAATAAGTTCACGTCTTTCTATTTTGTAAGAAACATTTCGTCCATTTGTAATATAGACATAGGTTGATGGTACCTGGTTAGAAATTCCTAAGATATTTAAAGCTGTTTCTCCGGAAGGGACAATGGTCCATCCAAATTTTTTTGCAAGGGCCTGGGCAACCAGAGGTATTTCGACTGGCAGCTGTTCGTTCAGGAGTGTGCTTATCTCTGGATAGTAATAAATACCCCTCAGGGCTCGTTTAATCGTTCCTTCTTTTTCTAATTTTCTTAGTACCCAATCAATAGTACCACGAGGTGCCAAGTCAATGAAATCGATCTGGGTAAAGACCCAACCCCTCCCGTGGCCATATATTCGTGAAATAAGTTTATTTTCAATGGTTTGCATAACTTTAAAATACCATTTTACCAAGAAAAATGCATGATATTTCTTGGTGAAATTAAACAAAAATATTTACTCGTAAAAGCTATTCTGGTCTGTTCTGGTATATGAATGCAAAAACGACGGTGCTATAGAACTATGTATATATTTATATATACATAGTTCTATAGCACCTGCTTTAATGATTTCAGGTAAGTGGGCAATCATTAGGGCTATAATTTCTCTGAGCCCTGAAAAGAGTAAAAGTTTATAATCAAATCACCCTCTTCAACCTCAACAACCCAAAAGCCGCAATCGTAGCATTATCCTTTATCCTTCCATCAATAATCATATTCTCAACTTCGGTAATCAGGAATTGCTTTGCGATAAGTCCCTGTTCTTCAGGGTCTAACTGTTGTTGGCCGTTTCCCATATCAGTTGCGTGAAATACATTATACCCCTGATTAGAATAGCCGTATGCCTGGTAGATAAAACCTATATGAGATATAGTTTTTGCGCTGTACCCGGTCTCTTCTTTCAGTTCTGCTTTGGCAAGTTCAACCGGTTCGAGGGTTTCATTTTCCCAGGAACCCTGAGGAAACTCCCAGAAACGGGCCTGAACAGGATAGCGGAACTGTTCGACAAGAACGAGATTGCTGCCAACTTGCGGTACTATGAGCGCATAATCCGGTTTTTCGACGATTCCATAGATACCTGGTGTTCCGTCAGCCCGTAGAATCGAGTCTTCACGTACCTGCATCCAGCGGTTTTTATAGACTATTTTTGTGCCGGTAGTGGTGATTTCTCTTGTGTTCATTGTTGTTTTCCAGAATTTTGAAATGGTTTTATAACCAGTTTCGTAGCGTATTCAGAAAAATAAAAAAGGCCGGTAAGAACCGACCTTTCTGTATGTAATTATAAAATTCACTCTTATACTGCCATGTGCTGTAGAACAATTTTAAGGATCCTACGCACCGGCTCAGCAGCTCCCCAGAGTAACTGGTCTCCAACTGTAAAGCATGTCAGAAACTGTGGTCCTTGGACCATTTTTCTCAGGCGCCCAACCGGAACTGTTAATGTCCCTGATACAGCTGCAGGTGACAGTTCTTTCAAGGTTGCTTCTCTGGTATTTGGAATTACGTTCACCCATTCATGATCAGATGAGATCATTGCAGTTATCTCATCGAGTGGAACATCTTTAGTCAGCTTGATTGTCAAGCCCTGGCTGTGGCACCGCATTGCGCCCACCCGTACACAGATACCATCGATGGGGATTGGGTTTTTTGTTTCAAGAATCTTATTTGTTTCTGCAAACCCTTTCCATTCCTCTTTTGTCTGACCGTTTTCCATCGGTTTGTCGATCCAGGGGATCAGGCTTGCT
Source organism: Chitinispirillaceae bacterium (assembly GCA_050301235.1). Classification (GTDB taxonomy): domain Bacteria; phylum Fibrobacterota; class Chitinivibrionia; order Chitinivibrionales; family Chitinispirillaceae; genus JAFGIN01. Next base: position 6,133 of record JBNKZD010000117.1, on the reverse strand, counting down.
GCAAGCTGTGAACCAAAGTTTGCGGTTGGAAATGATGCACTGTGAAGTTCGTTCATGATCACTTTGTCAAGATCAAGTGCTGTAGAAGCCGGATTTTTGAGTATCGGTGCAGCCGCACCGGAAAGGCTGCTCATCTGCTGGATCAGTTCGATCATGTTTTTCGCGCCAGCACCCGATGCTGACTGATAGGTCATCGAGGAGATCCATTCAACCAGATTCCGGCGGAACAAACCGGCAAGGCCCATCAGCATGAGACTGACCGTGCAGTTTCCACCTATGAAATCTTTAACACCATTGGAAAGGCCTCGTTCGATAACATCGAGGTTTACCGGATCCAGTACGATGATACTGGATTCTTTCATACGCAATGTCGATGCAGCATCGATCCAAAACCCTTTAAATCCCTCATTGCGAAGTTTTTCATATACTTCCGTTGTGTAGTCGCCACCCTGGCATGTCACAATTATATCAAGTTTGGACAATGCTTTGATGTCGTATGCATCCTGAAGCGGTGGCACATCGAAACCAAGTGATGGGCCCGCTGCTCCGACCTGTGATGTTGAGAAGAATACCGGCTCGAACCCACTGAAATCTTTTTCGGCCTGCATTCTCTCCATGAGAACTGAGCCTACCATTCCACGCCAGCCGATAAATCCGACTCGAATCATAACTATCCCTCTCTGCTGTTTTGAGCAATTTTAATAACGGTTAATTTCACTATTCCATAATGAAGATTGTACATGAGCCAGCACTGGATCTGATTATACTATCCGGATACAGGACCAGGTATAACCTTAGTTTGAATGTGGGCAATCAGCCGAAATTCATGGAGAAAATAATTTAGAACGGATTAAAACCCAAAAGAAAGATTACCGGGTTAATAATTGAAGGTTAGGAATTATTAGGGATATGTTGGGCGTTTCCCTATCGGGCCGTTCCTCCTCTGGACTCCACTTCGTTTCGGTATTTTTATCCCTGCGGTGGAGGAACCACCTGGGTCTAAAAACACAAATGCCCTGCATTACCATTCCGGGCATTTCCCGCCGTCCGAACTAACGCGGTTTAGCATGTAGCCACGGTGACACAATGAAACGATTACTGTAAATGTACAATTTCAGTGAATATTAATGAGTTTACATATGGCTTACGATCACTAGTCCCTCTCTCCTTTAAGTTGAGGAAGAGAGCCATTGCATTTACCTCTTTATCTCCCCCTCTCCATTCACTAATGGAGAGGGGGACCGAGGCGGTGCACTGAGCGTAGTCGAATGTGGGGTGAGGCGAAATGAGAATATTGCGATGTATAGATTCGATATTTTCATTTTTTAAATTGGTAATGACCAATAATCGTATACTCGAACAACATATCCTCTGCAACCTGACCTGCTCCGATATTGTGAACGATTAAATATCGCTTTCCATCTGATGAGCGCTTGTTGATCACCATACCAATGTGAGTAATACCACCGCCAAGATCCCAGCAGACTATGTCACCTGACTGGTAATCATCCGGATTACCTGTGATTTTTTTGACCGTTCCATGGCGTGTAAAGAAGGTCATAAGGTTGGGGACGCGACGGTGATCGATGTTTTTATCGGGACCCGAATGTCCCCAGCGCTGAGGGTATTTTTTGGAGTTACTTTTCATATCTTCGTGAACTTCTTTTTGCAAATCAATCCCCATTTTGCGGTAAGCTCTGATTATAACATCAGTGCAGACACCTCTGTCGGCGGCAACATCACCATTTGGGTAATCGATCTTTGTATATTCAGGATCATAGATCACCTTTTGTTTTGTTAAGGTACATGCAGAGTCTGCAAGGCGGTCGAAGAACGAATTCTGGCCTGATGCAGTTAATACTATTATCAAAAGAAACAGCTGTTGAGTAATTGTATGTCGCATTCAGTGCTATCTCCGTAATCTGAAACTCTTCACAACCGATTCGAATGCATCTGCGCTTTCATCATAATAGTAGCGGCTCGTCGCACTGAATCGCAATTCGTACAGGTAAAAACCATCAACAAAACTGTAAACGATATCCGTAAATTTCAGGTCATTTATCTGGTAATTAAAGATACATTTCACTCCGGAAATGCCATCAACGGTTGCCGGGCGAATCTCATCAGGAAACACATTAGATACACCGGGTGTTGCGATTGCCCGTGCTATAACAACTTCCCCATGCTCATGCGGAAGCATTCCGGGAGTTATTTTCAGAAGTGTGTTAGGAAAAGATTCGATAATCTCTTTCCGGATTATAGATATCCTGTCGAGTGTTGTACCATGACACGATAGAAGTATTGATGATCCCTGTTTGAGAACCATCCATTTGTGTGGTGGTGTAAAACTGTAGTAACGGTTTTTGCTTGTTTCCCGCGTTATTTTCCAACTGGATGCACAGCCGCTAAATAGTACGATGGTGATCAGTGTAATTGTGATGTAAATCCAAAACTTCCAGTTTGTTTCAACACCGCGTAACAATCGAACTGAAGAGCGCAGCCCGAGTCCCGATGCTTTCGGGAAAGGGTGATGGTGTTGAGTTTTGCATGTATTTCTTGTTATAAGGATTATTTTTTGCATCGTGAAATATAATCCTCTATTATTGGTAGATATGGTGTTGTCGTATTATTTTGTTTAGACTGATCTAATAAAATTGCTGCACTGTCGATCAAACCGAATTTGTAGTAGTACATACCCAGTTCACAGCAGGCTTGAGAGCTTTCCGGATGAGTACTTGCGTCCATCGATCGCGTATACCATTTTACCACATGACTGCTGAACTCATCAGAACGCAGACGGGTAATAGTTCCAAGATTACATAATGCTTCAGCACTGATACTGTCGATTGAAAGCACACGTGAAAAGTCCTCCTCAGCGGCAGTAAGATCTCCAGCAGCGATTTTCAGGGTGCCATCGAATAAAAGAACTGGTTTGATGTAGCGATTAAACTTCTGAGTGCTATACTGATCAGATGAGTCTTCGAGAGTGTCCTGTCCGGAAAATTGATAGAAATTGTCTATCCGTTCTTCTATTGCAGGATGAGTTGCGAAAAACCAGGGCTCGTTAATATTGTAACGCTCAATCCAGGTTTTAAGGATCATGAACAGATCGCGAAACGCAACAGCGGGATATCCGGATTGTTTCATCCTGACAAGGCCTGCACTGTCAGCTTCACGTTCTAGGTCTCTGGAATATCCTGTAATAGCCGCTTTAAGTGTCAGGTTGCTGATTGATGATGCAAGCGAGCCGGCAAACAGTTCAAGGCCAAATGCCAGATTCGCAGAGGTGAGCGCTTTCTTTTTTGCATTGATCAGATTGCGGCTGGTATGGTCATTGATAATATGGGTCATCTCGTGCGCAAGTAATGCTGCAAGCTGAGCTTCATTTTCTATTCGGGCCAGAAGTCCGGTGCATAGATAAATTGATCCGTGAGGTGCTGCGAATGCATTAAATTGAGCCGTTTTTACCACACGAACATGAATGTTTTGTGTATCTAAAGCGTTTGCAGTATACAGTTTTTTTAAAATCCCGTTAAGATAAGTATCAAGAGTTGAATCTTCAAGAAACGCATTTGAACGGTCTAAAAGCTGTTCATACAGTCTGGTCTGGAACAGAATGCTTTCACGGTGAACGGTTTCTGCTTTCTCATTATAGGCATTGGTCGATGTCAGGATTATGAAAAATGATAGTACAAAATATCTGAATAATCTGAGTTTATTTGCTTGTTTCTCATTATTCGCGTTTCCCCATCCTTTGGCCCCTTCCCCCGTTAACGGGGGAAGGACGGGATAGGGGCTGAAGAATATGCAAATTTTCGCATTTGCTTTGAATCTAATCATTTCAGCTATTGACAGTATATTCCGAATCATTGTTTTGGCCTGTGGTTAAATCCTGAAACAATCTGCTCCGTAGCTTTTATCGCATCTGCCGGCACCGAGAGGTTAAGCCCGTCAGCACTGAGATACCGTTTATACCAGATAATTTTTCCCGACCTGTCAGCAACAACACAACACAAAAAAGTCCTCTCCGGCATAATTGAATAGGTCCTGAATGACGCTCCTCCAAAAAGTAGCATTGAAATAGTCGACCAGAACATCGATTTTGCGGTTTTTAGCGCTGCAGAGCGTTTCAACACCTCAACGCGCTTTGGTGAATAGTGTTCATCAGCTCCAAAAATAAACATGACAGCGTTTGCCTGATAGTAATCGCATAAGTCGTTGAGCGGTCCTGTAGAATAGGTAAATGAGTCAATTTGCGTCAGAAATGCTGATTCTCCATACAGGTTGCGATTAATTGTTGTAGCAATATTTTTAACAAAAGAGGTAATGGAATCTATCCTCATTGATGAATCATCATCGGTAAAAGGCACCCCTTCATAACGAAACTTTTTCAACTGTGAAATCATCGCGTCAGTAATGTTTCTTTCGGCACTCCCAGTCCAGTCAACACGGAATTCGGGAATACCACCACCAGATACTTCAAACGCATACAGATCTGGTTTTGTGATAACTATTTTTTGTATGCTCCAGTCGATGGATGAGAAATTGGGACCGTAGCCGGTGGTTTTGGATGCGCAACTAATAAAAAAAAGTGCAGCTGCACCACAAATTATATAAAGAAAGATTTTGTGTATCATGAAATAAAAACGTTTAAGAGTTGTAGTGTGTTACCTGTTATATTAAAAATATATGCTGCCATTTCGCAGGTAATACCATTGTAATGAAACAACAGAGTAATCAATGATAATATTTTCGAGAAAAACTGGTGACATCACCAGTTTTCCTTCGGCACTCTACCTACTCAAGAAAACCTCCACTTTTCCTTATATCTTCAACCAGCCCTTCAGAAATCCCTGGAATTTTGTCTTTGAATTCATTCCAGTTTTTATAAGGCCTGTGGTCAATGATATGATGTGCACGTGCTTCGCCAACCATCCTTAAATGTCGGATATCTTCATAGCTGGCAGTATTCAGATTAACTTTTTCCCGTTCCATAAAAGACTCTCCTTTGTTAAAACAGATTAAAGATTGCGGTGTTTGATGCAGGTGATGATTTGGGTGGATAATGAATGTCATTCATCATCCATTAATAATTACGGGGAATATGGGCATTTATCGGTTATTTCTGGAATAATTTATATTTATGAGGTGACTGTATATTGTCGTCAACTAAAGCGTTTTTTCAAATCAAAATAAGGAATTTTAAAACACAGAGGACACAGAGAGCACAGAACAATGATACATTTGTTAAAAAGAATTATTTTTTCTCATCTACTTTTTTAATCTCTGCGATTTCCTCTCTGTTTTTTTTGTTCAAGGGATTGGAACAAGTATGAAAATTGGAATTGTAGGGGGGATCGGCCCGGAATCGACCGTTGATTATTATAAAAAAATTATTGATGACTATCGGAAGGTGATTACTGATGGGAGCTATCCTGAAATAATTATTAACAGTATTGACATGAACAAAATGATTGCAATTATGGAACGTAATGCCTGGGATATATTATGTGATGTTTTATCAGCCGCTATAAGGTCTTTAAAAGTTGCAGGAGCAGATCTTGCAGTTATCGCATCCAATACCCCGCATGTGGTCTTTGACAGAATAAAGGACTTGACTCCATTGCCTCTTATAAGTATCGTCGGCGTAACTGCTGAGAGAGCTTCTGAATTGGGCTGCAAAAAAATGGGATTACTGGGAACGGGCTTTACCATGCGAGAACACTTTTATCAGGATGTATTACAGCGGTATGGCATAGAAACAGTGGTGCCATCAGAAGAACATCAGAACTATATTCATCAAAAGTTGTTTTCTGAAATTGAACTCGGAATAATTAAGGATGAGACAAAGCTGGAGTTGATAAAGATTGTGCAGGCTCTTGAAAATCAGTATAACATCGATGGACTGATTCTGGGATGTACAGAATTACCTTTAATTATTGGTCAGAAGGATTTTTCGATTCCGGTGATTGATACTGTGGAAGTGCATGTGCAGAAGATAATTGAGGTGATGACAGAGGGGCTGTAAACCATGAAAAAATACTTTGTGTAAATTTATCAGTGCTTTGTGGAATTTGAAAGTATGAATTTTCTGGAATTTTCACAGTACCCGGTTTGGTAAGTGTGTCGCGAG
>JBNKZD010000116.1:0-15851 GCA_050301235.1 Chitinispirillaceae bacterium | reverse complement strand
CGATATAAAAAACAATCCATAAAAGAGGGCGTTGTGGGAGGTTTGACCACAAATTCTGACGACAGGAAGAATTTATCGTGGCAAACATACCCGCATCGGGAGGGGAGTCAAAAAGACAAATACCATTGCTGCGGAAATGCTTTAATGTGAACAATGGTATTTGGCTTTTTGCGGGGGAGGGTGCGTTGCTACAACGCAAGCCTCTCCCCCTGCTGCGATACCAAAAAATTATTGAGAGGAACGCCCAAAATTTTGAAAAATTCTTCTAAATGACATCGCAACCAGACGCACCTTTCCCCCGTCACGTCCGAAAGCTTGTCAAAAAAGGTAATCCGGAGATCAGCATCTCACACCGCAAGACACCAGAAAAGAAACCCCGATAACAGCAACAAATCTCTCAAAACGATCAATATATATAGAAAAATGATAATTACAGCCCTCAGCCCTCACCCCTAAACCTCACCCTCAATCTTCCTGAACCTAAACCTTAACCTCCCAAATTACTCTTCTCTAATAAAAAGATATGTTACGACAATAGTAAATTGCAATAGCAACTAAGCCCAATTCATAAAGCGCAATAGTTTTAACTTATGTCGTCAAGAAATCGCAGAGCTCAGGTACTAAATAAATGATAATACAGAGTGGAGTTTTAAACGGCTTTTATTATGCTATATAAACTTTTAAAACAGTTTTAGATGTCTTTGTATGGTGAAAAATGTCGACAAAAACTGTTTTGAAGAAGAAATACGCTGAAATTGAGTGAATTTGGGCAATTTTACTGAAATTCTTTTTCCGTGGTATTCAGTGTGTTCAGTCGATGTTGATGGGAGAATGATAAGAAAAAGTATATACAGATGCTTATGTAAATTTATTTATTCCTCCGACGCGATGTAGCAATTTGACAAAGTAGTTTAAAGCTGAACCCCCGAAAAAATCCTGCTCACAAAACTATTACTCACCGATTTCCAGACGCCGATAGTAATAACCGGAAAAAATCCCTGTGCAGACTGATTTATATATCCGTATTCAACATGCTCTTTGGCAGTATTATCAAAGAGCGTAACCAGTGCTTTATAGGATAATTTCTTGGATGTTGGCGAATAATCACCCATCATCATTCCGTTTGGTCCCATATAACCGGGATAATAATGGTTTTCGAATGTTGTGCCGATAAAAATATCAGAAAGGGTGAGAACGTAGGTTGGATTGATATTGCGACATGTGTATAACCCACCTTTTCCCAGAACTGCAATAGATTGCGTACCACTATTTCCGGCACTAATCTCATGGTGGTCATAAGATCCCATACTGGAACATGTATCAAACTGGATATCCTTAATTGACGTCTGAGCGCGAATGTCTTTGATAATTTGATTTTTAAAAAAATTGGATATAAGTGTTTTGGGGTCTCCTGGGCCGAATTCCGGTTCTACATTGCCTTCATAATCGATGATAGGATTATCCTTCAAAATTATTACCAGTGATGGTTCGCTGTAGGATGGATTCTTATAATACGGATTAATAACGACTTCACCTGGAGCACAGGAAATTGCAAGTAATGAAATGGCTGAAATAACTAATGGTAAGATAAGTTTCTTTAACATGGGTATCCTTTAGTTGTGGTTCAGGGTTTAAAGGTTCAAAGGTTCAAAGGTACAAAGGTTCAAAGGTACAAAGGTTCAAAAAATTGACATAGATATGCACCTGTGAACGGTTAACGATTCTTGTTTCCTTTTACTTATGAGTTTAATATAGATTTTGCATCCGGGTATGTTCAAGAATCGCCGATTATATTTTGTCCCTACGGGACAAGGTTGTTCTTTGATTCACGATTTTTTATACATATATTACCACTACGGGATAAACTTTGCGGATAAATTGCTTTGTCTGGAGGAGTTGTGTTTATTGTAAAATCGACGATTATCATGCTGACGATCATCGTTGCAATTGCTGCGCAGGAGAGTATCGATGAAGATATACTCATTACAGATGATCCACTGACGGTAACTACTGCCAATACAGCGAAGGTTGACACTTCATCTGCCGGAATTCCAGTAAAAGATCCGGAACGGTTATTCCTCGCATATACCGATTTGGCATTACCATTAGGAGGAACATTTACACTGGCATTTGAGCGTACAATCAAACATCGCAGAACTCTGGGGATCTCAGGTCTTTTAAGTGATGAAATTCGCAAGCCTGGCTTGCGCTCAATTACGATTTACCTGGGGATGAATTTTTATTCAAAAAAAGCTTTTAATGGCTGGTTTATTGCACCCAATATCGGATACATGAGGGATTTTAAAATGTCACGAAATATTTCTATCAATCTGCATGGAGGTTATAGATGGGAATTACCACGCAGCTTTTCAATCGGATTTGGATGTGGACCAGGAGTTTCCGGAGCTGTTTTTAGAGAGGATAAAAGTACATCATTATTTGGATTCGATTTCTTTGGAGGTTTTTATCTGGGTAAGGCGTTTGGTGGCTAAATTGTATTCTTTTAATTTCCCGATTGTCACCATGTCACATTTTCCCCAGCAATGTCATTGCATTAAGCTTTCTTCGCAATAATTGTTGGTTTCGAGAACCTCAACCAACGGTGGCTGCGGCTCTCGAAGTCACCTTTAGGAACAGCTGTCAACCTTTAGGCTATGACATTGCAGTCCCCCAGTCTTCTTCCTCCGCTCATTAAATCCCAAGAAGCGACTGTGCATGCTTGACAGTAATATCCGAAACACCACCAAGCATTCGTGCAATTTCAGATACTCTTCCGTCATTATCCAACTGTTCAACCTGGGTTACCGTTCTGTCTGCACTGATTGTTTTGAATACCTTGAAATGGTGCTGTCCGACAGATGCTACCTGGTGAAGATGGGAAATGCAGAGTACCTGATGCGTTTTACTTAACTGAAGGAGCGCTTTACCGACTTCTGAAGCGATTACCCCGCCGATGCCGGTGTCAATCTCATCGAAAATGAGTACTGGAATGTTATCATGTTCTGCAAGTACCGTTTTAATCGCAAGCATTATACGGGAAATTTCACCACCAGATGCAGATTTGCTTAAGGGAAGAAGTGGTTCACCGGGATTGGTCTGGGAGAAGAAACGGATCGTTTCCAAACCATCAATTGTCGGGTTTTTCTGTGAAGTAAATATCGTGGAAAGTTTTCCACCGGTAAATCCCAGTGATGACATCATGGATGAAATTTTCTGATCAAAAGAACTGGCTGCTTTTTGGCGGGCCGCACTCAGCTCTTTTCCTGAATCCATACACATTTTGAAACATTTGTCTACTTTCTGTTGTAGCTCTGATGCATCACTCTGTGAGTTATTAATTGCTTCAAGATCATTTTCCAGGGACTTTTTCAGCTCTAAAAGCTGTTCAAGCGATGAGGAGTATTTCTTTTTGAGTCGCTGGATTTTTGAAAGACGGGAGTTGATAAACTCAATTCTCGCCGGATCATTTTTTTCTTCAATGCGCGTGATATAAGAATTGCAAAATGAGTCAAGCTCCTTGAGCGCCGAGCTTGCATTGTCAATCTCGTCACTCCATGGTTCAATCGCTGAATCATATTTTGAAAGCGTATCGATTTTCTTTCTCAACTGTGAAATCATCTTTAGAATCGAGGATTCATTACCGCTGAGAAGCTCGATAATTTCTGCTGAACAGGTGGATCGTTCAAGTCCTGATGACAGCAGGGATAATTCAGTCTCGAGTTCCTCCTCTTCACCGGGACGAGGATCGAGTGAACGTATCTCTTTAAGCTGAAATTCAAGAAAATCCTTTTTTTCGAGAAGCTTTTCTGTCCTTTTACGGTGCGCATCAAGTTCTGTAATTACTTTTTCATACTCCCTGAACGCAGTGTCGTAAGCAATTCTTAAAGATGAGACTCCCGGAAGTGCATCGATGACCGATACATGCGCTTGTTCATTTAAAAGCGACTGGTGTTCATGCTGTCCGTGAAGATCGACAAGGTAATCTCCCAGTTTTTTTAACGTATTCAGAGGAACCGGAATCTGGTTGATATGGATTTTATTACGATCATTGCGTGTAATTCTTCGGCGGATGATAAGCTGATTATCTTCCGGTTCGATTGACAGATCACTCAGTTCTCTGGCAATGACAGGAGGAATGTTCTCAAGATAAAACGTCGCACAGACCTCAGCTTCATCATACCCGTTACGTATCATATCTGCTGATGCACGCTCACCAAGAACGAGTCCGATTGCGCCCAGAAGAATCGATTTACCGGCACCGGTTTCTCCTGTAAATACAGAGAGGCCACTCTCCAGCTCGAGACTGAGCTGGTCGATAAGTGCAAGATTTTTAATGTGAAGTTCCTGTATCATTGTAATATCCGGTTTTTGTATGCTTTTCCCCAGTCAAGTTTTTTCCGGAGAAGGGAAAAGTATGAACGTTCAGCTAACTGTATAAGATTAGTCTGATCGCCACCATAATGGATGATGACTTCGTCATTGTATTGCAGCTGAATTGACTCCAGTCCATCAGCACTCAGTAAACAATCAGAGTTTGTTTCACTTACAACGAGTTTTATCACATTGTCAGATGGTAATATGATCGGCCGCTCGGTTAATGAATGCGGACAGATCGGCGTAAGGAGAAATGCTTTTACATTTGGTTCGACAATCGGCCCCCCTGCAGAAAGCGAGTATGCGGTCGATCCGTTTGGGGTTGCAACGATTACTCCATCTGCAAAAAAATCGGTAATGAAGTCGTTTCCATACCATGCTGAAATGGCAGTCATTCTTGTTGTATTTATTCTGTTGATAAAAATATCGTTGAGCGCGTGATAGGTAACAATCTTTTGTCCATCTCTGTAAAGAGATGCTTCAAGTACCATTCTGCTAATGGTCCGGTAATTCCCTTTGGCCATTTGAGAGAGACTTGTTTCGATATCATCAGGACCAATGTCGGTAAGGTAACCCAAGCCACCCAAATTGATACCTATGATCGGTTTCTGTACAAAACGGCACATATGAGCAACCGAAAGAAATGTCCCATCTCCTCCGATAGATACCAGTGCATCAGTCGCATCAAGAAATTCGCACTCTGATGAGTGAGCCTGCACCCCAACAGGAAGTTGTTTCTGAATCGATGGATGATAATGTACCTGCGCTCCGGACTGCTGTGACCATACATGGATCCGGTCAAGGACACTTCTAATCTCCGGGTTCTCTTTGTAAGCCACAATACCAAATGCGCTGACAGGTTTCATATTTCACGACCTGGGTTCAAATAATGTTGTTAAAATAGTTTCAAAATCTGGCCATCGCTGAAGAATGTGCTCATCGTTAATTGCCGTTGTACCGACACAATGAAGACCTGCGATAGCAAATGCTGCTGATAATTCAGCATAAAAAGCTGATTCAAAATCGAAACCATCGAAATCTTTACCGCCCTCCATAACTATCCCATCAGGCATCTCCCCATGACGGGCGCCGAGACGACGAATACAGCTTTCTAAAAGGTCAATTCCATCAGGATCATCATTACGAAGATCATCAAGACCTCGGAAAACTGACTGACCCTGCGCGAATGCGGCAAGAATTATAAGTGGTGGGAGGTAGGGTTCGTAACTGGAGAGGGGTTTACAGTCGAGTTTTCTTCCGGTAAGTTCGATTTTCTGCATGGAAAGTAATCCGATCGAACCGAATGATGTTCTTCCGCTCTCCTGTGCAGTCACTTTCGTACCCATTTTTCGGATGAAATTTAATACCGGTGCGCTCCAGGTCTCAAGTGGAATATTCCCCAGAACAAACGATCCCTTCTGAATGAGGCATCGGGCAGTTAACAGAATTGCACTGAGAATCTCATCTCCGGGAAGCGTTACTGGTATAACTGCAGAATCCCCCTCTTTACGATGAAAATCGGCAGAGAAAAGATACTGTATTCCATTTGACACTGCAGGTTTCTTTTGAAGGAGTTTTATTCTTCGGGCCATCGGATCAGTTTCTTTTTCGACTGTGCTTTTTACCAGAATGTCAAACCCGAAAATAGACGAGATCGTACGCAGCGGGCTGGAAAATGGAAATGAGATCAGGAATGAAAGCGTTCCATTGAGTCCGGCTGCCAAACCCAGGAGCAGTGAGAGATCATTTTCATTATGCAACCTATCCATGGCAAACTCATCGGGACGGTTGATTATCGAAAGCCCCGGTTTACCGTCGAACGATTCGATACTCAAATCGATTCCATATCGCTTCGCCCGCACTTTCCAGGACTCCAGGCGCTTATTTGAAATGGATGAGAATGCAATTGTTTTACCCATGCCAAGAAGTGCGAATATTACAAGTTCCCGATAGGGAATTACCGGAGTTGAAATATGAATAAACTGTGACGGATCATCAAGTACAGGTGATATTTTCCAGGCGTTTTCAACCTGTTCAAATTGTGCCAACCCTTTAAGCGCATCGATCCATTGATGAATCAGTGGAGTATCTGTAAATGGGGAGATTTGAATTGCTCTCCGGGAAGAAAGGGACAGTATTGTTGCGAGAACAAAAAGATCAGGGCTTGGTGGCAGTTGCCAGGTACCTTTCATCGATTTTGCTGGTTTTACTGTGAGCACGTGAATCAATTCCTTTCATATGATGGAAATCCATGATCGCTGAGCAATGAAGCCGCCTGAGTTGCTGTTGTTTGATTTTCGAATGCGATCCTTATAGTTCCTGTTTCACCTTCACGAATTTTAAGTACTTCCATGTCCTTAATATTAATGCTTTGACCTGCAAGAATAGAGGAGATTTTCGCAATAACCCCCTGTTCATCAGGAGCAACGACACAAATCTCATACAACTGGCTTGAAAAGCCCTTGTTGGAAGGTGCAATTTTTGATCTTGTTGCATTTGCAGAATCAAAAAGGACACCCACAGTATCATTGTTGAGACGATGTTTTATATCATGCAATGCAGCTATACAATCATCGATCTGGTGAAGGACCTCGTCCAGATTTGTTTCAAAAATATCTTTCCACATTGGGAAGCGGGTAGATGCGATTCTTGTCATGTCGCGAAAACCACCGGCAGTCAATGCCAGTGTGCCAGGAACACGCTGTTCCATATCACGAACATGATTTACCAGTAAAACTGCAAGCAGGTGCGGAATATGGCTGGTTGCAGCAACTATGGAATCATGAACAGCAGGTTCCAGTTGTAGTGTCCGGCAGCCCAGATGTTTTTGAAGGAATAGAGAAAAATCATTCAGAACATCTTCTGAAACGATGTGTTGCGTCGTTAGAACGTAGACTGCATTTTGAAACAGAAGAGGATCTGCAGCTGAGGGACCGCTTTTTTCTGATCCGGCCATGGGGTGGCCACCGATGAAATTAACATGTGATGGAAGTGCGCTGGCTGCAGCAACTATTTCCCGTTTGGTACTTCCGACATCGGTGATGATACAACCATTTTTAAGTCTGCATCTGGAAAGTGTTCCGATAGTAGTGATAATTGCTTTAATAGGGGAGCAGAGAAACAGAATATCAAGGTGTTGAGCCTGTTCTTCAAGCTGGTCGTAACTGAACCCATGATCGATCGCTCCCGATTTCAGTGCAATTGCAAGAGATTCCGGGGAGGAAAAGCCGATGATCGTACCTGAATATCGGGATGCTTTTAATGACAGGCCTATTGATGCACCAAGGAGTCCTGTACTGTAGATACCGATTCGTGAGGTGTTACTGATCATTCATTACAACTGCCGGTTCATCAGGTAAAGTATTTCCCCCTCTTTTGTCAGGGGGATGACTGTATCTTTGTAAAAGGTCATGATTATTTCGGGATCGATAGTCTGCCGTACAAGTTTGTTGACATCTTTCTGAATGGAACATATCTTTTCGTATACCCGGAGAATTATCTGATCTTCAACATCTTTTCTTGTAAGTTTGTCCAGAAGTCCCTTACGATTGTTTGCTCTGATCATACTGGTATATTCATCAGGATCGCTGCGGAATTTGCATTCGGCAACATAAAATGACCCAAAGTGAATTCGCCTGCTGATAGACTGAACCGCGAAAACATCATGTTCAACACTCGATCCGTATTGAGCGTCATCATTCTGAGGACAGAGTTGTGGTAACAGATTCAGATATGCGGTTTTGATTGCAGGACACAAATTCACCAGATTAAAATCGCTTATTGACAGAAAACTGGTATCGATAGACACTTTACGTTTTGATTGTGGAAGATTCCCGGTAAACGGACGCTCTTCAGGAACACTGAAACGTCCAAAATGAGCATCCATTGTCTCATGAGCCGATAGTCTGATATCAAAAAGACTGTCCTGAACATTACCGACAAATCCGCTGTGTCCCGGGAGATAGGCATTTTTATTAATGGCAAACTGCGCACGATCAAGCAGTTTGTAAATGATCGTCTCCTCAAGTGCTTCAAGACGTGCGGCTATATACGAGAGATGAATAGAGTTGTCGGACATATGATAGTATGGCAGCTCTTTCTGTTAGTATGAAATCAATCACCGGTTTTTAATCGTACCGGCTTTATACGAAGCAACCGTTTTTTTCAGTTTTTCAATAAAATCGGTATCATCTTTATGTTGCTCGATCATCGAGACTAAAGCACTACCCACAATAACACCTTCAGCACCAGTAGCTGTGATATCTCTGACATGTTCCGGGGTAGATATTCCGAATCCAACTGCACATGGCTTGCCGGACACAGCTTTAATTTTATTTATGGTATCTTTGATCGCATCACTCGGCGCGCTGTTTGTTCCTGTTGCGCCCAGACGGCTTACAACATAGATAAATGAATCTACATGATCGCAGATCATTTTAATTCGTGATGGAGGGGTCAGTTCGGTAATAATAAATACTCTTCCCAGACCAGCTTTTTTCATCGCTGTTTCAAGTTTGTCTGATTCTTCAGGGGGGAGGTCCGCTACAAGCAGACTGTCAAGTCCGGCATCGGCAGCCCTGGAACAGAAGGTATCATAGCCGACATGTTCAATAATATTTGCATAGAGTAATAGCCCGAACGGAATATCGGTGTATTGTCGAAGACTTTTAACTAGTGAAAAAAAACTGTCCGGATTCAGGCCCGCATCGATCGCTCTGGTTCCGGCACGCTGGTTAACTGGGCCATCAGCAACAGGATCGGAGAACGGATAGCCGATTTCAAGAATATCCGCACCTGCATCAATATACGCCTTGAATATCGCCTCACTGCGTCTCACATCGGGATCACCTGCAACTGCAAATGGAATAAAAGCAGCTTCATTGCGCTGTTGTAATAGTTGAAAAGTTTTTTCATATCTGGTCATATTGATTTTCCAAGGTAATCAGCGACAGAGAAGATATCTTTATCACCACGTCCGCTGAGGTTAACGATTAAGTTGCAGCTCTTATCAAGTTGAGGGGCACGTTTAAGTGCATAGGCAACTGCATGAGCTGATTCAAGTGCCGGGATGATTCCTTCAAGTTCACAGAGTGTTGTAAATCCCCTGATTGCCTCTTCATCGGTAGCATAGGTGTAATTTACGCGGCCAGATTCAAACAGAAACGAATGTTCCGGACCGATGCCGCTGTAATCCAGTCCTGCTGAGATTGAATGGGTATTTGCAATCTGCCCGTTATCATCCTGCAGAACATAGGAGTATGATCCGTGAAGAATACCCGGTCGGGAGTACGTCGATTTGCATAACCGTGCAGCATGCATGATTCCATCGATACCATGGCCACCGGCTTCAATTCCGGTGAGAAGAATGTTTTTATCTTCTGTAAAAGCACTGAACATTCCTATAGCATTTGACCCGCCACCGACACAGGCACATACTTCATACGGAAGCGATCCTGTCAGCTCAAGAATCTGCTGTCTGGTTTCTTTACCAATAATCGACTGGAACAGGTGAACCATTGTCGGGAAGGGGTAGGGGCCCAGCGCTGATCCGAATACGTAATGTGTATTCTTAACCGTTTTGGTCCAGTCACGCATAGCTTCATTGACAGCATCTTTAAGCGTCTTGCCCCCGCTGTCAACCGGAACGACTTTCGCCCCGAGAAGATTCATGCGGAATACGTTGGGGCGTTGACGTGCTATATCAACTGTACCCATAAAAATCTCGCACTCCATTCCAAGCAGTGCTGCGGCAGTTGCTGTTGCCACGCCATGTTGACCGGCACCAGTCTCCGCGATCAGGCGCGTTTTTCCCATATATTTTGCAAGAAGTGCCTGACCAAGTGCATTGGTAATCTTATGCGCACCGGTGTGATTGAGGTCCTCTCTTTTCAGATAGATCGCGGCTCCACCAAGTTTTTGTGTCAGCCGTGAGGCAAAATAGAGAGGGGTAGGGCGACCATTGTAATTTTTCAGGAGGGAAAGGTACTCCTTCTGACATGAGTCATCATTGGAGAATGCTTCAAATGCTTTCTCAACTTCCTCAAGTGCGGGCATTAATGTTTCAGGAGCGAATTGCCCGCCGAATCTCCCGAAATAACCTTTTTTTGCTGCTTTATCACTCATAATATTATTCTACCGATTCTTGAAATTGAATTTCGTCCACTGATTTTTGCTGTTGACCACCATATCATAAATGGTCTACCGATAATATTGGATTGCCCCACCAGACCAAAGTACCTGGAGTCATACCCTGAAACCCAGTTATCAGCAAGTAAAAAGTAGTGCCGCTTCTTAACTGTGTATTTGTGTAGCTCATTACTTTGCCGTTTTACATTAAAAGTTAGTGATACATGGCTATCAGGATGCAGGCTTTTTAAATAATTCTCCAGCTGGGTCCAGAAAAACCAGTAATTCATAAGGCTGTCGGGTATCTCGGGCAATGAACCTGAGTACAACGAAAACCCTTTAATAATATAATCGCTGCTAACACTGTCGTCTATCATCACTTTTGCCACAAACTGTATTGTTTCCTTAGGTAACTCCTGGCGGATAAGAGAAATTGCAAAGAACTGGTCCCGGATGCTCATGGAATCTAGATTCAGGATCTCTCCGGGGCGTGGAATTTTATAGGGAACCATGTAATCTCTCGGGGTGTAATCCGCAGGCAGGATATCTAATGCCGGGTTGGTTTTTGGCGGTTTGAAAAGTGATGAATTGTTTTTTACTATGCCACTATCTATTGAAATGGTATCACCTGGAACTCCGGCAACTCTCAGACAGTTGCGTTTGTGGAGTGAGCCCGGAAATTCAAATAGAACGGGCTGATTCAGAGACAACCGAAACAGATTTTTTGCAATAGGAAGGGATGGCGTTTTGAAAACCAGAATCTGATCACCAGGATAAATGGATGGCAACATCTGGGCATTACGAACGGCTGTTGAATCGATGAAACAAAATTTAATCAGCAGGGCAACAGCTGCTATGATCAGCAGTCTGACTAACCTTGTTGTTAGAAATACCCGTTTATCGAAAATCCTGTCTGCCTGAACATTTGCCACTGTTAATTACTCCCGGCTTAACACTGCAAGAAATGCTTCCTGAGGAATCTCAACGTTTCCAACCTGTTTCATACGCTTTTTACCCTCTTTCTGCTTTTCGAGAAGTTTACGTTTACGGCTGATATCACCGCCATAGCATTTGGATGTAACATCCTTACGGTATGGTTTTACCGTCGTTCGGGCAATTACTTTGCTTCCGATAGCTGCCTGAATCGCAACCTCAAACTGTTGCCGGGGAATAAGTTCTTTTAGTTTTGATGTAATTGATTGTCCAAAATGAAATGCATTATCACGGTGTACGATCGAAGAGAAGGCATCAACAGGGGAACCGTTAATAAGAATATCGAGTTTCACCAGCACATCTTTTTCGTATCCCTCAAACTCGTAATCCATTGATGCATACCCTTTGGAGCAGCTTTTCATTTTATCAAAGAAGTCAATAATCATTTCGGAAAGAGGTATACGGTAATGAAGGCAGACGCGGGTCGGATCAAGATACTCCATGGTGCCCATTTTTCCCCGTTTTTCATCACACAGCTTCATGATCGCACCGACATACTCTGTTGGCGTGATAATCTGCAGCTTTGCAATCGGTTCGAAAATGGATTCACACTCCTGCGGTGATGGCATGCGGGCTGGACTTTCGATATATACTTCTTCACCCGATTTCAATATAGCCTTGTACTTTACGTTGGGAACTGTAGTGATAATATTGACATTAAATTCTCTGTACAGCCGCTCCTGTACAATCTCCATGTGGAGCAATCCCAGGAATCCGGCACGAAACCCAAACCCCAGTGCTGCTGAAGTCTCCGGTTCGTAACTGATCGATGCATCGTTGAGCTTGAGCTTCTCCAGTGATGATCGCAGATCCTCATAATCATCTTTGTCAATAGGATAAATCCCGCTGAACACCATTGGTTTTATTTCCCGGTATCCTTCAACAGGCACAGTGGTTCCGTTGAGACGTGTGGTGATCGTATCTCCGGTTTTAATGTCCGACACAGTCCTAATATTGGCAATGACATAGCCAACTTCACCTGGGTTGAGTACTTCTGTGGAAACCCGTCCCATGCGAAAGTACCCGATCTCATCCGCTATGTACTCTCTTCCATTCGAAAGAAATTTGATTGAATCACCCCGCTTGAACGTTCCGCCAAATACCCGTACATAGGCAACAGCACCTCTGAATGGATCGTATTTGGAATCGAAAACAAGCGCCTGAAGAGGGCCGTCAGCTTTACTTGAAGGGGGAGGGATCTCTGTTAGTACCCGTTCGAGAATTGGGGCTATTCCTATCCCCGTTTTGGCACTGCACGCAAGAATGGTCGATCCATCGATACCAAGGAGGTCCGCAACCTGCTTACGGATCTCATCGGGGCGGGCAGATGGAAGATCTATTTTATTGATTACCGGAATGATTGCCAGATCGTTTTCCAGTGCAAGAAAAATATTGGTCAAAGTTTGTGCTTCAATGCCCTGGGATGCATCAACAACGAGAATGGCTCCCTCGCATGCAGCGAGTGAACGGGATACTTCGTACGAGAAATCGACATGTCCTGGTGTGTCGATAAGATTAAACTGATACTGTTGGCCGTTTTCAGCCGTATACATCATACGGATCGGATGCGATTTGATCGTTATGCCTCGCTCACGTTCCAGATCCATATCATCAAGAACCTGAGCCTGCATTTTTTCTTTGGAAATCGTACCGGTACGTTCAAGAAAACGGTCCGCGAGGGTCGATTTTCCATGATCGATATGCGCTATTATGCAAAAATTTCTGATAAATTGTGTTGTCACATGCATCCCTGAAGAAAAAGTGTTCAATCACATCACACGAGTGGTAAATACAGCCGTTGAATATACTATATGCTCAGTAGCGGTGCTCATTTGATAAACAAAGCTCTGATAATCACAAATTTAATAGTCATAAAAGTTTGATTTAATGTATTTTAGATCCAATAGTACTTAGAAATTGCTGCTATGGACAAATACCAGAAGGTATAATATCATATAAGTAGGTATTCGTTTTTGCTCTTTAATACTATCCACAAAAAAAGTGTAATAGTGGTAAGATTTCGATTTTTTTTGTTTTAACAGGTTTTTTTATGCAGAAGTTAGTTAAAAGTCTCAGATCCTATTTTTTTGCTGGAGCATTTGCTCTAATTCCGGTTATCCTGTCGCTCTTTTTAATCTATAATTTTATTGTATGGGTAGACAGCGTATTCCCATCACTTACAGGTATCGATCTGCCATTCGGTGTTGGATTTTTGTGCACCATTTCGATTACTATTGTAACAGGTATGGTTGCAAAAAATTATATCGGGAAAAAAATTATTAAATTGGGAAACTCGATTATTGTCAGTGTTCCAGTTTTAAATAAGGTGTTCCTGACTCTTCAGCAGATAATGGATGTTCTTGTAAATCAGAAAAAAAACATGTTCGGACAGGTTGTCCTTACACCATTTCCTAAAGAGGGCAGCTGGTGTCTTGGTTTCATTACCTGTCGGGATATTCCTACTGTCTCGAAATCTACTGGAACTGATGTTGTGAGTGTATATGTACCAACAACACCAAATCCCACATCAGGTTTTCTCCTGTATACATCGGAATCAAACCTTATTCACCTGGATATTACTCCTGAAATGGCTATAAAATCGATTGTATCAGCAGGTATGGTGACTTCTGGGGGCGATGAAAGCTTTTCCAGTTCAGATGTTAATCTTGCTGAAGTACTTAAGAAATGGAAAATATCAAAATCAGCAATCAAAAATGGAACAACCGACCCGCGAGATTAGTGTGGTTTTAATTGGCGGCATATATAATATTGTGGTTCTGTTAGTCACAATTTTTGCTGAAGGTGTACTATAGATGTTAAAGGGTTCACTGGAGTTCACTCTTACTGAAGATACCTGCGTGGTCAGGCTCATTGGTGCAATCACCTGGGAAGTCAGCGCAGATCTTGACACGTTTCTAGGTTGTGTACTCACCGAGGTTGTTATTAAAAAGGTTTATTTTGATCTCTCACAGACAACGTATATGGATAGCACCAGTCTTGGGGTACTGGCCCATTTTAAACGTCATACATTTCAATATCACATAATTTTTTCACTGCTCAACCCCTCCGAGGATATTTTTAAAAACCTTCAGGATGTGGGCCTGACACGGATTTTCGAGATCGTACGTTCAAATGAAGTCCAGTCAACTCCCGGAAGTCCAGTTCCTTCAAGTAAAAAGTATACACCCAGAGAGATCAGCGCACTCGTTCGCAAGACACATCTTGCATTAGTTAACATCAACGATAAAAATCGTGAAATGTTCGATCATATTATCAAGACTATTGATAATGAAAATGAGGATGTAGCGGATAAAAAAGAGTAGAATTAGAGTTCTAATTATTCTTCTTTTCTTTTTAATTTACTTATAATATGGACGCCCGGGTTGGTTTTTATCTGTTGGTTGGGGCACGTTGCAACGTGGCCCTTACATACGTGGTGCGTTCATTCCCCTCAGTGGCATTTGATGTCGCAGGAAGGGGAGATCGTCCGCAATTCGAAATCGTTCCCTCTTTGTCCTTATGTCGCCCCGCCCACCCATGCGCGTTAAGTTAATCTTTAAAACGAATTATTCAAGTAGGTATGGATTGCATAAAAGCAGATCATAGCACCGTTCCCGTCCTGATAATAAATCCCCAGGGATGAAATCCTGTTTAATTTTTTTTTATGCTACAATAATGCAACCCCTCCAGGGTTAGCGTCCTGTTGTTTGTTCATCAACTCATCGTGCCTGTAGGGCACAAATTATTGTAGTAAACAGTACTGAGAAGATAAACCACCAACCCTGTAGGGGTTGCATTATTCTTTAAGAAACTGTAATTAAACAATTAACTTAACGCCCATGCCTGCCACCCCAGCTCTTAACGTTTGGTTCCAACAAAAATCTTCTTTTCAACAACACCATTGGCAGATCTGATAAAAAACGATCCATTGCCATAATGCGACTGTAAATTGTTCAATGAATTCGGGGTCATAATTGAAGAAAACAGAATTTTTCCTGTAAAATCGATCAGCTCAAATCGATCCCCGTTCTTAATGGCATTGATGGTTTTTATTGTTGTAGTATAGGGATGGGATAGTATGGCGACAGATGGACAAGATGGAGGTGCAGGAAGTTGTGAGCGTATTGATTTTATTGTTGTTGCCCAATCGTTTTTGGGGTTATACTGGGATACACCGATAACACCGTCAGCGATTCTTGCTTTTAGATTATTGACATTATCCCAATTGGAATCATGACCTGCTGCACTGCCATTTACTCCATAGCCGGCATCAGCGATAACAGGTTTATTCCAGCGTTTTAGTACCCATGCCCATTTGGGCAGATTTTGTGCCCAGTCATCACTGATAAAAGCGCTGG
>JBNKZD010000115.1:0-5923 GCA_050301235.1 Chitinispirillaceae bacterium | reverse complement strand
TATAAATAGAGTGTCCAAATTGCCCTCAAAGGAAGAAATCGGGACAGATTTACCCGCATAACCAGAAGCTTCAATTATAAGTGTATCAACAATCTGACTTACTTTTGCGAATTCTACTGTTGCTGAGTTAAAAACAGAATTATTAAACTGTCTTTTGTTATCATCCATAGTATTAATTTTAAAAGTGCGATTGAGTTCTGAATTACAATACGCTATCTGAACTATATAATTACCATTTGAGAGATAATTGTTGATTTTAAGCTGGTACGAGCCAGCTTCTTGAGGTTTATAACTCTTTGATACAATAGTTCTTCCCAAAAGGTTATAAACATTGATCGCAATAGCACTCTCTTTTTCAACAACACTAAAGTTTAAAAAGCCTTTTCTATATGAAGGTTCAAACCATAGTGCACTATTACCTGTCTGTTGAAAGTTACTACCAACAACATCGTCTTTAAAAAGATGAAACGCGCCAGATTTTTCAGTAGTATCTGAAACATTTTGGCCTTTTAGATAGACTTTTGCATTAGGAACAGGTATAGAATCTGTTGCCAGGATAATACCTGTAATATCAACTTTTGAGAATGAGTCAATTGTGATGCAGATTAGAGTTAATAGTACTAATTTAATCTTGGGCATTTGATTTTTTTCCTTTTAACATTAGTTTGACTGGTTTGAAATTAAACAGGGTGCATACCGGTATTTCTTCATGACCGGTATCCAGGATACAAGAGTTATTACAGCACCACTTTTTATAGTAAAACGGTTAGTATCGTTATGATACCAATTGGCAATTCTACATCAAATGAGTAAAATAAAATCGGGATTGAAATGGAGAAAAGGTACCAAAAAGTACCTGACGAAAAAAAGTTAACGTTCAGTGATATAAATACGGCAGGTTGTAGCTATTGATATTTTACCTCTACCTTCGAATTGCAGTTTAAATCCTGGGCAGACTGCATGAAGACGATTGCTGATTCGTTTTAATCTAATTGTTAGACATGAGTTTAGAGGATCAGCTACCAAATTTGAATCAGATAACAGACTTCGCCTCTCAATACAATTTTTGTTAAATTGAACATAATCTTTTAGAATTCGATACAGAATCTTTGCCTGCGTACCACTTGTTATAAACTTATCATCGCACCATATTGAAATGGATGAATGTTCATAAGTAAAAATCAGTGTTCTTTTGCCGGTACAATTAATCAATTCAGTATGTTGAGACGTAACATATTTCCATTTGTTAGAAGGATAATTGAGTATATCCTCTGCAGCAATACTCAGGACAGAGTTGTCTACTACTTCTTTGCGTTTACATTCAATCTTAAAAATGTGCCAGGGAGACCCATAAATTACTCCTGCCCGAAGCACCTTCCTTTTTCGCCTGGGACAAATGTAATCCTGGCTAATCATAATTGGTTTGGGTAAAGTATGAACTGATTCGATATTTGGGAGGTTCGGATACCTATTTTTGAGGAAATCAACGGGCACCTGTACACCATAAAGGCTGCCATCAAGAAAAAAATGTTCACCTCGTTGTTCAATGCTGCACGTATCGCCAATGCATGTGTTTGCTGGCATACACTCTGCTATACATTCAACATTGCTAAAAGGCGATTGTTCAAGTTTTCGTGGAACTGAACTCAAAACCGGTGTCAGAAAAATGTCGCTGACAGGGCTGAGTGCAATTGTCTGAAGCGAAATGTCGGGACATATTGCAAGATGAAGTCGACGACCGTTTCCCATTAGATTCTCCTCGTCGACTACTTTCCATAAAGCATTAGGACTTAAACGTTTGGTAGCTCTGTGTGCATGCCGTAAAATCAAAAGTCGAAAATCAGTAGCTGCAAGCAAATATTTGACAATAGATTCAAGTATCCACAAGTTGGTTGCAGGTGGATATGGAACACCACCGCCAAGTTTGATGATAGACTCATACATAAATTGCGGTAGATCATACCTGTCGTGTTTGTTGAAAAAGTATTCTAGGCTATTAAGAAGTGTGAAGACAGTTTGTTGATCGGTTTGTTTTCTTTCATCCCAAATATGTTTCAGTAGTTCATCATTCTTCATTCCTATACCATTTTTTTTAAAACCGGCATTTAAGAACAGATGTAATACTTCCTCCTGAGTAAATTGTAGCAGAAGACTCCCATATAGAAATTTTAACAAACCATTTGCTACAGGTATATTCACCATGACTTCTTTGTTCATACAAAACCATTTTCGATTTAATTATCTGTATTTTAAAGATTATCACACTCCAGTTTCAGATAACATTATCATTTTTGTTCTAATGCCTTTCTAGTTGCCATTGTATAGGGAGAGTTTATTGAGGAAACCTAATATCTCTGATAAGACATTTTCTTTCTGTTCCTCAGCTACCATGTGCCCCTCTTTCGCATATACAATTGTGTGCACGTTGGGGATTCCGTTGCCCAAAGAAATCTGCTGTTTTGCAGGAATCGCGGAATCCTTTTCACCGACGATAACGAGTGTTGGTATACGTCGTTGATTTGTATGAAGGGCATAAGTTTTTCTCCAGATTTAAGTCGTCTAAAACTCAACTCATACAGCTATAAATGAATATTCATTGATTCAACGAATGATCAAATTCAGTTGTTAAATGCTTACAATCAGACAGTCGCAATTACCCTCAAGGAAGCTTAAACAACTCCGCTACCATTAATTAAATATAGTTTTGATTCTTACGGCTGAGAAAAAATCCTTTTTGTGGTGTCGAAGGTGTCCGATAACTATTTTTAAAAACCTTTAGAGGTTATTGCAAAACCCCACGTTTGTATCGACTCCGCTCGACAAACGGCCTCAAAAACGCACCCTGAGAGGAGTCGAAGGGTGCTGGCGGCGAGTTTTGCAATCACCTCTTTATTCAAAAATTTCAAATAGGGATATAGTACAATGACAATTATCAGTGATGAAGAGTTGGGTGCGTTAAAAATTGAAAAATTTATCTTTCATGTTATTCACCATGGTGATGAGACGCCGGTTTTGCTCGATGAGGTACCGGTTGAAGGGTATGAAGATTTTTTTATTGAGCGAATAAAAGACACATTAAAAGGAAATCCATTTGTTTTTCTGGATAATTCACCGGTAGAACAGCAGTTGCGGACGATCCTTGATGATGAGAGTACCTTTGTGGAGATATCAAAGGAGCTGGCAGTTCAATTTCATCAGCATGAAGATAAAAAAATCAAACCTGGCGTAATTATGCTGATATTACTCTCTTCCGGTGCATCGCGATATTTTTCGATAATTAAATATGATCATGAACAGGTACTTCATTATACTTTAGAAGATGATAAAAAAGCAGTAATTCGCGAGATTACCAACGGTTTCACAAAATCAAAGGATGCTCTTCATAAAGCAGCATTTATCAATCTTGAGTACGTACCGGGACAATTAGTCATAATCGATCGAACAGTAAAGAGTGAAATTACCAATTTTTTCAAGAATTTTCTGTTTGTTAAAAAGATGCATGATGAGCAGGAGATGACAAAAAAGATTCAGGATCTTGCAATTAAAACAGCTCAGGCTCATAAAAGTGATCTTCCTGATGAATTCCTCACGACGGTTCGCTCCAAAGCGTATGATGCAATAAGTGATATGGATATGTTCGAACAGAATGATTACTATGACCGTGTTTTTGGAGATATCAGTAATGATTCGGTGCGTGAGACCTTCTCGAATATGCTTCGGGCAGATGATCTTGAAGGTGAACAGTTTGTCGTGAACCGTCATACACTTAAAAAAGGTCAATTCAAACTTAAAACCCGTGAAGGGGTTAAGATTTATTATAACGACACAAACGAGCACACAGTTCAGATTGATAGAATGGGCGGAAGGGTAAGAATTATTATCGAAACTGATGATGTGACTGAGCAGTTTTAAGAATTATTTGAACTGCACCAGTTTATCATTTGCCCCCTGATTGATACTGCAGAGTTTTATCCATGCATCGGAGCGGGCGGTAAATGAGATGGTACACTCATCTATACTTCCGATAAATGGATAATCAGAATCACACTCGGAACCTATCATCAATGGTAGATTATTGATAATCCCTGCCAGTTCTGAAACTTCACCAGAGGTTTGATATGTGACATTTATACCATCGATATAACATTTGCAATTTCGATTGGCAGACCGGTTTAAGATAACTACTACATAGTGCCATTGGGCAGTATCACCAATAACAGCATCGCCTGTTGACCAGATTTCGAATGCTCCCGTAGTTTTTCCCCATATTACACCATCCGCGGTCGACGAGAAAAAGTGGAGGTTATTCTGGACATCGAATTGTAAAAGCCAACCGTAGACTGTTGAAGGATTCCCTCCATTTGATTGCGCAAAAATAGTTTGAAGACCAGTAGATTTCCCTCTTTTTATCCAGGCACTGGCTGTCAGATCACGTTTTTCAGGATTACCGATACAGCCTAAATCAATATACCCATTTTGATCAGAAAATTTCTGACAATAACCGATAAGTCCACTTTGCTGTTGAACAGCACCCTTGCGAATTCCTTTAAACTGACTAATTGAAGCATCATAGACAGTATCGGATGACTCATTAAGATGCCATACACTGTGAAACCCGTATGCGGTATCGAAAACCGCAGCTGTATTCGGGTTTGTCGACGGATCCGGATTTCCCCAGTACATGGTTATGAATTGATCAGCATTATTACCTCGTAATGTATCAGCATTCACCCAGAGTGCAGCAGTTCCTTTTGCAGCATCCCAATATTCTATTTCGGAAGGAAGAATTTTATCATTCGGTCCGGAGAAGAAAATGTCTGCACCGTTGTCCTGTTGTGTCTGAGTAAATGTAAAATTTGAATTGTCAAGTCGTATAAGTACCGGAAAATTATACAGATCTGCGTTGATTCCTGCACCTGATGATGATGTATTGAGCACAATTTTACATGAATTTTTCCACAATGGATATTCGAGTATAACGTGTTGTTCCGGTTGAAGTGTGAGTTGTTTATCGATTATGTTTGATTTCTGGCCATTACTCTTTTTAAAAACTACCTCAGTGATAACTCCTGAAGGGATATTGTTGAGCAATACCGGACCGTTACTGCCTACATAGGTAAAAACATCTGTTCCAGGTATGTAAATATACCCGAGGATATCGTTTCCGCCATGTAATGAAAACACTGCGGATATCGATCCGGTACCAGAAAGGTTTGACGGTTGTATTGTTATTAAAGAATCTTCGATTATTTCAATGTTCCTGATACAGGAACTGTTGTTTGAAGTCTTGTTGCGGGCGACAATAACATATCTTCCGGGAGTGATCTTTTTAAACATGAATTTACCGGAAGCATCTGTGGTGTCGGTAAATGATTTCGTTTCAGATGTATCTGCAACCGGATCATAGTTTTCTGTGTAAAGTGTAACAATGGTGTTTTGAGAAACTGAATTATCAGAATTGAGAATTGAACCGGTAACTCCGTTGGTTGTTTCAGTAGTCGCACCCGCCAAATTTTTATTACATCCGTACATAAATGTACAGTATAAAATTGATAAAATCAAAATAAGAAACGATTTAGCGGGTTTCATTGGTTCCCCCCCTTTACATCAGTTAAAGGAAACAGCTGTATATTTAACTGATACGTCCGGTCGGGATTGGAACTTTCTCCAACATACGCTATTAACGATCGACGAAATTCGGTGATACGGTTTCGTATCTCCTCAAAATTTTCAGCATTTATATTCATTGTAATAGTAGAAATATCGCGAAAAGCTCTGTTATGGCGTTCCAATGATTCCTGAGAGAGTTTGATTGTCTGTTCCTGAAATGCATTTATTGCAACCGACCGCCATGCTTCACCGGTTGTAATAGCTGTATCAGTGAGTTGAAATCTTCCGTTTTCATCACGTTTAATAAGTTTTA
>JBNKZD010000114.1:0-3690 GCA_050301235.1 Chitinispirillaceae bacterium | reverse complement strand
CATGTATTACCGAATGTAATGACATCATTCTGGGTTTTCAAAATGACATCACCCTCGAAAATTGAGGAGCGACAGGCTGTCTCATCCAATTCCGGAGAATCACATCCGGCTGAAAATAAAATCAACACTGCGCAAACTGCTGTAAACAGTTGATGACTGATCTTAATTTGTAACAAGTCCGTTTTTAGTAGTAGTGGTTTGACGTCTGTTTTCAGATCTTGAAAAAAGAACATTCAGGGTTCAATATACACAATTTTGTTTTTATTTAAAGCCTAAAATATCTTTACCTAAGTAAATTTTATGATTTTAATGGGTGCTATTCGCCATTTGAACCACTTCTTAGAGGCTCATACATCCTGCGCATGACGAAGTTATGCAATCCCGTGGCCCAGGACCTTGGCAGGACCCTGCTCATAAGAAAATGTGAAATACGGTTCAGTCTGCCCGGCATAATGAATACTTTTTTACCGAATTTATGAATGGTATATTCAGCTACTTCAGAAGGTTTTGCTGGCTTCGGTGAAAGCCAGAACGCATTCGGCTTCGTTTTTATATAATTTGGGGTTGCAACTGCACCCGGGCAACATACCCCAAAAGTGAAGGGAGATCCCCTGAATTCATAGTGCAGACCTTCGGTGAAATTCCACAAATACGCTTTTGATGCCGCATAGGGAATAATATAGTTGGTACCGCGAAAACCTGCGAAGCTTGAAACCAGCAAAATTCCTGTGGGCTTTTCTTTACGCTGTAATAGCCAGGTCCTGATCAGTTGTGTCGGAGTGTTAATATTTACGTTGATGATGGTATCAATATCATCTGATGAGCAGTCCTTAAATTTAATGACCGGTCCGTAGGCCGCATTATAAATTAAAAATCCACAATCAAGCCTGTGCATTGCCTCCATCAGTTTTGAACTGCTGTCCGGGTTTGCCAGGTTGAGTATAATGGTCTCGACCTCAATATTGTATTGGGAAATAAGTTTCTCCTGCAGCGCGTACAACTTTGAATCCTGCTGATCACATAATAACAGATTCATTCCTCGCGAAGCCAGGCTTATGGCAAATGCTTCACCCAGACCTTCTGCTGCACCTGCAATCATTGCCCACGAACCGAATTTATGAATATTCACTGCTGATCTCGCCTTTATAATTCACTATTAAAATAGGCATGAAGTTTATCCCTGTAGCTATCTGAAATCGGGATTTCGTGTGTGCCGATGGTGAGCGTATTTCGCCCGAGGGTATTTACTTCATTGAGATTTACTATGAAGGAGCGATGAATCCGCATGAATTTATCCGGTGGCAGCCGCTCTTCCAGATTCTTCAGGCTCATGAGCGAGAGAAGTGTCTTTGTTTGATTTTTGATGTGAACCTTCACGTAATCTTTCAGTCCTTCTATGTAGAGAATATCATCATGGAAGACCTTTACGTGTTGATATTCCACCTTGAACATGATGAAGTTAGTTGCCGGTGCAGCTGTTGTTACTGCCACCGGTTTTGATTGTCGAAAGTTCAATGCTTTTGTTGCCGCCTTTAAGAAATCCTCATAACTGAAAGGCTTAAGAAGATAGTCGATGGCGTCTACCTTATAACCCTGCAGGGCATATTGATCATAGGCGGTGGTAAATATGAGGAGTGGCTTCCGTGAAGCTTCCATTCCATTTAAAACCCTCCCGAATTCAAGCCCTGAGAGGTCGTTCATCTGGATATCAGAGAAAATCAGGTCGATATCTTCATTTCGGATAATTTCAAGTGCTTCAATAGCACTTTCACAGGTCCCTTTTAACTCAAGGAATGGTGTTTTCAGTATGAATTCCTTCAACAGGGCGAGTGCAAGCGGTTCATCATCCAGTGCAATACACCGTAATTTTGTCATAATTGAATTTGCAATGAGACTTTGAAGGTATTGTCTTTATCATCAATCTCAAAATTATATTGATTGGGATATAGCAATTCAAGTCTTCTTCGCGTATTCGCGATGCCGATGCCATGTTGTTCATGTTGTTCCCCGGTCTTGGGAAAGATCGGATTTTCAACATACAGATCAAGTGTCGTACCTGTGATCTGTATGGTAATAATGATTTCGCTGGTCGCTGTAGAAGAGATGCCATGTTTAAATGCATTTTCTACAAAAGGAAGCAGCAGCATCGGTGCAATGGGTAAATTACTGGCTTCAGCAGGCTTAGTGAACTTCAGCGTCACCTTTTTCGAAAGACGGAGTTTCATCAGCTCAATATAATTTTCAATGAAGCTGATCTCGTCTGATACGGTGGTCTTTCGTGATTCACCTTCGTAAATCACATAGCGCATCATAGCGGATAATTTCAGCAATGCTGTTCGGGAGGCTTCTACATCGATGGATGTAAGGGCATAGATATTATTGAGGGTATTAAAGAAAAAATGCGGATTGATCTGCGCCTTCAGGTAGGAAAGCTCAGTACGTACCTGGAGCTGCTGAAGTTCCTTACGTATTTCCTGCTCATTCTGTCGTTTTCGTACCAGGAATACGATAACACCAAGGCTGAGGTCGAAAAGGATCAGGAAGAAGTCAGTAAAATCAAAGGGTCCGCGGCGATTTGCCGGGTTATACGGCTTTTCAGGACGAAACAATTCGTGCATCTTCCGGGGCAGTTCAACCTGATCCTCAAAAAAATGAACCAGCAGCAGCACGGCGGTAATGATGCCGAATACCGACAATGCGTAAAACAGAAATTTATTTCTGTCAAGAAGATAGGGCAGGAAGAACCTGGCATGCATGTAATAGGCCAGTGTTAACAAAAAGGCAAAGAAAAACTGCCGGTACCAGAATTCCGGCGGCCAGCTCACATCAAAGCTCATCGGTGTGAGTGACAGCACCAAAACCCAAAGTAAACCAATGGACAGATATTCAATACCGGTTCTCCGCTGAATCATAGTACCAAGTACGTTAATTGTATATAAAAAATTCCGCATCCATTCTGTTTATCGACCAGGAAGTCATAAATATCGATGGTTTCCCCAGTACACTAGATGAACAGGTTTCATCTGGTAAAATGACTGAATAGTCGATAGAATCTCCCAAACTGTCGATATGTTAAGACTCTCTATCTATCCCGTTAAACAAAATGCCTGTAATAGCGTCAATATTGCTGTAGAACTTAACAACTGATGAAAACTATAAACAAAAAATTACTTATTTCACTCTGTGCAATTTTTAGCATCTTCATAGCAGAGGACCTGCTCGCACAGAATGGGCCACCTCCCGGGATTGCATCCAAACAGGAAAAAGTGGGTTACGGAAAAATTTCAGGAACTATCCTGGATGAGAACCAGGAGCCAGTTCCATATGCTGCAATTTCAATTGTTGACATGAACAGTAAACGCATAGTCGACGGAACGGTTGCAGATGATAAGGGTTCTTTTGTAATCCGGGATATTGTAGAAGGAACCTATACCCTGAGTGTCAGTTTCATTGGATTCCAGACACTGGAAAAGGGTCCGTTTGAAATTACCGGTAAAGGTGAATCCTATGATGTAGGCAAATTGAATATTACCAGTGTTAGCGTCCAGCTTGATGAAGTGGTTGTTGAAGGAGAACGAGCGCTTGTAGAAGATAAGGTAGACCGGATTGTTTATAATGCTGATCAGGATAAAACAACCGTAGGCGGGGATGCTACCGATGTGTTGCGCAGGGTTCCACTACTTACTGTAG
>JBNKZD010000113.1:0-4517 GCA_050301235.1 Chitinispirillaceae bacterium | reverse complement strand
GAGGCTCTAAATAACAATGCTAAAGTCACTATCAGAAAATCGTATGGTTTTCGTCAATATGAAACATTGAAATATGCTTTATATCATAAGCTTGGGAATCTTCCTTTACCGGAATGTACCCATAAATTCTTCTGACGAGGCACAAAAGATGAGGTTCAAAGCGTTCTGGACTCTCATCCTTTGAACTCTGAACGTTGAACGTTGAACCCTGAACGCTGTAGTGATGTATATTTCTGCTGATTGTGAGAGAAATGCGGCGAACTCACATTTCGCATTCGTCTCACCCCCTGCCCCCTCTCCATTGGTGAATGGAGACTGGGAAAGAGTAGAATATATGACTCCCTCTCTCCACCGAATGGAGAGAGGGTTGGGGTGGTCACTGCCTGTCGAACGTGAGAGAGGCGAAGCGAAACTGCGAGATCCGTGTTGCACTCACATTGTGATTGAAATCGATTCAAGTGTTTTTCTTACGCCAAAAGGCAAAAATGGGGATACGTGAAAGAATATAACTGGTATCTGTTTGATGCAGATGGAACATTGTTCGATACAACGAAATTGATTTGTGCCTGTTTTATGAATACCGCTAAAGTAGCTGAGGGGAGAACACTTGTACCGGAAATGGTGATCTCCAATATCGGTATGACATTGCGGGACCAGATGGAGGTTCATTTTGGCAAGCTCACCGATGAGGAGTTTGCCTGTCGAAGAGCTATTCATATGGAATACCAGATGTCAGTATACAAGGAGTATCTGAAACCATTTGATGGCATTATTGAGGGATTGGACAAATTGAAAACTGCAGGAAAACATTGCGCAATAGTTACTTCACGGATGATGCCTTCGATACAGATTTTTCTCGACCATACAGATCTGGCTCAATATTTCGATTATCTGATCACTCCTGAATTGACAAAAAAACATAAGCCTCACCCGGAGCCCGTATTCAAAGCTCTTGAATTGATGAAGGCAACTACCGATAAAACCATTTTTGTCGGGGATGCGACATTTGATATTGAATGTGGCAGCAGCGCCGGAGTGGATACAGCATTTGTCAGTTGGAGTGCAAATGCTCTCGATTCACTTGCAGTGAAACCTACCTGGATAATCAATGACCTTTCAGAACTAACAGAAGGTATATCATGATTGAACTAAAAGATGTAACAAAAAACTACGGAACAATAACTGCATTGCAGAATGTTGATTTAAAAATCAAAGAAGGGGAGTTTTTTGCGCTCCTTGGACCTAATGGGGCAGGGAAGACTACTATTTTACGGATCCTTCTTGATTTTACCCACCCGACTTCCGGTGAAGCATTTATTAATGGGATACCCTGCAAAAATCCTGATGCAAGACGCAATATCGGATATCTTCCCGAGAACCTTGCGATCCCCGGATGGATTTGCGGGTATGACTACCTGATGCGTCATGCGCTCCTGTACGGAATGAAAAAAGACGCTGCACACAATGCGATCGATCGGGTAATTGAGACCGTTGGTATGAAAGGACGGGAACGGCATGCTGTTGGCACCTATTCAAAAGGAATGGCGCAGCGAATAGGTTTGGCCGCTGCACTGATTGCTTCACCAGGGATTATCATTCTCGATGAACCGGTAAATGGCCTTGACCCAATAGGAATCCGGGAGTTCCGAATTATTCTTGAAGATCTTAAAAATCGTGGAGTGACACTGCTCCTTAATTCTCACATTCTTTCTGAAGTTGAAAAACTATGTACATCAGCTGCCATTGTAAATAAAGGCCGAATCGTTATACAGGATACTATTGCAAATCTGGTGAGAGAAGGGGAGAGTCTTGAAGATGTTTTTATTCGGGTTGCCGGAAAAGGTACACTATAAAAAAAGGTAACCAGATGAGGTTACCTTTTTTTGTAAAACCGAAAAAAATCCAAGTTACTGTTTTTTCTTTTTCCTTGAGCGGAAAACTCTAAAGCCTATTGGGGGGAGAAGGGCCAGAAGAGCGCCTCCACCACAAAGACCACTTTCTGAAACATCTGCAAAATATGAGGAGTATGTGTATCCGGTGGTTGCATCTGTAACTTCAACAGTATATTTCCCGGCAGCAGATGCACTATAGGTTTTCTGAGTAGCTCCGGCTATAGCAACACCATCTTTTTTCCATTGGTAAGAATAGCTTGCACCTGGTATCAAAGTGGTTGTTTTTACACTAAGAGTAACAGATTCGCCACGTTTGAATTTTGATGATTTGGGAGACTCATCAATCGGGTTGTAACCTGTGAGTCTGATGTCATCCAGTTTTAAATTGGATGGTTCACTCTCTGTATAGTCATTTTCGTCAATGTTAGTAATAATAAAGACAAATTCGTAATACTGAGAAGTATTTCTTTCTTTGTCTGCTTTGTTCCTGATTGCTTCAGGAATTTCGATTGAGTCAAGTTTCCATGTATCAGATGCATTAAATGTTCCGACGAACTCATTAAATGATGGTGCGCCACAACTTCCATCATTAAACCAGGTTCTTACTGTAACCTTGTGTTTTGCATTCGGACCTTTGTGAGCAAAAACGAGGTGCTTGTAACGAGGAAGCGGGAAACCAACCATTCCACCTTCCCATGCTGTTTTGAAACCTGCGACACATCTGCGATAATCTTGGTAACGTATAAGTTCTGTATCAAACTCATCAAAAACTTTGAAGGTATCATTTACTAATTTGTAATCAAAATTGATATATGTACTGTCCCATGCATCTCCAGAATCCGGAAGCTGTCCTGAATTAAGAGCTAAACAATTCCAATCTCCCGTTCGGGTTGTGTCGCAGTACTGGAAATTTTGATACAGGTAGTCGCTGGTGTCAGAGAACATCCATGATGGATCTAAACTGCCACAAAAAGCGGATTCAGCTGCCAATATCAGGTAGGAACTTACTGCTCCGATCCAAAATTTTTTCATTTCAACTCCTTAGAAATGGTTGATAGAACTGTGTTGTAAATTATTAAAGTAATTAATATATACTAAAGTTACATTATTTAAAATCAGTTTAAGATACTACATTCGAACATCTTTTGTTTCATAAGCTTGCGTTAACGTTAACGCAAGTCTCACAGTATCGCTGTATCGCTGTAATTTTTTTCAAGATAAAAATCCGACTTCATCACTGAAATACATATTCATATAATATAAACAATTTATTTTTTTTATCAAAAAAAAAATGTAATAATCCAAAGTAAGTTTCAATTATCATGCTGTTTTATGAAAAATGAAAAATGTTGAAACTATATATAATCATAGAAAAATGTGAAATGGATAATTTGATATGTCATTTTAAAAAAAATAACATTATGACGAAAAATGAAGGTATATTAGTTATAATTGTGTACTGGTCAACTTGGTTGTTAATTTAACAATTTAAGCGATTATTATAGTTTTCATAAATGGTACATGTTTATTGGGTACGCAGTTGCGTTAACGTTAACGCAACTGCGTTGCTGGTGATAGTAAGATCTGTTGGACCTAATCTTAAAGGAGACAAAGAATGAAATTGTACAAAGGTAAAACGCAGCTCGTGGCGATTTTTACTGCTATGATAGCGTTTAATGGGTATAGCCAGAGCTCGGCAACATTTAATGTGGGTGATGCAAAGTCGGTGGTTGCTCAGGAAGTGTTCGGGCTTTTGATGGAGAGATTAGGACGGCAGTGGACTAATAATGGTATTTTTTGTGGCACCGGTTCGACCATTCCCAATACCAATGGAATGCGGAATGATGTAATAGAAGCTTTTAAAGAAGCGGGTGTCGGTGCAGCTCAATGGCCGGGTGGTTGTGCTGCGAACGGCTATTCATGGCAAAATAACAAAAACCCCTCAAATGATGTAGGTGTTGATCGCTTTATTCAGTTCTGCAAACTTACAGGAGCCGAAGCAATGATTTCCGGTAAACCGACAGGAGCTGACGCTGCAAGTAATCTGGCTTTTGCACAATACATCATTAATGATCTGAAATATCCTTTGAAATGGTTCAAAGTTGGAAATGAAATCTGGGGTGGATGTGGAGGTGCAAATTATACGAACGGATACACAGATGGAATTAAGCAGACTGCAACCAGATTCCAGGAATTGCGAAGTACCGACGCCGGAAAGGATTTAAAATTTATAGTAGCCGCAGGTGCTATGGAAGGCAATTATAACTGGATTCCTTCATACTATAATTCGATAGCAAACGAGATGAATGCCATTGAATTTCATGATTATATCTATAGAACTAGTTACAGTAGTAACAATCCTACTACTGCAAACTACTGGCAGATCATGACAGATGTATTTTCTGGAGAGTTTTATCAGCACTTATTTAATAGTATTATCCCTGCAATGAAAAAGGCCGATCCGACAAACAAGGTAAAAATTTGTCTGGATGAATGGGGAGACTGGTTGAGAGGTGATAACTGGATGCAGACAATTACGGTCATGGATGCTCTGTCTGCTGGTGGACATTTGAATCATTTTGTTTCAAATGCAGATATTGTAGGGGCAGCTTGTCTTGCACAGGG
>JBNKZD010000112.1:0-8906 GCA_050301235.1 Chitinispirillaceae bacterium | reverse complement strand
CTGGCGGACTCTTTTGAGATTTTTAATGAAGCCTCCGTTGCAAGTAGCGCCTCCAGTAGCGGTAATGCGGGAGAGATAAAGATTAAAGCTCAGGGAGACATATTTTTGAATGGCCGAAGTAGTATTCTAAGTTCTTCGCTCGAATCGAATGGCGGAGAGATACTTATGGAGACAAAGAACAATATTGAAGTTAGAGAGAGTGAGATTGCTGCGGCAGCAGGGAATGATGGAGGGAGTATCGTGCTGCTTTCTGATAAAAGAGTTTTGATTCATGATAGTCAGTTCACCTCGGAAGCTTACTTTAATGGAGGAAATGTCCAGATTGAAGCGGAAGAACTTACTATAAATTCTAGCAATGTTGTTGCTCGAGCCGTGTTTGGTGAGGGTGGCAATATTGTTTTTACCGCAAGAGCCTTTTTGGCATCTACAGATAGCATTATTGATGCCTCTTCAGACTTTGGAGTAAATGGTAGCGTTGAAATAATAGCTCCGGATGTGAATTTAGTCGGAAGTTTGTCTCCACTCTCTGAATCTTTGCTTTCAGCGGATTCGGAGCTTCCCCAGCGCTGTTCAATAAAGCTGGAAGATGATTCGAGTAGTTTAATTGTGGTTGGC
This sequence comes from Chitinispirillaceae bacterium, assembly GCA_050301235.1. Lineage (GTDB taxonomy): Bacteria > Fibrobacterota > Chitinivibrionia > Chitinivibrionales > Chitinispirillaceae > JAFGIN01. The sequence continues at coordinate 8,291 of JBNKZD010000112.1, read as the reverse complement.
CGTGGGAGTATACCGCTTGAACCAAATGATTGGTTGCTCAGCTATACGATCAGAGGTATGTAAAAGATGTATTTTATTTCTTTTACCTGTATTTGTTGTATTGTACTTTGTGTTACAAAAAGTAATGCATGGGAGCTGCCTCCGATGGAGTTAGATACCCATGCGAAGGATTTAATTCCTATAAAGGAAAGGATATTTGTCCGCGAGTTTCGTTTTGAGGGAAATACTGTGATTTCGGATCAGGCTTTGGCTGCGAGAATTCAGGAGTACGAATATCAATGGATAACCAGCGAAGAGCTTGAGGGGATTCGTAATCGTTTAAGCTTAAGCTATCTTGAAAAAGGCTACATTAATTCCGGAGCCTTATTAGAAGAGCAAACATTCAAAGATGGGGTGGTTATCTTTCGTATTGTTGAAGGTGAATTGACAGAAATTGTGATTAAGAGCAAAGGAAAGAGGCGGCTTCGTGACCCGTATATAAAGAGACAATTGAATGCCCGGGTAAAATCGCCACTCAATATGGGCGATTTAAGGGATTCATTGCAGTTATTGCGGCAAGATCCTAATATCCGTAGAATTAATGCAGAAATAAAGCCTACGGGCATACATGGAAAAAGCATGTTGGAACTGAATTTGGAAGAACGATATCCATTGCATGCTACAATAGGGGTTGATAATTATCGTTCTGCCAGTATTGGCGCTGAACGTGTAAATGCGTACATTTCACATCAAAACCTTTTTGGGTATAGCGATGCTTTCAATTTGCGCTATGGTCTTACTCAAGGTGGATGGGATCATCCGGAATTTAATGAATTTGGAGATCTGTCAGCGAGTTATGCGTTTCCTTTAAATCGATATGGGACCGAGCTGGAAATGGGCACTAGTAAGACAGATAACACTATTATTGAAGAACCCTTTGAAGATTTAGATATAAAGAGTGAATTTGAATCGTATTCTTTAAAAATATCCCACCCGTTATACCGAACACTATTTCATGAATTAAATATTTTGGTCGAAGGAGAATATAAGGAGAGTCAAACCTTTGTTGGTTCCGAGCCTTTTTCTCTTTTTCTGGGCAATAGAGAAGGCCAGTCTGTCATTAGTGTGTTAAGACTTGGGTTAGATGGAATCATTCGGACAAAACAGCAAGTATTGGCTGCGCGGTCAGTGTTTAGTTTTGGTCAAGACTTATTTGGTGCGACCATTAATGAAGGAAATATTCCCGATAGCGAATTTATATCATGGCAAGGACAAATGCAATACGTTCGAAGACTTGGAGAAAGCGATAATCGTATAATTGCAAAAGTGAATGCACAACTTGCAAATGAAGCCTTGCTGTCTCTGGAGCAATTTAGTCTTGGTGGAATTAGTAGTGTACGAGGTTATCGTGAAAATCAATTTGTCAGGGATAATGGTGTTGCTGGGGGAGTAGAATTGCGGATAGGACTTTTAAGAGATAAATTAGGGCTTAATGTTCTGGAGTTTGTACCTTTTTTTGATTATGGCGAGGCGTGGTCGTCTACTGGGAATACTGCAAGTTCAGAAACTTTAAAAAGTGCTGGTTTAGGACTCATTTTCAATATTGCCAGTAGGTTTAATGCGCAGCTCTATTGGGGGCATGGGTTTAGAGAATTTGAGGTTTCAGAGAGAGACCTGCAAGACGAAGGGTTGCATTTTTCTTTAAGCTACAGACTGCTTTAATCAGAAGTGTTCATATTCTTTTAAATAGAGAGATAAATCATAAAAAATGAGTTATAATGACAAGCTTGAGTAAGTGTATGCCTATGCTGCGAAGGAATTTTAGGCGTATAGTCTCATGGATCCTTCTCGGGCCAATGGGAATGTGTTGTTTCCATACTCCGGCATTAGGGCTGGAAAAACCTTTATTGCAACTGGGAGCTGAAGCTTTCGAAAAAGGTGCTTTTAAAGAAGCGCTTGAGTACTGGCGAGACGGGGTGGACGTTTACACAGAACAAGGCGATTGGGAGCAGGCATTTCAGTGCGTACTTAATTTGGGAGAAACCTATAATGCTATGGGGGAGTTTAAAGTGGCTTATCGTTTCTTAAATGAGGCCATACGTTCCGCGGATTTAAGAGGCGACGCCCAAGCGCTCCTGGCAGCACAGAGTGCATTGGGGAGCGCTTGTATCTTTACCCGTAAAGCGGAAGAGGCTGAGCCCTTACTCTCAGCCAGTTTAAAGATGGCAAAAGAGCAGCAGAATTACGAACAAGTAGCTAAAATACTCAACAATCTCGGGATCCTTTATGGCGCTCAGGAGCGCAATGAAGAAGCAATTGGAAGTTTTGTGGAGTGCGCAAAGATTGCGGAATCACATGGGTTTTTCTCAATTGCCGCAAAAGCCAGCATCAATGCTATAAATGTTAGAATCCTTCAAAACCAACTTGATACAATTGAGCAACTTCTCCTACAGACGGACAGATATCTTGAAAAATTGGAGCCGGGGCATCAAAAGGCATATTTAATTTTGAACCTAGGGCAACTATACCAAAAGATTTCCACTGTCCGGGAGTTTGCTTCAGATCAGGAATTATGGATGAAAAGAGCTTATGATGCCTATCTGAACGCAAAGGCAATCGGACAAAAAAATAAAGACTGGCGTACTTTAACTTATGCAAATGGTTATCTGGGTGAATTGTATCAAAGTGAAAAACGTTATGATGAAGCATTAATCCTGATGCGTAGGGCAGCTTTTTATGCCAGTCAGGGAAAATCGTCAGATGCTTTGTATAGATGGCAGTGGCAGATAGGGCGAATTTTAAACGCTCAAGGGAGGATGCAGCAGGCCATTGATGCTTATTATAATGCTTTGGAGACTTTAAAAATGATTCGCCATGATCTTGCTATCGGTTATGGGAATAGTAATCGAAAAACGTCCTTCCGTGAAAAAGTGGGTCCAATCTATTTCGAGTTTGCAGACTTGCTTTTACGGCGAACAGATGAAATGGAGGACCCCGAGTTGATTCAGTCCTATTTGCGTGAAGCCCGTAGAAGTGTCGAACTCTTTAAATCCGTTGAATTAGAGGATTATTTTCAGGATGATTGCATCAGTCTTCTGCGTAAAAAGGTTATTGATTTGGATTCGCTTAAGTTAAACACGGCAGTTGTTTATATTATTCCATTGGAAGATCGCATTGAGTTATTACTGACTTTGCCTTCAGGATTGAAGCGAGTAACCAACCATATAAAAGCAGAAGTTCTAAATCGGGAGATAAAACAATTTCGATTATATCTGGAGGACCGAACGACTTTTTATTACAAGCCTCATGCGAAGCGTCTGTATGATTGGCTCATTCGTCCTATAGAAGATAAACTAATCGAAGAGCAGGTAGAGACCTTGGTTTTTGTTCCGGATGGTCTTTTACGCACGATTCCAATGGCTGCCTTGTACGATGGAGAACAATTTTTAATTGAGAAATTTGCCTTAGCGGTTACACCCGGTCTTGCGCTGATGGAGCCGAAGCCAATTGAGCGTAAGGAAATTAATGTCCTCTTGAGCGGTCTTTCCGAAGGGGAAAGTGGGTTTTCGTCTTTACCATTTGTTCCTCTTGAATTGGAAAACATCGAAAAGTATTATAGTTCAAGAAAGCTACTGGATGAGCAGTTTACTTACTCCAATATGGTTAGGGAAATGAGAGCGGAGGATTTTAACATAGTGCACATAGCTTCGCATGGTCAGTTTAGCAGCAAAGCAAAAGATACTTTTATACTAACTAAAGACGGGAAACTGACGCTGGACGGCTTGGAACAGTTAATACGTCCTGCTCAGCTGCAGGGGCACCCGGTTGAATTGTTGGCATTAAGCGCATGTCAAACGGCTGAGGGAGATGATAGAGCTGCTCTGGGGTTAGCGGGTGTAGCAGTTAAAGCTGGCGCGAGAAGTGTTCTGGGGAGTTTGTGGTTTGTAAGTGATGAGGCAACAGCGGTTCTACTGGATCAATTTTATAAGGAACTGAAGGATCCCAGGATAACTAAAGCCGAAGCGCTCCGGCGTGCGCAGATTACCTTGCTCAAAGATTTTCGGTTTCGCCATCCCAGATATTGGGCGCCGTATCTTATAATTGGGAATTGGTTATAAAACTCACACAATTGTTTTATTTAAAATGTTGATTCCATTCTCCGGACCAGTCTCTGGGTTGTGGATGGCTTAAGTAATATTGGCATATTTTGCTATAGGCTTTCGCCGGGCCATCCTGGGGATCGAGTTCCAAGCAAGCTTCAAATTGTGAAATAGCTTTTTGAAATTCTCTCCTGGCGTAGAGATTCCATGCATTTTCAAACAAATCTAAAACCGTATGTTTGTGTTCGTCGAGTTCGCCTTTTTTAGCGAGAAGTTCATAAATTTTGACCGCTTCGCTCTTTCCCTTGACTTTTAACAAGCCTAGAAAGCGTCCCTCAATTTTTTCCTTGGCCATTTGGTAGGTCTTTTCTCCGATAATTGTATCAGTCCCGAACATTTTATTGGCTGTTTCAAAACGGGCGGCCTGGTTCACAATGTCTCCCATAACTGTATATTGAAATTTTTGATTGGACCCCATATTTCCTGCAGAAACTAATCCTGTATTAATGCCAACGCGGACTTTTAGTTGATAGTTGATGTGTGTGTTGAGTTCAATTAGTTTCTTTTTTTGATCAAGCGCGCTCCAGCAGGCTTTCCAAGCATGGCTATTTGACTCGCCGGGGAACCAGATAGGTACACCAAAGTCTGCCATGATCGCGTCACCTTCAAATTTGTCGATATACCCTCCATACTCCATGATGATATCGCTCATTGGCGTTAGGTATGAGTTGAGCAGTTTGGCTAGGTCGTCCGGTGGAAGTTGCTCCGAGATCGATGTAAAATCGGCTAAGTCGGAAAAAAATATCGTTGCCATTTTCTTTTCGCCTCCAAGATTGAAGCGATCTGGCTGGTCCTGCATATATTTAAGGACTTTGGGGCTGACCATGGTGGAAAACATTTTTCGGATCTCTCGTTTTTCTTTTCCTTCAACAAGATACATGTAAAAGATGACCCCAAAAGAAGATAGGGATACGGCAAATGTACCAGTAACGGCAGGAATCCATATTTCATATATAAAGAAACACGTATAGTTTGTAATCGTCAGAAAGAGGATTACTCCTGCTACTTTTAAAATAGTAAATCGATTGCCAAAGCAAAAGAGCGCTCCTGAAAGAGAGAATAATAAAATAAACAGGTTTTCCTGTGATTCGGTTAAGGATTGCATCGGACGGTCTCCATGCAGTGCAGATCTTAAAATCTGCTGTAAGCTCATGGCATGTAGCTGTATGCCATAATGGTGTGTAGCAGCCACTGTTGGGTAGTAATCCCTTAAGCTTTCAGCGGTTGCTCCTATCAAGGCAATTTTGCCTTCTATGTCTTCTTTTTTAACGTTTCCTGATAGCAAATCAGTCAGTGAGTACGTTAAAAAGTCCTTTGGATTTTTAAAATCCAGAAAATAGGAATAGCCTCTTGCATCTGCATTTACATATGCGCCATCATTTTTTTCAAACGGTTCAAACCAGGTTTTTCCAATTCGGATGCGCTCAGGGTTTTGAGGGTCTTGATCAATACTAAATCCATCAATACCCTGTAGATATACCAGAGCAAGTTGGAATGCCAGCGAGTAAAAAACGTTTTGTCCGTCGTCGAGGTATAAGAATGCCCGCCGCAACATGTTGTCAGAATCTATGGGAAACTCATTGACACTGATTCGATCGGGTCTGTCCGCCAGAATAGGAGGCGGTTTGATGGTCTGCTGTTCTTTGTTACCTAACTGCGTGATCGCAATAACAGGTTGCTTCAGCAGGGCTTCATTGAGTTCCGGAAGGCCACTTCCATCTTGAGGAATTGGAAGATCCCTGAAAAGATCCAAGCCAATCACAACCGGATTAAATCTTCCCAGCAGGTTTAATGCATGGGCAAGTTCTTTATCTTCCAAAGGCCATCCTCCGTATTCTTCGTGCTGAATGTCATTTTCATCAATACAGATGAGCACTATATTTGTATTCGGGGCTTCTTTTTCGAATTGGCTCTTTAGGTAGAGGTCATAAAATTTTAATTCCAGGCTTTGAAACGTTCCTAATTTACGTATGAAGATTAAGCACAAGCCGATTAAGAGACTAATCAATACGGCAATAAATTTTTTTTTTGAATTGCTAAATCTCATACTTTCACTTCATCTAAACCCAGATTTTGCTTTAGGATTTGATTAAACCAATTAGCGAGAATCAGATAAATTTTAAGGTATGGCTATTAAAAAATAGAGCCTGGAACACCAGTCGTCGGTAATAAGCTACTATGAGAAAAAAATTGTATATTTTTTGTATCCTTATAACACTACAAACCTTTGTGGGATTTGGAGATAAGCAAAATGCAGACGAGCAGGGGACAAACGAGCAGTCTAAGCCGTCGCCTCTTGTTAAAGAAGCTGATGAGGAAAAGCCTCAGATTAAAAGTCCCAATAGTCTATTGACATTTAAGCCTCCTATGCGGGGGGCTCCTTTAACGCGTATTGGAGGTGGGGTGCGCGGTCCGGACCTGAATAGCCCAATACTCCGTGTGATTACACCCCAAAGTACAGGACTTACTTTAAGCGCTCAACCAATATTGTATTGGTTTCAATCTAAATTAGCACCGGACATGCAGTGTGAATTTGTATTAAATTCAGGAGAAGAAACTCTTGTACAGGAGACTCTTGAGATTGCAAAGAAACCAGGTATTCAAAAATTAGATCTCAAATATCTAGATGTACATCTGGAGCCGGAGGTTGAATATGAGTGGAATATTGCCTTAATCCCTGACCCTCAGCGGCGGACCATGGATGTTGTCGCTTCCGGAACAATTCAAAAAGTGAAAGCTTCTGAGGAATTGATGCGCCAGCTTGCGCAGGCAGATAGTGTCGATCTGCCTGCTATTTATTGTAACGCAGGGATTTGGTATGAAGCCATATCTTCTCTTTCGACACAAATTGAAGAAGATCCTGAAAGTCGCCACTTGCGGGAAGTCCGAATTGGGTTGCTGGATCAAGTTGGATTATCTGCTGTTTCTGAGTACGAGCGCGAGGGCCTGGAACACTGAACGTCGAATCCCGATTGAGATCGGGAAACATCGAATTTTGAATAGATTTTTACAGCGAGAATGTCTCACCTTCTTTTGCCCATTGAACGGGGATTTTCCCCATAAGGATTTTATTTGCCTGGTTTAATATCTCTTTGTAGTGGACTTCTTGCCTGAATGGTGCGTGGTGAAATAGGACGAGCGACTTTACCTCGGCTAGCTGAGCGAGATCAGCAACATTTGATGCAAAGCTGTGCCCCCAACCTTTTTTCAGGCTTTTTTCAGAGTCCGGATACTGCGAGTCATGAATTAAGACATCTGCCTTATGGCAAAACTGAGCCAGGGCCTTTGCATGATTTTCTGATTTAATTTCGTTGTCTGTGCAGTATACCAAGGAATTATTTCCGTCAAAAATACGGTAGCCATAACAGGTTGTTGGATGATTCAACCGGAGTTGCTTAACAATGATTCCACGTTCTTTTAAAAATGTACAAACATCTTTTTGTACTACATTTATGTTTAGTGTGCCTAATTCAACCGGGAAAAACGTGGGATTAAATAATGTTTCGAGTGCAAAAGACAAACTCTTCCCAAAGTCGCCGGCAATCGTAAGTGATGTTTTTTTGCAAAGAGAGGGCAGCGCTATAGGGAGTCCCTGAATATGATCCCAGTGTAAATGAGAGAGCAATATGATGAGTTTTTTGGAAATATTATTTGAAAGTAGATCAAATGGAACGATTCCGGTGCCCGCATCTAATACCAGCTGTTCGCCGTTGTCCAATTCAACCGAAACACAAGGGGTGTTGCTTCCTAAGCTACCAGACGAAACCAAGTTGCCTGCCACGCTGCCCTGGCATCCCCAAATTTTAAATTTCATAACTTTAGTATCTTATGATGTCAAAGCAACCATCACCACTTTAATTTTTAGCGTTAAAAAGCAAATTCCTATCAGTTGGATAAGTCGTAACAGTTGTCGCAATGAGGTTTATAACCAAAAAGGTAAAACCTGGAGCCTATGAGAGTTTTTGCAAAAGGAAAAGACTTTGGATATAACTTAAAGTTAATCTTGTTCTGGATATAGTCATCAAAACTGGACCCAAAGGCAATAAAGGTAGTTTTTGGAAATCGCTCAAACCAGTGAGCGCATAAAAGTTTGGCCAGCATACCTGACATTAATAAAACAATAGCACCTTCTTCAAACATGTACTCCTTTAA
>JBNKZD010000111.1:0-10393 GCA_050301235.1 Chitinispirillaceae bacterium | reverse complement strand
AGGGAGCAAGAAACTGCGATTTATTCTTCTTCCCCCTCTCCATTTACTAATGGAGAGGGGGACCGAGGCGTTGCACTGAGCGTAGCCGAATGTGGGGTGAGGCGATATGCGAATCGCTGAGTATTCTCACATCAATTAAGTGCATACCCACAAAGAATAATTCCTCGTTTTCTGTTTATTCTTTTTGTTTATAGTCGCGTTGCATTATTCAGAAATTGCTGAATGGTGTAGTATTTGCTCAAATAAAATTCCTCTTAATTGAGTGGAGGGGAATTACCTTGATTGATAACAACAAGGGGAGAGTGATCTCTGTTCACGGAAGCATCGTTGATGTTCATTTCCAGAACATCCTCCCATCGGTGAATACGCTTCTTTATTCCGGTTCTGATTGTTCAATTATTCTTGAAGTACAGGTATTGTTAAACAATTTCATTGTACGAACTGTAGCTCTGACTTCAACTCAGGGATTAGGAAGAGGAGAAATTGTCATCGATACCGGGAAGCCAATTACCATTACTCTCAGTGAAAAATTGCTGGGTAGAGTTCTCAATGTATTCGGAGATCCAATTGACACAATGGGACCAGTGGATAGATCATTACAACGGAGTATCTACTCACGACCAGTATCATTTAATAATTTAACTGTAAAAACAGAACTCTTTGAAACCGGAATAAAAGCAATTGATTTACTCACGCCACTTCAGCGAGGACATAAATCCGGTCTTTTTGGTGGTGCAGGTGTGGGAAAAACTGTTCTGATAATGGAAATGATTCACAATATGGCATCCATACATCAGGGAGTAAGTGTGTTCTGTGGTATCGGAGAACGTACGCGGGAGGGGGAAGAGCTTTACAGTGAAATTGCTGAAAGTGGTGTTTTGGATAAAGCTGTGTTAGTATTTGGACAGATGAATGAGCAGCCGGGAGCACGTTTCAGGGTGGGACATACAGCGCTGACTATTGCAGAATATTTCCGTGATGAGAAAAAACAGGATGTGCTTTTGCTCGTTGACAATATTTTCAGATTTATTCAGGCCGGAGCAGAGGTTTCCGGTCTCCTGGGAAGACTTCCGTCAAGGGTGGGATACCAGCCGACTCTGGCAACAGAGCTCGCAGAATTTGAGGAGAGAATCAGCAGTACAGCCTGGGGTGCAATAACATCCATACAGGCGGTCTATGTACCGGCAGATGATTTCACCGATCCTGCGGCAGTACATACATTTGGTCATTTGTCATCTTCAATTGTATTATCACGTAAACGTGCAAGTCAGGGTTTCTATCCGGCAATAGATCCATTGCAATCACGTTCAAAAATGTTATCGCCGAACATCGTCGGAGAAAGACATTTCCAGACAGCTGTGATGGTTCGTCAGACATTGGCAGAGTACGAAGAACTCAAGGATATCATTGCGATGCTCGGCATTGAGGAGCTTTCCAGAGCTGATCGAAGAACTGTTGAACGTGCACGGCGCCTGGAGCGTTTTCTGACACAACCATTTTTTACAACAGAACAATTTACCGGATTACAAGGTGTAAGGGTCTCTCGGGAAGATGTCATTGATGGATGTGAGAGAATTCTCAATGATGAATTTGCAGAATTGCCGGAAAATGCTCTGTATATGATCGGATCTGTAAGCCAGGTGAAGGAAACATGATGAATGTTAAGGTAGTGATACCAACCTCGATTGTGTTTAGTGGTGATGTAGAAAGGTTCACTTTTGAAGGAGTAGATGGAGCCCATGGTATCCTGCCGAATCATATTGATTTTGTTGATGCTGTGAAACCTGGCATTCTTCGCATCCAGAGTCATGGCACGGAGATTTTTATTGCAAATGATATTGGAATAATTGTTAAACAAGGAAAAAAAGTTTTAATATCAACACGTAATGCAATTCCCGGTAATGGTGATGTAGGAACGATGCGTAATACAGTAAGGGAACATTTCAGGAATATGAGCGAACACGATAAGCAGGCAAACCGGGTGATTGTGCGTCTGGAAAGCGAATTTTTACGACGTTTTGTTGTTGACGGAAGGCTGTTCTGAATGAATGGGAGAAAGAAGAGAGCGAAACTGGATTCTGATTCATTTGAAAATATGGTAGAAAGAAAACAGGAGAGGATGGTAAGAGCGCGCAGAAGACCAAATGGATCAATCTGGTATGGATTAGGACTTTTTGGAATTGCCGGATGGGCGGTTATGATTCCAACATTGATCGGGATTGCAATAGGCTGGTGGCTGGACAAGGTGCTTAATGACCGGATTTCGTGGACACTGACATTTCTTCTGATTGGAATAATCACCGGATGCATGAACGCCTGGTATTGGGTAAATCTGGAACGAAAGCAGATAGAAAAGAAACGAAATGAATAGTTTTATCAAAGTGTTACTATTTATTGCTACCGGATCCCTGTTGGGAGGGATCTACTTTGGAGGACTTTATGTAACTCTTACAAAACTGCCTCACATACGTTTCAAGACGCTTTTTGGCATTGGCAGTTTCGTTCTGCGAACAGCATTTGTTTCGGCAGTACTATCAGCAACAATAATTCACAGTTCATTGTATGGTGTTTGTTTTATGCTGGTTGGCTTTACAATTTCAAAATTGGCACTTGTGCATTTAATCCGGCCAGACAGGAATATAGAGAAGAACGTATAAGATGAATCTGACACCTGATACAATTATTTACTGGAAATTTGCCGGTATACAATTCTCTGCCACTATCGTGAATACCTGGGTAGTAATGGTTATACTGATCTGCGGATCGATCATTACGACAGGAAAGTTTACAATTATGGGGAAACGGTCGCGATGGCAGAACTTTGTTGAATCACTGGTATCTACAGCACGAGCTACGATTCAAGATATTACACAAGAGAATCCCGACCACTACCTGTCATTTATAGGAACACTTTTTCTGTTTACAGGATTATCAAATCTGATGGCTGTTATACCACTGTTCAGGACACCGACGAGTTCATTTTATACAACATCAGCCCTTGCAACAATCGTTTTTTTTTCTGTACCGATTTTTGGAATAAAGAAAAATGGAGTGAGAAAATATCTCCGACACTACTTAGAGCCATCAGCTGTTATGTTACCATTTACAATTATAGGTGAATTTTCACGGACACTGGCTATGGCGGTACGATTGTTTGGCAACATTCTCAGCGGGGTAATGATCAGCGCTATTTTATTATCGATTATTCCGTTTATCTTTCCAGTAGTATTTGATTTAATTTCAATTCTAATAGGAACGATTCAGGCTTATATATTAGCTATATTGGCAGCAGTTTACATAGAATCCGGGTCGCAATCGTAAGGAGGTGTCGATATGGATTCAAAGACCATAATCGCTGCATGTTCAATTGTTGTGGCGGGATTCACGATGGCAATAGGTACAATCGGGCCTGCAATTGGTGAAGGTATTGCACTTGCCAGAGCACTTGGGGCAATTGCTCAGCAACCGGATGAATCCAATACAATTACCAGAACGATGTTTGTTGGTCTTGCAATGGTAGAGTCTACAGCCATTTACTGTCTTGTAATTTCAATTATCCTTATCTTCGCAAACCCATTCTGGACTTATTTCACTGCCAGAGGATAATTTATGCAGATAGATTGGGTAATACCAATTGCTCAGGTTGTAAATTTTCTCATTTTGCTCACTATTCTCAAGCATTTTCTATTTGATCGCATCGTGGCAATAATGGATGAGCGTGAACGCAGAATTACATCGAAGATTTCAGACGCCGAAAATATAAATAAAGAGGCTGTGAAGAATAAGTTGGCGTATGAAGCGATGATAATTGCTTTCAGGGATGAAAAAGAGCAAATGGCTTTGGCTGCGTTAGCTGAAAATGAAAAAATACGTGATCAATCACGCAAAGAAATTCAGGATGAAAAAATAAGAGCGCGAAAAAAATGGCTGCGTGAATTACAGTATGAGAAAGATGCGTTGTTGCTTGCTCTTGGAAGTAGAATCAGTGGATATATTTTTGAACAAACGGCACATGTACTTCAGGAACTTGGTGATGATGATGCGCAGAAGAGGGTGTGTTCTGCTTTTATAAAAAAAATATATACCATGAATGAGCTTGAAAAAATGAAATTGTCCCGCTTATCCGGGAAGATAGAAGTACATTCATCTGTAGAATTATCCGAAGAAAACAGGAATTATATGGAGAAAATGTTACGAAAACTTATACCTGGAGCTGAGCATCTTCTTTTTTCAATCGATCAGAATATATCGTATGGACTGGAGATCAGGATTGATGACTTCAGGGTTACCTGGACGATGGAATCATACAGAGAGAATGTAATGCATAAGTTAAATGAACAATTAAAGATGGAAACAATGCATGAGAAATCTGACAACACTCAGCCATGAATGAACTTTATACAAATCTGATTCATTCACTTGATAGAACATTGTTGTACACCATTCAACTGTACCCGAAGGTGAAAGTGGAAGAGATCGGAACGGTTATTTCGGTAAATACTTCAGTAGTGAATGTCAGGGGACTTCCGGGGATACAATCTGAAGAGATGGTTCTCTTTGAAGATGGCACACAGGGCATGGTGTTTAATCTGGATGAAGAAGAGATTGCTATAATTCTATTTGATAAAAAGGAAATCCGGACTGGTGATGAAGTTGAACGGCAGAACAGGATCGTTGATGTTCCTGTCGGGGAATCATTGTTAGGAAGGGTTGTTGATGGACTCGGCAGACCACTTGATAACAAGGGGCCAATTAATGCTGTAAGCCGTTTGCCGATAGAACGTCCTGCAAAATCGATTATGGAACGATCTCCTGTTAAAGTCCCTTTGCAGACAGGCATAATTGCTATCGATGCGCTTATTCCTGTAGGAAGAGGGCAACGGGAGCTTATTCTGGGTGATAGACAAACAGGAAAAACTGCAATAGCAATAGATACGATTATTAATCAGAAAAACACGGGGGTAATCTGTATCTACTGCTCGATTGGCAGGGAGTTGAGTGCTGTTGCAAAGATCGTTTCAGACCTTCAGAGACAAGATGCTCTGCAGTATTCAATAATCGTAGCGGCATCTGGTGAGGATACGCCAGGTCTCAATTATATAACTCCTTACGCGGCTACATCCATGGGGGAGTATTTCATGGAAAAGGGCATGGATGCACTTATTATCTACGATGACCTCACACGACATGCATGGGCATACCGTGAGCTTTCACTTCTTATGCGACGCCCGCCGGCACGGGAAGCATACCCGGGGGATATTTTCTATATACATTCGCGACTTCTGGAACGGGCGACTCATTTGAAAAGTAATGGGGGTTCCTTGACAGCCTTTCCCATTATCGAAACTGAAGAACAGAATCTTTCTGCATATATACCCACAAACCTGATATCCATTACTGATGGCCAGATCTATACAAACCCTCTTCTGATGCAGCAGGGACAATTCCCACCAGTTGATATCGGCAAATCGGTGTCGCGCGTAGGTGGTAAAACGCAACTTCCTGCGTATCGAGCTGTAGCTGGTGATCTGCGTTTGTCATACGCTCAGTTTGAAGAGCTTGAATCATTTGCCCGGTTTGGGACACGTCTGGATAAGAATACCAGAACTGCGCTCGAGCGGGGGAGGCGAGTGAGAGAAATTTTAAAGCAACCGCAATTTGCCCCAATGCCGGTCGTGGAGCAGATAGGAATACTGGTAGCAGTGACTGATGGTATTTTTGATCCGGTTCCCATAGAAAAAACAAATGTAGTTGTTAAAAGTATCAAAAAACTGATGCAGCGCGACGTCCCGGATATCACAAAAAACATTATTGCCGGTAAAAAACTGAAAGAAGAAGATCAGGGAATGATTCGTCAAAAAGTAAAATTTATGATACAAAATGAGATTGAAGGTGTGATCTATGCTAAGACAGGATGAACTGAAAATTAAGATCTCCCGGGCAAAAGAGATGCTGGGTGTAGTAAGAACCATGAAAACGCTTGCTGTAGTAAATGTTAAACTTTATGAGCAAGCTATTGAATCCTTATCAGTATTTGGTGAATCTATAGAGATTGGATTACAGATCGTACTATCACCAATGACTTCGAGCCTGCATTTGCCATCTCGAAAAAAAAATCTGATAACAGCTGTACTGGTATTCGGATCCGAAATGGGGCTGAGTGGGAGATTTAATGAGCAAATTTCGTCTTTTACCCTTCAACAATTGAAACGTAATAACATTATCCCACATTTTCTGGCTGTTGCCGGCGATAAGGTTTATTCCATTCTTGAGGAAAGTGGATTTCACATAAATGATCGGGTCGCATTTCCATCATCACCTGCAATACTTGGCAAGAGAATAAATGAATTGCTTTTGAAAATTGAAAGCTGGCATGACATAGCCGATGTGGAATCTATTATTGTTTTCCATAACACTCCTTCATCGGGAACATCATATCAGCCGCAAATGGTCTATGTTGTGCCACTTGAGCCTCAATGGCTGCGAGACCTTCAACTAAGACGCTGGCCATCAAGAGCTATACCGATGTGCATGGCTGATAGTGAACTTTTATTATCACACCTGATCAGAAATCACATTTACAGTGTTCTGTCAAGAGCAGTGGTTGACTCTCTTGTAAGTGAGAATATCAATCGACTTTCTTCGATGCAGGTTGCCGAAAAAAACATTCATGATCATATCGATGCACTGGTAATGCTGTACAATCATCAACGTCAGGAAGCGATTACTGCAGAATTACTTGATATTGTTAGTGGGTCCGAAGCGGTTTCCTGAAAATGATCAAACCTCATCAATACTGATTAACTTTAAAACAGCCTCTTTCCTCTCCCGGGATAGCGTGAGGTCTACTTCAAAGTCTACTGCCCAGTCATTCTCCTCATCCTGATCGACAAGTATTTGCTGTACATGCCAGATTCTGTTACCGGGCTCTTTTTTCACAAAAGTATACCGGATATTGCGCGCTTCCGGATTGAGTAGAAACATCCCGTGTTCTGCTGAATATTTTTCAATAGCATCCTCAAGCATCTCAAATGTCCACGAATTTTCAGGATGATTAACCACATCAAGCGCAATTTCATAATCGCGCCGTGCCAGTGATGATAAAAAGCTGAAAACACGGGTTCGGATAAGCGTCGTAAATTTTTTACTGTCTTTTGTTATATCTTTATCGAAATCTTCAGCACCTGGTGGGAGGGGAACAGCACTTTCAACTGAACGCCATGAAGGGTCACGCATCTTTTCCCACTCCTCAAGAATACTCGAATCGACCTGACGGATCATAACACTGAGATATGCTTCCATCTCCTGTAATGTATCATCCTTTGCAGTTTCAGGGACTGTTTGTGATAGTACTTTGTAAACAGAATTGATATGCCGGAGAAGCAGTCCTTCGCATCGTTCCAAACCATATGACCGGATATAATCTGCAAATGTGCTATAGGTCTCGAACATTTCCCGGACAATCGATTTCGGTTTGATATTTTCCTGACCAACCCAGGGATGACGGTCGCTGAACTCATTATAGGTTGAATACACAAACTCCCGATCCGGTTTAGGGTATTCAAGTTTATCAAGTTCTTCGATGCGCTCTTCAAACGGAACACCCTCCATTTTAAGTTCTGCCATTTTACGTTCTTTGACTTTGTCTAACTGGCGACGAAGAATGGTGTCCGGGTTTTCGAGAATTGATTCTATTAAAGTAAGAAGTTTATAAGGGTACTCAGGATCCTGTGTATCGAGAAGGGGAATTGTTTCGATCAGATAGAGGGATAATGTCTGATCCATCGAAAAATCATCCTGCAGCTCCACATTTACACGCACTTTTGCACCATTTGGAGTTGGCGGAATGAAAGTGATAATCTGACGATGAACAAGCGACTTGAACAGTTGCCATGCTCTTTTTTTGTGAGCTTCCTTCTGTTTGATTGAATCATGGCAATCATCAATAAGTTTACGCATTGCAAAACACCCATCACTGTCTCGCGACATCACATTAAGAAGCATTCCATGATTTACCTGAAAACGCGATGTCAGAGGTTCGGGAGTTGCTGTTATGAGCCGGTTGAACGTATGGATATCCCAGTTTACAAAGTTTTTCTCCGGAGCTTTCTTCTTCGTCTGCTTTTTTCCACTTTGTGACTGTTTTTGATTACGAATTTTGTTTTCGATAATGTGTTCCGGTGCCTGAGCTACAACATAGCCCATATCGTCGTATCCTTTACGTCCGGCTCTTCCGCAGATCTGATGAAAATCTCGGGCGCTGAGATACGCTGTTTTTTCACCATTGTATTTGCACAGCTTGGTCAACAATACAGTCCTGATCGGAACATTGATTCCCACACCGAGCGTATCAGTTCCGCAAATAACTTTAAGTAGCCCCTTCTGTGCAAGCTGCTCAACTAAAATACGATATTTTGGTAGCAAACCAGCATGATGAAGCCCGATTCCCTGGCGAACCCATCGGCGGATATCCGGTCCATAGGGAGTTGTAAATTTGAAATCACCGAGTGCAGTTGCAATCGCATCTTTTTCTTCACGGGTGCAAATGTTGAGACTGGTGAAATTCTGTGCATTCTGTGCTGCTTCAAGTTGAGTAAAATGCACAACATATACAGGACCTTTTCCCTGCTTGACAAGATCATCCAGCGTGTTGCTCAACAGGGTATCGGAATAGGAAAATTCCAGCGGTACAGGACGTGTAGCTGATGTTATTGTCACGGTCTCTTTTTTATTGAGTCGGGTAAGTTCTTTCTGGAAAAAAAAGGTGTCACCAAGTGTTGCAGACATCAGTAGAAAACGAGACTGAGGCATGGTGAGCAGAGGAACCTGCCATGCAACACCGCGTTCACGATCCGCATAATAGTGGAATTCATCCATTATAATGTCATCAACAGGGACATTTTCGCCCTCTCTAAGCGCAATATTTGACAGAATTTCAGCTGTACAGCAGAGAATCGGGGCGTTCCAGTTCACTGATGCATCACCGGTACAGAGTCCGACATTTTCGGGACCGAATTCACGACAGAGAGCAAGCCATTTTTCGTTAACAAGAGCTTTTATCGGGCAGGTGTACACCGACCGTTTTTTCTGTGCCAGGCTTTTAAAATGGAGCGCAGTCGCCACCAGTGATTTACCCGATCCTGTAGGAGTATTCAGAATCACGTTTTTTTCATCATACAGTTCCATGATCGCATTCTCCTGCGCTTCATAGAGCTGGATCTGAAGCTGCTCCGCATAGGAGAAAAAATCCACCAGGAGGTCTTCATTTGAAACGGAATCCGACGTATGTAACAGATCAAATAGTGTTGTTCGCATTTAAAGAAAATAATTTAATGGTGGGGGATTTGAGAGGTTTTTAGGGGATTAAATAGATTTTTGTAAAAATTATTAAAAGTATATGGACGCCCGAGGCGATTTGGTGGGGCCCAGACCGTTGTTGCTGACGGTCAAGGTATGGTTTGCCCTCACCCAGTGGCATTTGATGTCGTTGGAGAGGGAGGTGTCGAGGTGTCCTTATGTTTCGTTTTTTTACCCCTCTCAGTTAGTCCTGAGGGAATGTGTGATTAGTACTTCAGCTGGGATGATGCTTACCAGGGATGCAAGTAAAGCGACAAATGCATGTTCAGTACTTTTCAATGTCCCGTTAGGGACAAAATGTTTCTATCACAACTATGCTAAAAAAGACCCCGAAAGTCCCGTATGGACGAAATATTTGTTTACGTGGATACCGAATAAGCCTATTTTTAGAATAATGATCTAGGAAAGTGGATTTAGGAAAGGTCTAAAAATGAATAATTGCGATTTTGAACCGGAAGACATTTTTCAGGATGCACGAATAAAATGAAAGAAAGAAATTGTAATGGCGACTCTCTAAAATTCGGTTTGTACGATCACTCCCTTTTTGCTATATTAGAGTATAATGGTTGATCAAAAGGCCTTCTAATTTTTAAGCAGGTTAACAAAGTATGAAAGATCGCTATATAAATCCTTTTACCGATTTTGGTTTCAAGCGTTTATTTGGTGAGGAGCCAAACAAAGAGATCCTTATCGATTTTTTAAATAGCCTTTTAAAAGGAAGGGAGCAGATAAAAGACCTCACTTACGGCAATAACGAGCATCTGGGACGTTCCCAGATCGATCGGAAGGCAATCTTTGATCTTTATTGTGAGAATGATAAGGGTGAGAAGTTTATCGTAGAAATTCAGAAAACCAAACAGAAATTCTTCAAGGATAGAAGTATCTATTATTCGACTTTTCCTATCACAAAACAGGCAGAACGTGGAGAGTGGAATTTCGAATTAAAAGCTGTATATACAATTGCGATTCTTGATTTTACTTTTGATGATGAAGACCGGGATCAAACGGTCGTTTCGCATGTTCAATTGATGGAGAC
>JBNKZD010000110.1:0-34515 GCA_050301235.1 Chitinispirillaceae bacterium | reverse complement strand
GTTCAGGGTTCAAAGGTTCAGGGTTCAAAGGTTCAGGGTTCAAAGGTTCAGGGTTCAAAGGTTCAGGGTTCAAAGGTTCAGGGTTCAAAGGTTCAAAGGTTCAAAGGTTCAAAGGTTCAAAGGTTCAAAGGTTCAAAGGTTCAAAGGTTCAAAGGTTTCCGAACCCTGAACGTTGAACTTTGAACGCTGAACCCCTAAAATACCTCATCCCCCCTGAAAATAAAAGACCTGCATCAGTTTTTCATTATGATATACGAGTGATAATGTATTCAGCCAGTTTATTGAGCGTCTCTCCCTTTTCACCCAGAAATGCAATCTCGTTCCATGCGTTTTCGATCAATTCACGGGCGTATTGTTTTGATTCACTCATGCCAAAAACTGATGGATACGTTGCCTTGCCATTTTCCCGATCGCTTCCGGCATCCTTGCCCAACTGCTCTGTCGTACTCTCCTCATCGAGAATGTCATCAACAACCTGAAATGCCAGACCGATCAACTCTCCAAACTGCGTTAACTTTTCAATTGTAGCAAAATCTGCTCCGGCGATAATCGCTCCGGCTCGGATACTTACCCTGATTAATGCTGCGGTTTTTTTGCGATGGATATATTCAACTGTTTCTTTGGAAACCACTTTACCTTCAGATTCGATATCTACAACCTGACCTCCGAGCATACCGTTGGTTCCCAGTGCACCCGCAATATCCTTGATCACATCGATTCTGCCTGTAGTTGCAAGAATTTCAAAAGCTGCGAAACAGAGCGCATCTCCGCCCAGCACTGCAAGCGCTTCATTGAACGCTTTATGCGCAGTTGGTTTACCTCGACGAAAATCATCATCATCCATGCAGGGTAGATCATCGTGAATGAGTGAAAATGTATGTAGCATCTCTATGGCAGCAGAAGTAAGCAGTGCTTTTTCTTCATCGGAACTGCTTCCACCACATGCTTCAAAGGTTGCCATCAGGAGGCATGGACGGATTCTCTTACCACCTGCAAATGTACTGTAGCGCATAAGTGTATGTATCGAAACTGGATATGTATCAGATGATGGTAATACTTTTTCCAGCATTGCATCTGTTTTTGCTGAAATCTGTTTCTGGTATGCTTTTACATCAATCATTATTTAATTCTCCATCGAGGAATGATTCCAGTGTTCTGCCAAGTACCCGTTCAACAATCTCTCCGTTTTCGCCTTTGGCAAGTTCAAGCACTCGTCCACGGGCTGCATTAAGGTGATTTTCACAAATACGGATCAGGCGAATTCCCTGTTCGAAATTGTTAAGAGCATCATCAAGGGAAACGTTATCCAGTTCTAATGTACCGATAATCTTTTCAAGACCTGCCAACGCATCTTCAAAGGCTGGCGGTGATTCCTGATCTGGTGCAGTATCTTCAATCTTCTTTTTTGTTGCTGTTTTCATAACGTTGTTTCATTTAATATACTGTTAATAGATTCTGATTGCTGTATAATATCAGATACTCTTGCTGATGCAGATCCCTTATAGAAGCGAATATTGATACAATCATCCTGATGCAGCTTTGTTGCATCTTTCAGTACGGTACCATCTTTTGAGGTCACAACACTGTAACCCCGGGATAAAATATTCAGCGGACTGAGAGCATTTAACCGTAAACCAGCACCCATCAAAACTGTTTTGTAGCTTTTAAACAGCTGTGCGGTTCGTAGTGTGAATGCAGATTCAAGTTCATCGCGATATTGAATGTTTTCAAGAAGGTAGCGTACCGGCTTTTTAAGGGCAGAACTCATTACGCACCGTTCATGATTTTTAATAATTGTCTGGAAATAGTTTCTACTGGAGAAAGAAAACCTTTCTAACTGAGTATTGAACAATTTAAGACGGTCTTTCTGATCCCGAACTGCCATTTCTGCAGCCGCTGATGGGGTAGGGGCCCGCACGTCTGCGACAAAATCCGCAATGGTGAAATCGATTTCATGCCCAACCGCAGAGATGACCGGAATTTGTGAATCATAGATTGCCCGTGCAACGATCTCTTCGTTAAACGCCCAGAGATCCTCAATGGAACCGCCGCCCCGGCCAACAATAATGCAATCGACATTGTTATACTGATTCATAGTTCGTAAAGCTTGTGCAATATCCGGAGCCGCTTTTTCACCCTGCACCAGTACATCGATAAGCACAATTTCGACCTGCGATGATCTCGATGATGCTACTCGGCAGATATCTTTGAACGCCGCGCCACGCTTTGATGTAATAACGCCAATTCGGCGGATTGACTCCGGCAACGGTTTTTTATGCTTCTGATCAAACAAACCCTCTTTCTCAAGCCGCAGTTTCAGCTTTTCAAATGCCGCATTGAGTGCGCCACTGCCGATCTCCTGCATTTTGTGTATGTCGAGCTGGTAGTAACCACCCTTCTGGTAAACCCGCACTGATGCGATTGCCATGATCGCCATTCCATCTTCAGGTTTACATTTTACCTGAGGAAGTGCTGTTCGCCATATAACTGCCGGTATCTGACTGTCCGCATCTTTGAGCCGGAAATAACAGTGACCGCTCGTTGATGGCTTCCAGTTTGAAATCTCCCCTTCAACCCAGACAAGATTATTTGATGATTCTATTGCAACTGCAATACCCTGGTTGATTTCTGATACAGTATATGGGCGGGGGGATTGCTGCGGGGTGAGGAAGATACTGTTTTCATTCATGAGTGAAGGTGACCCGTTCATAAATACGTTTGATTGATGTTGTTTTTCCTGTTAAGCTGTCTATTTCAAGCACAACGGCATTGAGCATGGGGCCCTCTTCAGAAGGCTCAAAACGGCTATGGGTCTGTAACAGGAAACGTTTGATGACCGAGTGAGGTTTCATTCCGATCGAGGAGTTCTCAGGGCCAGTCATGCCGACATCGGTGATGTAACCTGTTCCGCCTTGCAGTATCCGTTCATCGGCAGTTTGAACGTGGGTATGTGTACCTAGTACCGCACTTGCTATCCCGTCAACATGGTAGGCAAAGGATACTTTTTCACTGGTTGCTTCGCCGTGAATGTCAACAATGATCACAGGTGTTTCGTTGCGCAGCTTTTCGATAGCATCTTTCCCAATGCGAAAAGGGCAATCTGGAATTTCATGCAGGTAGGTTCTCCCAATCAGATTCACTACACCAACTTTGACTCCCGAGGGTAATTCATAAACGGTCTGACCATGTCCGGGATTACCTTGTGGAAAGTTTAACGGTCGCAAAACATACGGATAGTCCATAAAAGAGATGTCTTTGTCCGGAACCGAAAAGGAGTGGTTACCACCAGTAAGCACATGAATACCAAATTTTCTGAATTTCTTGACAAGATTACCAGTCAATCCATTTCCACCGGCAGCATTTTCAGCATTGGCGATACAACAATCGATACGCTCCTGTTCCAGAATATGTGGAAGCCGTTCGGCAAGTATCCGTTTGCCGATCATTCCAAAAATATCACCGATAAAGAGGATGCGGATTGTGGATGTTGCAGCTTCCATTGTTAGTATTTCGGTTTATAATGAAACAATTTCGCAGGATACGCAATCGCCTCTCTCACTTCGACCAAGCTCAGTGACCACCCCAGCCCTCTCTCCACTCGTGGAGAAAGGGAGCAAGAAACTGCAATTTGTTTTTCTTCCCCTTCTCCATTTCTCATGGAGAGGGGGACCGAGGGGGTGAGGCGAAATGCGAATCTCAGAATATTCTCACACCAATAAAGTGAATACCCATAGAAGGTACTACTTAGCGTATTCTGTAAAACGACTCTCACGAATGATTGTTACGCGGATCTGACCCGGATATTCCATCTCATCCTGAATTTTTACCGCAATCTGACCGGCCAGTTCCTCAGCCTGAGCATCATTGACCGCTTCCGGTTCAACCATACATCTGATCTCACGACCTGCCTGAATGACATATGCCTTGCTTACGCCACGGAACGAGTCCGCAATCTCTTCAAGCTTTGTCAGGCGACTGATGTAATTGGTAAGTGTTTCGCGACGAACTCCCGGACGTGTACTTGAAATCGTATCTGCTGCCTGAATAAGGATCGGAAATACAGAAATCGGCGGAACATCTTCATGATGGGCCGCGATTGCATTGCAGATAACTTCGTTTTCACCATTTTTTGAAGCGATATCTGCACCAAGCTCTGAGTGCGTACCCTCTGTTTCACGATCGATAGCTTTACCAATGTCATGAAGAAGTCCGGCGCGGACTGCAGTTTTAGGATCAAGGCCAAGCTCGGAAGCCATCAATCCGGCAAGAATCGCAACTTCTTTACTATGCTGAAGTACGTTCTGACCATATGAAGTACGGTATTTCAAACGCCCGAGCATTTCGACAACTTTTGGTTTCAGAGCATGAACATCAAGTTCGAAAATAACCTCTTCAGCAGCTTCTTTCATCTTCTTTTCAAGCTCTTTTTCACTTTTCTTGATCAGCTCTTCAATGCGTCCCGGATGAATTCGTCCATCGGTAATCAATTTTTCGAGTGCAAGCCGTGCAACTTCACGACGGATAGGATCGAAACCGGAAAGGATAACGGCTTCAGGGGTATCATCAACAATGACATCAACACCTGTTGCCTCTTCAAATGAGCGGATATTGCGACCTTCACGACCGATAATCCGGCCCTTCATTTCATCATTCGGAAGATGAACAACTGAAACAGTTGATTCAACAGTTGTATCAGCAGCGCATCGCTGGATTGCCTGGACAATGATCTCTTTTGATTCACGTTCAGCATCAGCTTTTGCCTGATCCTTGATCTCTTTGATCATCTGGGCACTTTCGTAGCGGACCTGATTTTCAAGGTTTTGTATGAGAAGCTTTTTAGCTTCATCCTGAGTCATATGAGAGATTTTTTCAAGTTTTTCGTTTTCCAGCGAGAGCAGGCGGGTCAATTCATTATCTTTTGTGCGTAATGTTTTTTCTTTTGAGTTGAGAAAACTTTCACGTGCAGTGAACTCGTTTTCCCTTTTTCCAATGAGATCTTCGCGTCGCTTGAGATCGAGATCACCCTCTTTAATCCTCTGCTGTTCCTGTCTGATTGAGTCTCTTGTTTTTGCAGCTTCTCTTTCAAACTCTGATTTTGCTTTAAACCATTCATCTTTTGCTTCTAAAATCGCGGTTTTCTTCTGAATTTCTGCTTCACTTTTTGCTTCCTTCAGAATGAGATCAGCTTCTTTCTGAAGTTCCTTTCGATGTTCTTCCTTATACTTTTTATCTATTATCACACGCCAGAAAAAGCCACCGGCAAATCCAAGGGCAATTCCTGCCACTGCGATAAGTACGAAAATGAGTGTACCACCCATCAAAACCTCCTGAAAATGGACTTTATGTTAATATATGGTGTATCGTGGCAGATGACGAATAGACTCTTACCATGTGCTATTCCTGCCTGAATACACGTTAAAACGGCCAATGCCGTATGTTTTCAAACACTGTGGATTGATGGTCCGAACTGGAAGGATATGATTTTGGCGAGAAGAAAACCAGTGTTATCAATCAGAAATTATAATGCACCATCTATTTTTTGGGTCAATAATGCTATTTTTTCTTCAAGTTCATTGATTTTACTTACACTTTCATCATGTCGGGCTTTTACCTCGAAGAGTTCGCCGGCAATATTCAACGCAGATAACACTGCGATTTTCATATTATCTCTAAGTGACGACTGCTCCTGTATTTCAAGCATCTTTGAATCAACAAATTGCGCAATCTGTCTGGTAGTATTTGGATCAGTATCACTTTTAACTGAATACTCATTACCAAAGATACTAACGCGTACACTCTCTAGGGATGAGCCCATAAAAAAACCCCCGATCAGCCCATCAGTTCCTGTCGTACCTTACTGAGCCAGTTCAAGCCGGGCCAGTATACCCTGAATTTTTTCGGTAGTCAGATGCAGTTTCTCCTGCTGATTCGCAGCATTTGATTTAATCTGTTCCAACTCTTTCTTCAAATTGTCGTTCTCAGCTTCAAGCTCGGTGATTTTGGAGTCTTTTTGTTCAAGCTCTTTTGCATAATCTGCATTCTGCTTGCGGACCCCATCCAGCGTTGATAATAGTGCTGAGATTTTATTTTCCAGATCATTTAAAAATTCAATTTCCAAAAGTACTCCCTTCTCCCGGAATCTATATAAAAATGTTGTTTTCGACACTCTTTACCAGCAAAAACAAATCTGCCATATATAAAATTTGACTTTGCAGAGATACAGTATTAATACTCACAGGCTTATGCACCTGATTAAGTACTGTATCTTACTCATACAATAACATTAAGTTACGTATATCAGTCCCCTAAATTCTAATATATACGATTGCACGTACAAAAACCATATACATTTTACAATGATATGTACAATTTTAAAGGAAGAGGGATCTGGTGGGCTATGTGCGCAGTGTTATGTTGTATTTTTCCCTGAGAACCGATATTATCGAGCTGCAAATTGCCTCAGTTTCCTTGTCGTTCAATGTCTTTTCCGCAGAGCGGATTTTAACACTGAATGTAACACTTTTCAGTCCCGGGCCAATTTTATCACCTTTATAAACATCGAAGGGATATACATCTTCAATAAGTGGCGATACAGAAAAAATTTCACTGCAGATCAACGAAACGCTAATGGCATCAGGAATAACAAAGCTGAAGTCGCGTTCTGCGGCGGGAAATTTTGGCAAAGAATGGTATCGTGTTAACTTTGATGGAGTAGTAATAAGTTCTGTAATATCTATCTCAGCGTAGAATACGGTTGTCTTAAGATCGAATGCGGTGCAAACCCGATCAGAAATCCTTCCCATCACGCCTTTAATCTGTTCATTTTCAATTTTTGCCTGCTCAATACCGAACGATTCAGACAATTCTGCCGGTTTAGAGAGCGTAGTCGTACCAATTCCTGTATGTGTGCAGAATGCTTCAATGATGCCCTTGAGAACATAGAAATCAGATGGCATCGAGGGCACGTTCCAGGTTTTTTCGATAAAATTTCCCTGAATCATTATTCCAAGCACGGTTCGTTCTACAAATTCGCCACTATCATTACAGGAAAATATTTTTCCAATTTCGAAAAAGCGATTATCGGTATTTTTATGATTGATGTTGTAGGACAAAACACTGAGCATGCTGCCAGATAATGTAGCTCGCATAATAGCCATATCAGGATTCAACGGATTGAGCATGGCAACCGGTTTGATTTTTGGGGTCAAAAGATCGTGAAATTTTTGAGAGGTCATACTGTTAGTGACAATCTCCCGTAAACCGGAAAATGCCAGTGCTTCACGAATTGTATCGGTGACTTTTTCAACCAGTGGTAATGGTGTATTAAGAGAAATTACTGCGGTTTCTGATGGAATGATATTGTCGTATCCATAAAGTCTACCCACCTCTTCAATGAGATCCTCTTCAATAGTGAGATCATGTCGAAACAACGGAATTTCACAATCCAATTCTTCAAGATCACCCGAACATTTAATCCCAAGAGAGAGCATGAATGATCGAACCTGTTCACCTGACACCTGCATTCCAAGTATCTTTGAAGCTTTTTTGGGGCGGATTACAATTTTGCGTGGAGAGAATGGTGACGGATAGTGATCGATTCTTCCTTTGGCAATGGTTCCACCGGCTGTTTGACGAATAAGCTCCGCAGCATATTCGATCGCGCTGATCAAACCACTGTCCGGATCAACCCCACGTTCAAACCGATATGATGAATCTGTGGAAAGGCCAAGACGTTTCGATGTCTTTCGGACTGTTACTGGATCGAAAAAGGCACATTCAAGAAATACATCGGTAGTAGTATCAAGAATTTGTGAATCTGCTCCACCCATAACTCCAGCAAGTGCAACAGGTTTTGTGTTGTCACAGATCAATAGATCTGAGCTGATAAGATTGCGTTCCACACTGTCCAGTGTCGCGAACTTCTGACCGTTTTCAGCATGGTTGATCACAATTTTCGCACCATCGATGCGGCTGTAATCAAATGAATGCATCGGTTGACCAAAATGAAGCAGAATGTAGTTGGTAACATCAACAACATTATTGATCGGCCTGATCCCCGCCAGCGTCAGTCGTCGCTGCATCCAGTAGGGGGATGGCTGTATTTTTACACCTTTGATAAATTTTCCACAATAACGTGGACACTGCTCTGGTGCATTATTTTCTATGGTAATAAATTGATCAACACTCTCGGTTTCACTTTCGATAACCTGGGGTACGGTGTTTTTCATAGGGAGACCGTAACGTGCGACAACTTCACGCGCAACGCCGATCATACTCAGGCAATCACCACGATCGGGGGTAATTTCGATTTCAATGACCGCATCGTCCGGGTAGTAAACAGATAACTCATCACCCAATTTGAAATTTTCCGGAAGTTCCATGATCCCGTCATGGCTGTCGGAAAGGCCAAGTTCGCGCTCTGAACACAGCATGCCGAATGATTCGGCACCACGGATTTTTGACTTTTTGATTATAAAATCAGGAGCGATCACCGTTCCGATTGTAGCAAGGGCAACCCGAAGTCCCGCACGGACATTTGGTGCTCCACATACGACATCCAGAATTTCACTTCCTGTGTCAACTTTGCAAAGTGTAAGTTTATCAGCATTGGGGTGCTTCTGTGTTTCCACTACAGATGCAACTCTGACTCCTGCGGGTATCTTATACGTTGAAAATGAAGCGACTTCGAGTCCGGCAGCAGTAAGTGAATCTGCCAGTTCTTCTACTGGAACGTCAATATCAACAAAATCTTTCAGCCAGCTGTAAACAATTTTCATAAGATACTTCTAAGGGGGTTGTGCATTAAAATTGTTTTAGAAAGCGAACGTCATTTTCATAAAACAACCGTATATCTTCAATACCGTATTTTAACAGTGCAATACGTTCGATACCTATACCAAATGCGAAACCTGAATATATTTCGGGGTCGATCCCGGTATTTCTGAGTACATTAGGATGGACCATTCCGGCACCAAGCACTTCAAGCCATCCACTCTGTTTACAAAGACTGCATCCGCTTCCTTTGCACAGAAAACACTCGACATCAATTTCGACACTCGGTTCGGTAAACGGGAAGAAACTGGGACGAATTTTGATTTTGGTTTTTTCATCGAAGAAACGTCTCGAAAAAGCAAGCAGCGTTCCCTTGAGATCTGCAAAGCTTACGTTTTCGTCAACATACAGTCCTTCGATCTGATGAAACAGACAATAGCTGCGTGAGCTGATCTCTTCATTGCGATACACGCGTCCGGGCATGATACTGCGAATAGGTGGTTTCATCGATTCCATCACCCGGATCTGAACCGGTGAGGTATGTGTTCTGAGAAGATGGTTCTCAGTGATATAAAAAGTGTCCTGCATATCACGTGCAGGATGGTGCTTTGGTGTATTGAGTGCTTCAAAATTATAGTAGTCACTCTCAACTTCAGGACCATATGAGACAGTAAATCCCATGCTGAGAAAAATATCTCTGATCTGATTTCTGATTTTCATCAGTGGATGAAGGCTTCCCTGAAGAGTTGGGAAACCTGGCAAACCAGGGTCAAAAGATGCCGAATCAGCTTCAAGCTTCTTCTCTGCCCATGGCGCCTCATCAAACCTGGTTTCGAAGTAGACACGAAGTTCATTCGCTTTGCTTCCAAATGCAGGACGGGATTCCGGGGGTACATCACGGACCGATTTTACCAGTTCCTTGAGAATACCCTTTTTTCCAAGATATTTGATCCGGAATGTTTCTGCATCAGCATCGTTTTTGATAGCAGAAAATTCCGACTCCGCATCGCTCCGGAGCCGGTCAAGTGCTTCAAGGCTCAATACAGGCGAATGAGCATCAGATGTCATTTTTCAGTAACCTTATGCCTTAACAGTTTCTGCGAGCTTTTTGAATGATTCTGGTTCGTGAAGAGCAATGTGAGCAAGGCTCTTTCTGTCCAGTTCAATCCCTTTTGCTTTCAACCCGGCAATGAAATTGCCGTATGTCATTCCCAGTTCGCGTACTGCTGCATTGATACGCATGATCCACAATGTACGGAAATTGCGTTTTTTAGCCCTGCGGTCTCTGAACGCATAATTTCCGGAGCGGAAAAAAGTATCTTTTGCAATAGAATAGCAATTACTACGTTTTTTGTAGTACCCTTTCGTAGTAGCCATTATCTTTTTGCGTTTTGCCCGTGATGCAACACGGTTTTTTGCCCTAGGCATAGCCTTACTCCTTTATAATTATTTTCTTAATATTTCAGAAAATGTATTAAGCACCAAGCATCAGACGGAACTTCTGTTCCATACCTTTAAAAACCAGCGTCGTTTGACGAAGATTACGTTTTCTTTTACGAGTTTTCTTATTAAGAATGTGACTCTTAAAAGCTTTTTTACGTTTAACGTGATCATTTGCAGTAAGTCTGAAACGTTTACGTGCAGCACTGCGGCTTTTCATCTTAGGCATGTTCTATCTCCCGTCTATTCCAGGTCATCATTCAATGATGAATTATTATTGCTGTCATCATTGTCTGACTGCTGATCTGTTTGATTTTGTTGTCCATCTTTTTTGCGTTCTAATTCAAGTTTTCTATTGAATTCCTTGATTTTAATTTTGTCGGGAACGTACACGGAAATCATGTTACGTCCTTCCATTTTTGCTTCTGTTTCGACAAGTGCAAGATCTGCAAGCTGTTCGTCAAGGCGTTTAAGGATTTCGTTTCCGAAGTCAAGATGCGTAATCTCTCTTCCTCTGAACACTACAGTCGCTTTTACTCTGTCGCCTTTAAGCAAAAACTTGCGCGCATGCTCCATCTTAAAATTGAAATCATGATCATCTGTTTTGGGATGAAGTTTGATCTCTTTAAGATGCATCACATGCTGTTTCTTTTTTGCTTCTTTTGCTTTCTTAGATTTCTCATACTTGAATTTGCCGTAATCCATTATTCTGCAAACCGGTGGGTCCGCAGTTGGTGCAATTTCAACAAGATCAAGCATTGCCGCTTCTGCTCGCTGCAGGGCATCCCCGATGGTCATGATCCCCAGCGCTTCACCATCACTGTCAATTACACGTACACGAGGAACTCGAATTTCATGGTTGATTCGTGTCGAGTCATCTTTAGTTTGCGGACGAAATCTATTGATAAGAAGCCTCCTTTAAATAATATTAAATGACAGGATCTTTACGACTTTCATCAGAACATTTTCTGATAAAGTCTTCCAGTGTAAAAGAACCAATATCACCTTTTCCATGCTGACGGATTGATAATGAACCTGACTCCAGTTCTTTCTCTCCGATGATAACCATATATGGAATTTTGTTAACTTCCGCTTCACGGATTTTATACCCGATTTTTTCCGCGCGCGTGTCGGTTTCTACCCGGATTCCGGCTGCTTTCAATTTGCTTTCAAAAGAAACCGCAAGTTCCAGGAACCGGTCGGAAATCGGTAGTATTTTCACCTGTACCGGCGACAGCCACATTGGTAATGCACCACCAAAGTGTTCTAGAAGAATGCCGATAAAACGTTCCATCGAACCAAACATCGCCCGGTGAATCATTACCGGACGCTTCTTTTGACCATCAACGTCGGTGTATTCAAGATCAAAACGCTCCGGCATACTGAAATCCAGCTGAATAGTACCACATTGCCAGCTTCGTTTCAAAACATCTTTTATATGAAAATCTATTTTCGGACCATAAAATGCACCATCACCCGGATTGAGCTGATAATCAATCTTCTGGTGCTCAAGTACCGCTTGAAGCGCCTTTTCGGCTTTATCCCAGATTTCAATCGACCCGATATACTTTTCGGGACGTGTAGAAAGCTCGATTTTGTAATCCTCAAAACCAAATGCTTTGTACATGTTCATGATAAATTTCATGACATCGGTAATCTGCGTTTCAATCTGGTCCGGTGTACAGAATATATGAGCATCATCCTGAGTAAACTGACGAACCCTGAATAACCCATGCAGTGTACTTGATTTCTCATGGCGATGGACAAGCCCGAACTCGAAGAATTTGATCGGAAATTCTCGGTAGGAGTGTGCATCGTTTTTATAAATCAACAGATGGCCAGGACAGTTCATCGGCTTTACCGCATGGGTCTGGTCATCGATTGAAGTGAAATACATGTTCTCTTTGTACTTGTCCCAGTGACCACTCTTATGCCATAACTCCTCATTGAGGATTATAGGGGTCTTGACTTCTGTATATCCGGCAGCAAGATGAGCTTTGCGACTGAATTCTGCTATTGTATTGTAAACCAGCATTCCCTTGGGATGCCAGAATGGAAAACCGGTTCCTTCACTATGAAATGAGAAGAGTTCAAGTTCGCGGCCAAGCTTGCGGTGATCACGCTTCTGAGCTTCTTCAAGCAGATGAAGATACTCATCGAGCATGGCCTGCCTGGGAAACGAGATGCCGTAAATTCGCTGAAGCATCTTGTTTCTCTCATCACCCCGCCAGTAAGCTCCAGCGGATGATAGAATTTTAAATGCTTTAATGTAACCAGTATCCGGAACATGAGGCCCGCGGCAGAGATCTTTCCAGTTACCTTGGGTATAAACACTCGGTCTACCCTCAATCGCTTCAAGGAGTTCAATTTTATAGATTTCACCTTTTTGATCGAAATACTGCTTAATCTCTTCGGTTGTTGGTTCCGACCTGGAAAAAGGAATTTTCGCTGCAACAATTTTTTTGACCTGTGCTTCAATCGCAGCCAGATCTTCAGGAGTAAACGGCTTTTCTACATCGAAATCGTAATAGAAACCGTTTTCGATTGCAGGACCGATAGCAATTTTTGCATTTGGATAGAGTTCCTGAACCGCCTGAGCAAGAATATGCGATGAAGAATGCCGGAAAATAGCAGCACCTTCAGGAGAATCAAATGTCAGAATTTCTATGGAATCATTATCGGATAACGGGCGATATAGATCAACGGCAATGCCATTGACTTTGGCTGCAATTGCCGCCTGAGCCAGTTTTGGACTGATCGCTTTTGCACAATCCTGAGCTGTAGCACCTTCTGGAAGCTCTTTAAAATTGCCACCTGGAAGATTGATTTTCATATAAAAATCTGACCTCGCCCATTAATTTGCGGGCACTGTTATAAATAGAACAAGCCGCACTCCTATACCTTTTTTCTCAATCCTGAAGGATAAGGTGGAGGGTGTGGCAAAAATGGGCGTTACTGGACTCGAACCAGTGACCCCTACCATGTCAAGGTAGTACTCTAACCAACTGAGCTAAACGCCCGAAAATGTCTTTTTTTGGCCATCCGGCGGCTCCGGTATGCAAGCCGCACATATTTAAGAGGAATCCTGCCCGGAAAATTCCGAACGGCAAGAACGTAAAATAAGATATCGAAACAAAAAAGTCAAAGAAATAATGTACCGATCATATAAGGAGGAATGAAGTGGATCTTTTTATTGGTGATGGTTTCAACTTTAGGATGACCTGTATAAACAACATACCCATTTTGAACCCCAAATCTATTCATAAAATCCATTAATTGACTTAAAGTCTGGTGCTTTATACTGGATGATGATTTCACTTCAACTGGTAATATTCTATCCTTATAATATATAACAAAGTCCAATTCTGAAGGAACCCGATTGTTTGAATGGTAGCACTGTATTGAATTGATGGAATCTGTATAACTGATGATATCCTGCAAAACACCATTTTCGAGCAGCATTGCACAAACCTGATCACCAATTCCAAATTGAAACGGCATCATTCGGGTCAAAAGAAAATTCACAATACCAGTATCAAAAAGATACTTCTTGGAATTGTATCCCTTTTTACTCGAATATTGCGCAGTTTTAAATGGAAGTGTATAGCACAGGTGCCAGTTACCAAGAGCTTCCAGTACAAGTGGGAGAATTGTGCGGTAAGCAGGAGAATCTGTTGATAGAATTGTTGAGTTCTGTGTTGCGGAAGTAATATTGTGAGCAATTGATTTCATTGCAGTTTCAAGCACTTTCCCATATTGCGCCCCTCTTCCAGGTCGATCTACACCGATAAAACGGTCGGCATCCCGATAGGTGTTTGCCATGAATGACTCAAGCAATACCTGTGGATTTTGGTTTGCTTCGATTGCTGATACTATTCCCGGAAGTCCACCAAACTGGAGAAAGTATCGATACTCATCTATTAAAAGTGCATGAATCTGCTCAGATATTTCAGAATTCGGGGTTAAAAAATCTCTATACTGTTCTTTCTTCCTGAAACGCAGAAACTCATAAAAATTAAGTGGTCTGCAGACAAACTCCACCGTCCTTCCTACCGGCATAGGTTGACCTTTTTTGTACAAATTTGCCAGTAATGAGCCCAGTAGAAGTACTTTCTGACCATTCCACTTCCGATGCATCTCCATTATGAATGAACTGAGATGTTCTGATGCCTGCGCTTCATCGATGATTAAAAACTGGTTATTACAAGGGATAAAATTAAATACGGTTTTAAGAATAGATTCAAATTCATTGAATGTAGCCGCATTTCGCAGTGCCGCAGTCTCGCGTTCCTCATCCCAGAGATTGATAACAACTTTTTGCTCATCTCCAGGCAAATTTTCAGCGATTGTAGTTTTTCCCGTCTGCCGAGCCCCAGAAAGAAGGACAATTTGGTCAACCTTTTTCGAAAAAAAAGCAGTTAACTTGTCCTGAAGGTCTCTTTTGATATATTCCATAGTACTTAAAAATATATATTTGATTAGTAATAAATCCAATTGAAATTATGTTAAATTTTACACAAATCCAATTGAATTTATGTAAAAAATTACATGTTTTCAAGCAGATACTGCTGGAGTACTACCTTCTCGCTCGGCGAACCATAAAAAAAAGTAAATTGAAAATGAATGACAGCGAGATGGGAGACCAAGGAATGTGGGAGGGACACTTACTTTAGCACGAAGTTGTGTAATTCAGCCATAATCCTGTTTAAGATATTAAGAAATATTACTACTTAATTAGAATTTCAATAAATTCTCAAAAATCCACTTTTTTAAGTTCCACTCTTCCATTTAGTCACAATAGAAACTATTTTTACAGGTCACCTTTTGTGATCCGTTACTTTTTTAGGGCTTAAATCCACATAAAAGTGGTAAAATGTTTGTTCTGAAATTTAATTCTATGAATTCTATAAGGAGATTATATGCCTCAGATGAATCAATTCAAGAAGAAGGTGTTATGTATTGGGGCCGGATATGTTGGCGGTCCAACGATGGCAATGATTGCGGCAAAATGCCCTGATTATAAAGTTACTGTTGTTGATATCAACAAATCTCGAATTGATGCATGGAATTCGGATAGTCTCCCGATATTTGAACCTGGTCTGTTAGAGGTCGTAAAAATTGCCCGGGGAAGAAATCTGTTTTTTTCGACTGATATTGATACATCAATCCGTGAGGCAGACATCATATTTGTTTCGGTGAATACTCCTACAAAAACCTTTGGAGAGGGAGCCGGACGTGCTGCAGATCTTCAGTACTGGGAAAAAACAGCACGTAATATTGTAAAATGTTCCGAATCTGATAAAATCATTATCGAAAAGAGCACCCTTCCAGTGAGAACGGCTGCTGCAATGGAACGGATTCTCAATGCGAATGATAAGGGGATCCATTTTGAGGTACTTTCAAATCCTGAGTTCCTTGCTGAAGGTACTGCAATTGCGGATCTTGAAGATCCCGATCGGGTGTTGATTGGTTCCCAGATGACCCCGTCCGGGCTGAAAGCATGTCAGGATGTGGTTGATATGTACGCGAACTGGATATCGCGTGAAAGAATTCTCACCTCAAATGTGTGGAGCGCGGAACTCTCAAAACTGGTTGCCAATGCGTTTCTTGCACAGAGGATCTCTTCAATAAACAGTATCTCTGCATTGTGTGAACGAACCGAAGCTGATGTCAAGGAGGTTGCGCGTGCAATCGGGAAAGACAGCCGTATTGGACCACGCTTTTTAAATGCAAGTGTGGGTTTTGGTGGCTCCTGTTTCAAAAAGGATATTCTCAATCTTGTTTATATATGCGAAAGTTATGGGTTGACCGATGTTGCTCGCTACTGGGAAAGTGTTGTTCTGATGAATGATTATCAGAAGCGCCGTTTTGTTCAGACCATGATTCGTGTCATGTTCAATACCATTGCAGGAAAACGGATCGCGCTCTTTGGTTTTGCATTCAAAGCAGATACTGGTGACACCCGCGAATCGCCGGCAATCGATGTGGCTCGTCAACTCATCGAAGAACGTGCAAATGTCGTAATCACCGATCCTGAAGCGCTTGATAATGCAGCTCATGATCTTGGTAATTGTGGTACATCAGTTGAATATGTCAAAGATCCCTATAAGGCAGCTGAAGGTGCACATGCTGTTGCGATTATGACAGAGTGGAAGCTGTACAAAGAGCTGGATTATAAAAAGATATTTGAAAAAATGGAGAAGCCAGCATTTATCTTCGATGGACGCAACATACTGGATCATCAGAAACTCTATGAAATCGGGTTTAATGTCTTCCCGTTGGGAACATCTGCTCTAAAACACTTCTAAACGTTGGGGGGTCGGGGGGACGAGTTTCGAGGGGGGCAAGAGCCTTATAGTTTTATAGTTTTATAGCTTTTGAACTTTTGAACTTTTGAACACGGAACCTTCTATCAAGCAATGGCTATGAGAAAATCCCTTGTATTAATCATAGTGCTGTTACTATCCTGTTCCGTGGATTTTTCTGATTGTTCCTATGATTCCGCCTATCAAAAGGGCATGAATATATTTTTCATGCCTCCCCGTAACCGTTTTGAGTATAACGATTTTACAGAGAATATCGCTCACCTTAAGTCTATAGGTGTAACGATGCTGTTTCTCATACCATATTACTTTACACCAGATCCTCATGCTGATAAAATCGATTCTACATCACAAACAATCCCGGACTCTCAGTTGTGTAGCGCAATTACAATCGCGCAGAGTTCCGGTATGGAAGTGATCCTCAAACCGCATATAGACTGTCTTAACGGACAACCACGCTATTCAATCGATCCTGCCAATTACAAATTATGGATACAGCAGTACAAAACCTTTATAGGAAAGTATATCTCAATCGCTTCCGGCTATAGCCACAAATCATTTGTAATTGCCACAGAACTTGATAAAGTAATTGAAAGCCAGGAGTTCACAGCGTTCTGTGATTCAATTCGCGATGTCTCCTCAATGAGTATAATTATTTCTACATCTTATAATCATTTCATCAAATCGGACATCTGGAAACATGCAGATATTGTTGGTGTCAATGCGTATTATAATCTCGATAATTCTGATATACCACAGGAATTTACTCTGCATGAAACCTGGAATTACTGGTTGAATACTATAAATCAACAATCTGAGCTGAATGGAAAACCGGTGATACTGACTGAAGCTGGTTTCATGAGCCGGAGTAATGCAGCTGCAAATCCAGGTGATTTTTCGGGGAATCCCTCAGTTGATGTTGTAGTGCAGGACCAGTGTTACTCTGCATTGCTATCGCAGGCATGTAAATTTGACAATATACAAGGCATTTATTTCTGGCAGTGGGAACTCGGGGCATTGAACAGTGCCACAGAAAAAGATTATACCCCAAAAGGCAAACCTGCGGAGAACACAATAAAAAGGTATTGGGCACAATGAAGAATATGTGTGGAATTGTGATTCTGTTATTAGTTTCAACCTGCTACGCTGAGCCGGCGAAAATAGCTACTATCAATCACGGATTACGCTTTGATGCATCATTATATGGATCGGTCGAGACAATTGGCAAAAATGTGTATACACAGATTGATCTAACAGCCGGGTGTGTATTCAAAAAGCATGGGATTCTTTCGCTGGAAACATCTGTAAAATACCGTAACTACAGTCTTGTGACAACAGAATACCTTACGGCTGCGATAGGTGGGAATATTCGCGAGAATGAAGGAAGAGTTGGGATTGCGATCGGGTGTCAGACATACAGGGTAGGGGAATATTGGGATATTATCCCAACTGGAGGTGTTGAATTGCAGTATATCCGATACCTTACCGCAAGGATCTCATTACGTGTAAAAGAACGGATTGTGGTGTTAGCTTCTGAAGAGAAAACATTATTTACTACTACTTTGTTTGGATTGGGAATTTCGTTTTAATAAAATCCATTTAAGAGAACATGAATTTGGGCGTTTCCCTTTGGGCCGGCCCCAATGTCATTGCCTTAAGCTTTCCTCGCGATATTTGTTGGTTTCGAGAGCCTCAACCAACGGTGGCTGAGGCTCTCGAAGCCACTTTCAGAAGCAGCTGTAAACCTTAAGGCAATGGCATTGTGGGCCGGCTCTCCGCCAGGCTTCACTTCGTTCCGGTATTTTCTGCCCTGCGGTGAGTACACCTGGGTCAGAAAACACTGCCATCCTGCCTTCCGTTCCGGATGGCACCTTCTGTCCTGCCTAACGCATCTTGACGTGTTATCTGTGGCGAAGTGAAGGGTACTGGGTGTGGGGACACAGAAGTTGCGGCGGCAATCTAATCTTTCTGACCCACACCATCTCGCCCTGCGAACCATATAAAAAAAATCAAAAATTGTAAAACATCTGTAACTGCTTAAAAAAACTTGTCAATCAAAATCTTTACTCAAATCCTTCTCCTCTTTCCTCTCCATCCTATTCTCTTTTAAAAATCTCGCCACCAATTCCCGCTGAAACCACAAACTCCTGTTAATTGCCGTCTGAAGTGATTCCACATTTACAGATTGCTTCTCCGATGTGTTCTGAAGTGCAATCAACCATTCATTTAACACTTTTGTCTGTTTTTCAAGCACCATTACCAGTGCAGCTGTTGTTTCCTGTGTATTTACAGGTGTTTTTTCTGAGGATGTTTTTGAGCTCTTAGTAAAAGACTTAATAATTTTGTCAATCTGTTCATGCATTGAAGGCTCAAGTTTAAGAAAATGCTCTTTTGGCAGATTATTGCCTTCTGTTGATGTACTATTGGCGATAACATTTTTAATGTCTTCAAGACCATCGTTGAGCTTCCCTAACTGAAGAACCGCCTGACCAAATTTATCATCGGCCTGAACCAGCTTGTGCTGGTTAAATACCCGCTTGATCTCACTCCACCGTTGCGACTCAACTTCGTTCAGGCATCCCTGAAGTTCTTTCCACTTGAGAAGATTTGCTTCAGCACCGGTAGTTAACGTCTGAGCATCGTTTTCGTAGGATTGAAGCACCAGGCTGAACAGCTCTTTATCATTCATTACCGGAACGACCCGTTCTGCAATACGGTTCATGTTTCGGTATGAACCCTGCAGTTTAAATGGTGGTTCAGTACGATATTCGTTTGCCTGTGCTGCTGATCGGATATATTCCTGATTTACTCGCAAGACAATATCACGAACAATGAGTAGTTTCTTTGTAACAGTAATGATATCTGTTCTTAGATCCTGACTGTAGTCTCCTTCTAACGCAAGTGCATCGAAATTGTTCTGTTCTACAGCATTAACTATTGCATAAAGATCAGATGCGTTGCGGTTGGAAAGCTCTGCGAGTACCTGGTTGGATGTAAGTGCATTCTCAAGATAGCTCAGTTTGAATGCTTTTTCATTAGCGCTTAACATATCGCCGAGGTTATAGGTGTCGGCTCTGTTTGCCAGCATGTCGGGAACTTTGAACCGTTCGCCACTTTCGGTGTAGGGGTTTCCTGCCATAACAACCGCGACCTTTTTTCCACGAAGATCATAGGTTTTGCTGTTACCCTTGTAAACACCTTCAATTTTACGCTGTGCATCACACAGTGATATGAATTTTTCGAGAAATTCCGGGCTGACATGCTGGATATCATCAACGTAAATCATTACGTTATTACCCAATTCGAGTGCGAGATTCAACTTCTCGATCTCTTCACGAGCACTTGCATTAGGTGCTTCTGTCGGGTCCAGTGATGTAACTTTGTTACCGACTGCAGGTCCGTTGATTTTCATGAAAATAAGGCCCAGGCGATTTGCAACGTATTCCATCAATGTCGTTTTACCATATCCTGGTGGTGATATGAGAAGCAACATTCCCATCAAGTCAGTACGTTTCTTGTTGCCCGCAGCACCAATCTGTTTTGCAAAATTATCACCAATTAGCGGGAGATACAGATCATTGATAAGTTTGTTACGCACGAAAGAACTCATCACTCGCGGTGTAAACTCATCCAGTTTCAGATCTTTTTTAAACTGCTGCAGTAATGTTTTACGTTCACTGCGATAACGTTCGAACTTAATAGCACCACTGGTGATATAATTGTTCATTTTCTGACTGAAGGATGCATACGTGAATGTCAGCTGGCTATTACTAATAGTAGAATGGTCACCCCTGAGACCTTGGACTGTACGCACTGATGCAACCTGGATTACTGCTGATGAGCCTCGGTAATTCTGTTTGAACAGCTGTTCGGCAACGATTAGAGTAACAGTCTCAGGAATAAACTCCTGATCGATTTTCATGTCACTCGCATCAGTAAATGCGCGAAACCAGTTATTAATTAAGTCTATCTGAAGAGGTAAAGAACCACTGAGAGTTGCTACTGAGTCGGTAAATACTTGCAGCATTCGTTGTTCTGTTAATGCATCATAAAATGCGCGGCAATACAGATCCGCTTCCATACTGATAACAAATGGTGTTCCTCTTTTTAATTCATCACAAAGGTATTCTGCAGCCTGATCGATATACGTGTCTGCAATAAACAGTACTACTTTGCAGAAATCTTCAAGTAATTTTTTAATCTGTACCTTAATTTCAACATATTTCCCAGACGTTTTAAAAACCTGTGCAACCTGCGCAATTCCACGAAGATATTTTTCACAGGTCTGTTTAAATTCGGTATGTTCATCCCGGAGCCAGAAAAGGCGTGCGAGGCTCCGTGCTGGTGCGCTGTATGTGAGCAGGCTTGTTGAGGTGCGTAATTGCAACAACTCTCTGAAAATCAGGGATGCATCATGGTCGTGTACGCCTTTTACGTATCCTTCGTCGTAACGGGGTGACATGAATTTTGTGACTTGTGTCAAAAGCTCCTGTTCAGACCAGGTAAGGATTTCCTCTGGTTTTTTGAATGTGCCATTTAGTGAACTGTTAAGCAGTTGCCACGCCAGATATTCACCGCGGTAGAGACTGGTAGTTTCTGAAATGTACTCCTGAGACCAGACTTCCTGTGCACTCTGAAGTTCACTGGAGGGGACTTTTTCAAAAAAATCTGTTCCGGTCAGATGATAATAGAGCGCATTATCCTTACAAACAATTGTCAGATCCAGTGGCTGTGTATTCACCGTGAAAGAGTGTTTGCCAAGTTTAATCAGATTGGCACCTTCAGTGAACAGCTCAGAGCGGTCTTTCAGCTGACGGGTTGCATCCTCTTTGAGCGTTTTGAGCTTACTCTGGATATCTTCTGCTTTGACCGTATCATTGAGTAGTTCGAGCTTCTCCTGCAGTTCGCGTAATTTGCCAACCATGAGGTCTGATGCAAAATATGCGTTTATCTCATTTTGAGTTGTAAACGATCGTGCTTTGGTTTCAATCCCTTTAAGTATTCTATCTGCAGCAGACATCAGGGCTGTGCAGGTTCGGGCGCGTTGCTCCTGAAGTAAAATCTTTCTGGATTCAAAAGCCTGTTGAATTTCGGTGCGTTTCTGAGCAAGTAGCGGCAGAAAATCATCGAAATCAGCGAACTTGCCATCAAGCTCCTCAAGCTGCAATACTACCTTCGAGTAAAACCCATCACATTTTTCAGCAGATTCCGCAAGGTCAAGATAGTTTGCAACCGATTGATCGAGCAGTTTTATCTGGGCTCCGAACTCTGCAGAACCCTCATTTTTTCGCAGTTCTTTCATGCGAAGACGGAGGGCGCTTCTGGTTTTGTTGAGATCGGAAAAGATTACAGAAATAGATTCTATTATTAAAGCAGCATTCGCGGGATCATCAATTTTTAAATTACCGACGATTTCAATAAGCAGTTCAAGCTCTTTACCGATCGCATCAAGAGCCTCCTCCTTCTTTTTTCCCTCACTGGTGCGCCCGATCGAAACTATTGATGTTCCCATCTCTTCAGTACGTTTACGGTATGGGTTCAGACTTTCGGGTTTCAGTAGAAATGTGATACAGGCTGCTGAAAGAGTGTCAATGCGATCTTTGACAGATGTTTCAAGACCGTTAATGCTGTTGATATCTGCATATTTGAGCTCTTTCAGAGAGATGATCTCTCCGCGAAGTGAACGTAGTTTTGCCAGAGATGATACAAATTTCTCTACCGATGTACTGTCCCTAAGTTCTGAACTTCCAAGTAGTTCTTCTGTAGCACTCTTAACAGCGGCGATAGCTTCAGCGGTATTCTTTCTGGTTCTGGAGACCTTGTCGAACTCTTCAACTGCAGAGGAAGATACTGTGCGTACCTGCTGTAATATTTCACTGAGACCAAACGCTTCCGGTTTGTCGATCCAGAAGTATGCGTCAAGTACCCGGTTGGTCTCACGTGTGATATCTATATAGAGATTTGACCATGAATCATCCTTGAAAAGAAGGCTCAAAACTGTCTGACAATCAGACATGCATTTAACAACATCCTTGTTGCCGATTTTATAGTAAAAAGACTCTGTGTTAATTGCCGGAGGGATGTAATCATGTGAGCAGAAAGGTGTCTGCCAGATCTGAATGACATGGTTGTTGCGTGGTTCTCTTTCAGCTTTAAAAAGGATAAGCTCACCATTGTCAAAGTACGAAAATCCACTGCATACCACTGGTGTAGCGATCTCCTGACTTATGCTGTTGTAGGGGATGATGATATACATGCCACTGGTAGTATCATAGAATACAAACTGAAAATCTTCACCATTAGGAGCCTGAATGCGACGTTCAAACCGAAGATTATCGCTTATGGAATCGAAGATTTTAAAGGTGCCGGTCTGAAGATAGCAGCCGTTGGGAAAAATGACACCCTGATTATCGGGAAGAAGTACACATGCCTGTTCGATTGAATCTATCCTATGTACTTTCTGTGTTTTTTCGTTGTAAAGAAAATAGCGATATGCTTTTTCCTGAAACGGTTTAACCTTCAGAAGAATAATATTTTCAAGACAACAATAGAAATACTCAGCATCATCAAGCGTCTGATCGGCATTTTCAACCGGTTCAGCGTAGATCCCTTTCCCCGTGTTGGTGTTGTCCTCGATCTTGATAGTGAGATCACCACCAATTGTCTCAACGAAGATGCGATCTTCAATCGAAATGTGCGGATTTACACCTTTGCGGAAAAAATCCCGATGGGTACGCTTCCATTCAAATTCCTGCTGAGGTGGAAGTGAGATCTCACGCTCACTTCTATTGTCGATGTATTCAAGAGTATTACCAGCGATTTTCCATTTGAACGTTTTTACATCTGTAATGTCTTTCCCTGTACTGAATATCATGTAAAGGAACGGTGATATGACCTGAATTTTTGCAAGGCTGGTGTTTTTGTAATATTTATACAGTTCAAGGAAATCACGGGAGAACCGCTCATCTTTGATAATGTCCAGTGATGTTTCTGTAAATGTATTATTTTGATATTCATACAGAGAGAAAACGTCTTCAATACCGGTCATCGATTTAAGACCGAACTGAACATTGTACCCGAAGAGAAACCTGTTACCAAATGTAGCCATGTCGCGGGGTACACACGCGTTACGTGTTGTAATCCGTTCACTGGCAGAAAGGGCTGTATCAACGGTGCCAAATACCGCTTTGCGAGCGGTATTAAGCTGTTCGAGACACCCCTTTAACGATTTGGCGCTGGTATCAAGACGCTGACGAATAATTTCGTAGGTACCTGAGTCAAGGGCTGGTGTTTCAGGTACCTTGGTAATATCTCCGTTATTCTGGTTTTCAGCCATAGTCACCACAGTTTCCTTATGCTAAATAGTGATGAGCTGATTTGTTGGAAATCCCCAACTTTTCTGCCGCACTCAATATGCCCTGAAGAGTTGATTTTGCATCCCCGCTGGCTTGAGCAAGCATTTTACCAATCAACGAAGAAATTGTGAGATTCTTGACATCTTCAGTAGTCATGTTGAACTGGGAACTGAATTTTTTGAGCTGATTTTTAAAATAGTCCGGATCCCCATTGAAAAAAGTGTCTTTGACATCGGTAAGAACTGCACTTGTTTCAACCATTCGATCAACAGACTTACCAGCAGTAATCGAGCCCATTATTTTATCAAAGAACATTGTTTCACCACCGATAATCTCGATCTTTGATGAACGCAGCGCTTCCTGGATAACACCAGACTGCGCTTCAGCGATTTTACGTTGAATGTCAATAGTCGCAAGTTCGATTGCCTTTTCCTTGTCAAGTCGCAGTTTGAACTCCTCATGCTCTTTACCGACACCATCAAGAAGTTTCATTGCGTCAGCCTTTTCGCGAATACCCTGTGCTTCTGCATTGTATTTCTTTGCCATCACTGATGCTTCAGTTTCACCCTGGCGCTCTGTCGCAATCGCTTTTGCCTCAATGCCTTTAGCTTCAGCTACAGCTTTCGCTTCAATGCCTTTTGCATCGGCAATCGCTTTAACTTCGATACCTTTTGCTTCAGAGTCGGAAGTTACCTCCAGTACTTTGGCTTTTGCGGTACCGTCAAGTTCAATCGCTTTTGCTTTCGCTTCAATGACCCGAGCTTCAGACATCCCCAGTACAGCTTCTTCAGCAGCTTTTGCTTCAGCAAGCGTTTTGCGCGCTGCAGCTTCCTTCTCTGATGCACGAAGTTTTGCGTCTGCTTCGGTAATCTGTTGCTCGCAGGTGTGAAGAGCGGCCTTTTTCATCGCTTCTGCTACAGCTATCTCTTTGAGCTGAAGTTCCTGAGCAGCTTTTTCAGCATGGGTAACCGCTACTTTTTTAGCACGATCAGCTTCTGCAAATGCCTGAGTATCTTTTATACGCTCCTGTTCGGCAACCACTTCTTTTTCGACAGCGACACGTTCACGGATTACATTTTGTATATTTTTGCGTTCCTCTTCAACCGAGCGTTCTTTTGCGATCTCTGCGAGTGTAACGATTTTTTCCTTCTCTGTTTTTTCCAGAAGTCTATCTTTGTCGACTCTTTCGTTTTCAATAAGCATTGCACGTTCTTTTGCTTTCTGAGCAATAATTATCTGTCGGTTTTTATTCTCTTCTGAAATAGAGATCTCTTCTTCGGTAGCAATACGGGCTTTTTCCGATTTCAACCGTTCTTCCTGCTGAATTTTAAGGGCTTCAGCCTGTTCACGAGCTTTGATAGATGCAATTTCGCGTGTCTGCTTTTCTTCAGCTTGAGCCTGCTGACGCTGCAATTCGAGAATCGCTTCTTTTGCCTCAACATTTTGTTTCTCAATCGTTTTTTCCTTATCGCGCTGGATCTGGTTTGCTTTTATCATTTCTCGGGCTGTAATTTCGGTAATTTTCTTGATACCTTCAACATCGAGGATATTATTGTTATTAAGATGATCCAGAGAAGTCTGTTCAAGATAGTCAATCGCCGCATCTTCAAGCTTGAATCCGTTAAGATCTGTCCCGATAACATTGATAATCTCATCTTTAAATTTGTTACGTTCGGTATAGAGTTGGACAAAATCAAACCGCTTACCGACAGTTTTTAGTGCTTCAGAAAATTTTGCATCAAAGAACGCTTCAAGTGTTTTCTGATCTGAAGCTTTTTCACAACCTAACGACTGCGCTACAGTAAGTACATCATTTGAGGTATGATTAACGCGTACGAAAAATGCGACTTTAATATCTGCACGAAT
Organism: Chitinispirillaceae bacterium; assembly: GCA_050301235.1. GTDB lineage: Bacteria > Fibrobacterota > Chitinivibrionia > Chitinivibrionales > Chitinispirillaceae > JAFGIN01. The sequence goes on along the minus strand of JBNKZD010000110.1, from coordinate 8,759 downwards.
ATTATCCATACATACAAGACCATCTTCACCACGACGATCAGTTTCGATCCTTTTTACAGAAATGTCCATAATTTCGTACTTGTGAAGTATTGGGAGAACCCATATACCTGAAAATGCTGTTTTTGAACCGCCAATACCGTTTCTGACAAGGACCTTTCCCTGATCAACCTTTTTGTAAAAATTGGAAAGCGCAAATAAAAATCCTAATAAAAAGAATAAAACAACTCCTACTCCTATTAAAATGGTGATGGTAAGTGGGGTTAAATACTCCGAAATCATCTACTGCCTCCTGTAGCATTTGGGTTTATAATATCTTTAATCTGTTTTATTTCGTAAATATCCGATTTTTCATCTTTAATAACAACTACTGCATCATCACCAATTTTCATTGACGTTCCATCAGAACTGCGGACATTAATAAGAATAGGAGCTCCAGATGTTGCAATGGATGCCTGACCTATACGTCCGGGTTCAAGGTTGGAAACTAATTTACATAGTTTATTTTCGATGGGAGTATCTTTTTCAGAGCCCTTTATCTCTTTAAAAAATTTGCGGAAAGGGGAGAGGATGATCATTGTAAGGAGATATGCTGCGATCAACTCAGGAATCAACATTATTCCTGTCATCACTACTCCAGATTTGAAAAGTAGTGTAGTGATATTAGCTCCAAGCCACCAGAAAAGGGTTATAAAACTGAGTAAAAGGGCAACAGGAATCTCACCGATCTTGAAAAAGACCAGAATCCCATGGAAAAGACCCTCTCCATCTGCATCCATATCAATATCGCCGTCACCATCAAACGAGGTATCATGCAACAGTCCGGTCATCATAGTCAGCCAGTACAGGACCATTAAAAGAAGAAGCAGTGTCGGAATCAGGTTAAATCCGGTTATTGCAGCCTTAAGAACCTCGTGCATGATGAAAACTTCCTGTCATTGTGAAACAGAAACTTGATAGTTAAGCGATAATGAATAATAATTTTTGAGCGGTTAAAATAGCAAGGAACTGGATTTAAAATTAAAAATAATTATTTTGGGCGTTCCCCTTCCGGGTCGTTCCTCCTCTGGACTCCACTTCGTTTCGGTATTTTTATCCCTGCGGTGGAAAAACCACCTGGGTCTAAAAACACAAATGCCCTGCATTACCATTTTGGGCATTTCCCGCCGTCCGAACTAACGCAGTTTAGCGTGTGGCGGTTGTTGCTAAAGAGTTGCGGTTGTTAAAAGATGGTTTGAATGTAAAAGTAAATAAAGAAATGGTGTACCATAGTCCCCCGGACCATACTTCTCAAAAATATCAAACTTCATTGTTGTTTGAAAAAGTATGCATTTTCAAAATGCGAATTCCCCTCATATACAATATATCTGGTTAAAACTCCGTGACCTCTTTTATGGATAATTATTAACTTCTTTACCGCATAGCTTTTATATTCAATTTTAATACAATTTAAAATGATAATGCACATGTAAAAGTTGTTGCTTCTATGCAAAGAAACAAAGTTGTAATAATGTGTGTAAAATAAAAAATTAACATATGCAACCTACAAAGCTCAGATGGAGTGCCACATAACAGCTTGGGCAGAAGCCCGGGTAATTTTTATCCAAAAGAATTTTAAATGCTGAAGGGGGGGTATATTATAGATCCAAATATCGAGAAAATCGTGAAAGTATAGTGTAATTTTAAGAATCAAACGTTAACTGTGGCGAAGTAATGGTTACCTTGTGTGTGGACACCGAAGTTGTGGCGGCTATTTAACCTAACTTGCAACACCACCTCGAATGGTGAATTATATCACTATTCTGAATTATGCACATTTTTCTAATGAAAAACATAATTTCGAAGAAAAAAGTACTGTTCGAGGTCAAATTACAGTACCAAATCTTGCGCAAGTCAAATTTAATTGTTATATTACTTACAATCAGATGTAAAAATAGTCAATAGGAACATCATTGTCGTAACATTACAATCTGATGTAAAAAATAAAAATCATTTTCAGATAACCGTTAATTGTTTCCTGGATAACCGGGGCTTAGGAGTACTTCTTGGTTCAATTCACCGGGGTTATTGCGGTGGGATTTCTCCTGGCAATCAGCGTAATATTTATTACTATCGAACTGCGCTCCCGATTTGACAGGAGTTTTCTTGCATTCGGCATCGCCAACATTCTGCTCGCATTTTTCTGCCTGATCGATATAGAAATGCAGCCACAGTGCATGACAGAGAGCTGGACCAAAATACAGCACGTCATCGCCGCCTTTTTTCCGGCAGTTTTGAGCTGGTATCTTATGACACTTGGAGGTAAAGTGCATGTTCGGATACTTTTCAGTCTGACAGCCACTGGTGTTCTCTTGTCCTTGTCAATGATCAACCATATAATGTTCAACGTTCAAGGTGGCAAGTTGGCCGGTACTATTTTTTACATCGCGCTCTATGTACCGTTCATAATGGGATCGATCGTAGGTTGCATAGTATACTTATACGTCCTGTATATCAAATCCAGGGGAGGAGTCAGGAGTGATCTCAGGTGGCATTTGATCGGTTCCGGGGTGCTGTACGCTAGTGGAACCGCTGACATGGTGAGCGTAATAATCGGCAAACGTTTTTTTTCTGAAGTGCCTTCTCTCGTGATTTTAGGTGTCCTTTTTTATTGCTTCACCACTACCTTTGTCTTCATTGGTCGTCTGTCGGTTCTAATCATAAACCGGGAGCATGTCTTTTCGAAGCTCCGTGAGACATATACGGAACTCGACCACCTGCGTCCTTTAGCTCGTACCGGCCAATTAGCGGCACTGTTCGCTCACGATGTGAAAAACAAATCCTTCAGCATGTCGCTCTTATTGAACTCGGCGAGGCGTGCAACGATTCCCCCGGATGTTGTTACATCGCTCGAAAAATGCTTTTCTGTTGTATCAACTATTTCACGATCCAGTAGTGAACTACTCGCCCAATCAAAGGTTGCAGAAATCCGTTCAATCCCGTTTGATATCAAAGCTTGCGTGAATGAAGCAGCAGCTGCAGCACTCACCGGATGCACTGGAACTATTGTGATCGAATCGAATCTGTCAGAAATGGTTGTTCAGGGTGATCGTTTGAAGTTACTGAGTGTTTTCAATATCCTTTTCACAAACAGTATCCAGGCGGAGGCATCGCATCTGTCCATTCGCGCTGCCGCAGGGAATGGCTGTATGGTCGTTTCTGTGGAGGATGACGGCAAAGGGTGCGATCTGGAAGTGTTCAAAAATCTGTTCAAGCCATTTTTCACAACAAAACAGGATCGGTTTGGCACCGGGCTAGGCTTGTCTATCGCACAGAATGTCATTCAAAATCACGAGGGGTTTATATCGGCGTATTCGAAAAACATCATCGGTAAAGGTCTTACCGGGATGATTTTTTGCATCACTCTTCCGATACCCGAAACTAAGCCGCCTGCGCTGGGCGGAGAACCCGAATTACTAGTTGTTGAAGATGGTTTGGCTAACCAATTGCCCGAAATGTACCGGATTTTTTCACATATTCACTTGCGCTATCATACGCTTCAATCCGGAAAAACTGATATCTCAGCATTTCCTGCGGGTATAAAAATGTTCTGTTCACCCTTTGTCAATACAATCCCAACTACTGCGGATCCATTTTTCATCGTACCGGAGATCTCCATTCCAGCGATTCGCAGAAAGGGCAAGAATGATCTTACGATTCTTACGGAGCTCTGGGCTCTGGAAAATCTTTTCGGTTGTACGGTATCATCCCTATTGGACAGGAGCGGTACCCATTAATGGATACGACAATTCCAGCCTTAGTTGACCTGTTCCGGAAAAAAATCAACCTCCTTATTCTTGATGACGACGAAATCATCCGGGAATCGGTGGTACAGATGTTTTCTTCACCCCTTTTCAACACGGTTTCCGCAGGATCTCTTGATCTTGCACTTAATGCAATTGGCAGCACGCTAAGCGGGTGGCATTGTTTAGTTGTAGATCTCGACCTTGGTGAAATGTCGAGTGGTCTTACTATTTTCCGAAAGTTTTCCGGTTATCCTTTCGCAATTGTTTTATCAGGGCTTCGCTCCATGACTATAGCCACTGAAGCGATGCATCTGGGGGCCTGCGCGATCGTTGACAAGGATCCATCAGTACTGGAACAACTTTACAGTAAGGTACTTAAAACAACGGCACTTGGCTTCCTTCTCAATGGCAGGTCATCTCCAGATCTTGATACATTCCGGTTGTTACAGGACCCAGCAGTCGATTCTGTGGATGCATGGGCTGACAGATCTAGGATCACGACACGAAAACTATATAGGATCTGTGAAACGTATCCTCCGCTTACCCCGTATTATGCACTCGCGCTTTACCGTACCATCTATTATTTGCTCGGACTTACCGAAAACATCGCTGTTCGCCATCATCTGGCAATTGCGCAATTTTCGTCAAATGATCAAACTGACTACCTGCAATGGCTAAAGTATACCCTCCTCTATTATAAAAAATGATAATTTTATTATCATGGTATAGCTAACAACAAAGAACATTTAAGGCGCTTTGACAGTTTTGACATTTTTTAGGAGTAACTCAGTTTGTATCTTTTTTATGTTCGCAAACGTATTCGTTCTGGGTTATAAGTGTTTCATTGTTTATGGGTTATATAGTCTGGAAATACAATCTCTAAATGGATGAGTATATGAATATCGATAGGAGTGGAACACCATATTATTACAATTTTCAGTAATTATAATGGGTATCCAGTAGTTTGGAAAGAAGAGAAGTAGCCACTTTTGTGGCTACTTTTTTTAACATCAAATGGTTTTGTAACAAGTGTCAGTTTCGATTTAATCTTACATTTACTGTTTTACTGGCACTTTCAATATATACCTTCACCAATGTGAAAACAGCTCAAACTTTGACTGCGTATGGGTTTCGACAGATGCTGTTTCTTAATGTAGGTAAGTATTTTATAGACCGACCGCAGTGTATATTATAGCGAGGCGTTTAAAAAAAAGTAACTTTATTCGGTATCCATCTGTATATCCTGTAGTCAAAGGAGGCTAATAGAGAGCGATAATATCATACCGGAAACATGCGAGTGCTACAAGAACTGGAGGATAATCGCTATTCAATAGCCGTTATGAGTATTCTACTTAGATGGTACATATTAACCATTTGATTGGGGAGCCAGTCATCATTTTACGATAATATGGAAACTTCAATTGAAAAAGCACTGACAGTGTTTGATAAGAAAATCAACCTCCTCATTGTTGATGACGATGATCTGCTGCTTGATTCTTTAACCGCTACGTTCGTTTCGCCGCTTTTTAAGATTTCGACTGCCTCTACCTTTGTAGCGGCAATTGACCTAATAGGTCGCAATCCTGATAGTTGGCATTGTTGGATCATTGACATTGATCTTGGGCATGGGCAATGTGGATTGGATCTTTTATCCCGGTATTCCGGATTTAAGTTTGCTATTGTTCTGTCCGGTCTCCACCGTATGGCGGTTGCTGCTGAATCAATACAACTTGGTGCTTATATGGCGTTTGACAAGGAACCAGCATCAATTGAACAACTTCACAATGAGGTTTGTAAAATTGCGTCACTTGGTTTCTTATTAAACGGGAAGTGTGACCATTTCGACATATTTCAGTTATTACTTGATGATACAGTTATGACCATAGAGGAATGGGCGTATCGAGGTTGTATTGAACTGCGAAAACTCCACAGAATTTGTGACCTCTATCCGCCAATCACCCCGAATTTCGGGATAGCCCTGTATCGAGCCATTTACTATCTACTCAGGAATCCTGCTGATGCATTGATGGAACCTTTCACTGTTGCGTCTCGTGGAAAGCATATATTATGGATTAAGTATGCCCTGCGAAAATACTTACAATCGTGATCGGTTTAGAGTTAAGGATTATTTTATTGATTGCTCATAAAACTTAATTGTAAATCAAATAAATTACTATAATAATTACAGTGGCGAAGTGAAGGACACTGGATGTGGACACAAAAACAGTTATCTCATTGAATTAGTAGTTGATAAAATGTATTGAATTTAGCTAATGACTAAAAGCCAAATGCTAATAGCTATTAAAAATCCACACCTTCTCGTCATACGAACCATATAATTTTTTTTTAAAGAATGTAAAAGCCGTTATTGATAATCAGACAGAAATTACCTATTTTGAATTTATTCAATTAAAAAAAATGAGAATCTGTAAAAAATAAGGTAAAAATCCTATGGCTATCGACAACAAATCGGCACACCTGTCTTCAAAATATGATCTGGAAATCGGAAAAACCATCCCATATTACACGACATTCCATGACGAAACAATCAATTTTATCAGGGCCTATAATCAAACACCTCTTAACTGGATGGATACCGGCTGTGGTACCGGTACGTTTGCGTCAAAAATTATTGATAAATTTCAATTGTCTGAACTGGTACTGGCAGATCCGTCTGCGGAGATGCTTGAGATTGCAATGTCAAAACTTCCAAATAATCAGGTTATACGTTTTATAAACTCAGATACGCTTTCACTGAATCTTGAAAACAACCAATTCCAGGTAATAACCGCGATCCAGTCGCACCATTATTTACAAATGGCTGATCGGGAACGTACCACGAAGCGCTGTTTTGACCTGCTTAAAAGAGGTGGTGTGTTCATTACATTCGAAAATACCCGGCCATTGACTGATAGTTGTATCGGTGTCATAAATAATTACTGGAGTCAATTCCAGACAGGGCAGGGAAGGACCCTCGACCAGGTACAGAAGCATTTTGACCGGTTTGATACAGAATATTTTCCAATCACCGTTGATCAGCATATCAATTTATATTCTCGTATCGGATTCAAAGTCGTTGACATTTTCTGGAAATCGTATATGCAGGCTGGATTTTATTGCATTAAAGGTTAATAAGCCATTCAGAAATTTTAAAGCAATGATCGATGGTTCCGGTAAATATCAGGAGGAATGGTTTGCGTCTAAAAAACAGTGGTATATTCAATGGGTGAAGGAACAGATTGATGGAAATGAGCAATTTAAGGAATGACAATAAAATATCCAACTGAGATGCATGAAAAAGCAGCTAGTGAAGTGACATCGTTTTTTGCTAAATTTGATGACGTGAAAGCTGTTCTGTTGACGTGTTCATGTGCAAGAGGAAAAGCATCAAGAGATAGTTGCCTTGATATTGCGATACTTTTCAAACCTGAACTGGATGTGAAGAAATGGGATGAAATAATTGTTTCCTGGAACAAGGAACATGCAGAGAATAATTTTTATAAAATTTTCAGGGAAGTTGGTAAGTATAGCCATATCGATATTGAATTTATTGACGGAAATTTTAATGAGGGGTATCATAGCTGGACCTCCGGGCCTGATGACTATGAACTTGAGATTGGAAATTTTGTTGCATACTCAAAACCACTTTTTAAAAGAGATACCTACTATGACCAGCTGAGATCTACCTGGTTACCTTATTATAATGATCAGCAGCGTCAAAGAAGGTTGAATATGGTGAAAGAGTATTGCCTTAATAATTTACATCATATTCCACTTTATGTTGAAAGGGAACTTTACTTTCAGTCATTCAATCGCCTCTACGATGCAATAGGAGAGTTTTTACAGGCATTATTTATTTCAAAGAGAATCTATCCAATTGCATATGATAAATGGATTAAAGAACAATTATGTGACGTTTTAAAGTTACCAAACCTGTATACTGAACTATTGAGTATGATGGAATATGATAAATTCGAAAGTTCAGAGCATAAAACCAAAGCAGAACGACTTGAGGACCTTTTATGTCAATATTGTAAAGAATAAAAATAGTAAGTATCGTTGGTAGAGAATCATGCAAAAGATTATGAATGTATCACTGGTACTAATGCTTTTGCACTAGCTTGTTTTGTAAAACTTATATATTCGACTTTCAATTTTGTGGAAGAGTATATTAAAAATGGTTTGACAAAAGTATGGGAACATTAATTTTAACAATAGTTTTTGCAATATTACCATTGTTGTATCAATTTGACAAAAGATTGTCTTTGAATTTTGTTAGAAAGATCTTCATCAAAAGGAATGCGAAAAAAATTGCATTTACTTATTCAAAAAACATTGATAGTACTATAGTATCTAAGTGCAAGATTTATGTTCTAAGGAATGAAGGAGTTGAACACCAAAATATTAACACAGTAACCGGTAATCTTGATAATTTGGCTGTTACACTTTTCGATTTGATATGGTCTAAAAATGTTGGAAGGAAAAGAAAGTATTATGCTTGCTCAATTTTTATGGTAAAAGCTGAAAATAAATCGTTACCTGAATTTCATATCAAACCAAATAAACGAAAGTTTCACAGAAGTCCTGGTATTAGAATTGATTTTAAGGAAAGTCCTGATTTCCATTCACGATATTTATTATTCAGTGATGATGTGCAAGGAACACAAAAAGTTATTTCATATGAAGTTGCTCAACTTATTTCAAAAAAGAAGAATTTTTGTTTTGAAGTTGACGAAGATATGTTGTTTATCTGGAGTCCAAAAAAACTTGTACCGATACTGAAATATAGAGAATTTTATGAATACGCTCTTTCTATTGCGAATAAGATTTTTAAATGAAACCTAAACTCGGCGATAGCTTAACAAATAAAATGTCACACTGTTGAGTTTTATATTGTATTTTCTTAATCAAGCAAAAAAAAGAGAATAGCAATAAATTATAACCCAACAGGTGACTAAAATGAAGATACAAAATGCT
>JBNKZD010000109.1:0-5914 GCA_050301235.1 Chitinispirillaceae bacterium | reverse complement strand
ACCTTAAAGATATCCTTATGAGGATGGCTATCCGTCCTGCAGATGCCGATGTCAGTGATCTTACTCCTGTTGAGTGGCTTAAGGCACGTAACGGTGGGATACTCCCTGAAAAGAAACCGCTTTATCCATCTATTCACTGATAACACAGAAATAACTCTCCCGTTTATTTATACCTCTTGAAGTATAAATATTGCGGGACTGCGCTTTGCGTGTGTTGCTCAAGCGATTACGCAGAGTGTCTTCAGCAAAAACTTAGCCCTATGGATCCGATCGTTCTTCATGCACCGATTCCATTTTTTATGGGGTTTGATGCCGGAGGACGTGCAGATATTTACCAATTTAAAAATCATTTAAATGGTATTGTTTATGTTCTATACTAATACTATAGACGCCTGAGACGATCCGGTATGGGTCAGTAAGTTTTGACGTAGGTTACAAGCGAAAAATTACGCAAGTAGAGGTTATAAGTTGGTTAAAATCTAAAAATTCCAAGTGGAGAAAAGATTTAGGAGAAAAGTGAAGTGGAATTAAAAATAATTGCGTTATCACCCCTTCCGACGACGCCCAAGGCCACTAGGTGCGGGCACACTGAAGTTGACCGCTTAAAAAACGTTTTGGGCCCCACCAAAAGGCCTCGGGCGTCCAGAATATTAATAAATGATATTAATAACCGATTACAATAGTGTAAGCTTTGAAAGCACTACATAAAACATTAAAATCAGGATTGGTTATCTCAGGAAATACAGGTCTTTATCCCGTGGAATTGATAATTGTCAGAAGTGATTTAAAGCCTGACAATTTTAGATTTGATAGAAACGGGAATCTTTACTGGATTGATTTTGAAAGGTTACAATATTTTGACGTAGAATATGAGTTTTCACAATTAATAACACCTGATTTTATGATTACAAATAACGATGATTTTAAAAATGGTTACTTTAAAGATAAAAAACTAAATATTGATGAAAATCGAATGATATTTTATCAAATTTATCGAAGTGTCACACAAATTGTAAACTGTAGCAACACGATGATTATAAAAGATGATAAGGAACCAATTAAAGCAATTATTGAAAGCAATATACCTTAGAAACACTATTGTAAATCAACAATAAGAATTGTCATTCATTTTATGGCTAATTGCAAAATTCAAAATTTCTCCGGTTCACATGCAGAAATCGGATATGCTATTGGAGAATCGGTAAAAGGAAGATTGGAAAAAATTATTGATGACCATGTACAGCTTATTAATTCTTTGAATCCAATTGATTTTGATACATTTTATACAGATGGGCCTGTATGGTTTAATAAATTACCTGGTGTATACCAGGAAGAATTATCTGCGATTGCAGATGGTTCACGATGTAAAATGGAAAAGATTCTGCTATGGTGTTTTTGTGACAAATTCTTTTTAAGTGGATGCACAAGCTTTATTTATACAGTTGGTAATGTTCCATGGGTTGGAAGAAATAACGATTATTCAGGTCCAGATAAATGGAATTTTATCAATATTTTCAATGCAAAAAATAAAATGCCAGTTTTGTTGTTTGGGTTGGAAGCTGGAATTTTTTCCGGAACCGGATATAATAGCGAAAAGATCTGGTTGCATTACAACTGGCTTCCATCCTGGGATACCCCCAAACCGGAAGATCCATCAATATCACCATATGTCTTTATCAGACAAGCATTGGAAACATGTTCTTCAGTTAGAGAATTGGAATATTTTCTGAGTTCATGCATTAGAGATACCGGAATGACATTATTTGCTATTGATGGTAAAACAAATGAGTATTCAGTTTATGAATGTACCTGCAATAATTTCGTGAAGAGAAAAGAAAGAACTGGTTTTATCGCTGCAGCCAATCACCACAATGAATTTTCATATCCAGAAGGTTTTATGTATTCAGATAGAAGATATTGTTAATCACTTTGTTAAAATTTTATCGGATCCAATGGTCGAACAAAATGAAACTACAAGCGGAACGGTATATTCAGCAATTACATGTCCATTTTTAAATAAAATATGGTATTCAGCAGGAGGATTCCCATCCGCAAGCAATGGTGGTTGAGAAGAAATTAAATGGAACTGGATCAGTGGGCTGTGAGCAGTAGACTGTAGGCAGTAGACAGAAGCGATGCATATGTAAGTAGTAGTTTAATTTTAAATGTTAAACTCTCAATCAATGTTACACTTTCAATATTACACTTTAGCAACCTGAAGTTACAAGCATAGATGCGTTAGGGAGGCCGGAGGGTGTTACCCGTAATGGCAATGCAGGGTAGCAGTCTTTTCCTGACCAAGGTGTCTTCACCGCAGGGCAGAAAAGACCGGTTCGCGATAGCGAGAGCCCGGAGAAGGACCGGCCCGAAGGGAAACGCCCGGATTACCTAAGAATACCTCTAATTTCTTTATTTTCCCTTCAGCCTGATATATATTACCGGCAGTTTAAAATTGGTGTAACCAGCTATGATGATCAGTGTAAAAGAAGTTGCAAAACTTCTGAATGTAACCGAAAAAAAAGTTTACCGGCTAATATCCCAGAACAGTGTCCCGCACTACAAAATTGGTGAAGAGTATAAGTTCAATCGGGTGGAATTGCTCGAATGGGCTACCAAAATGGGTATCAGGGTTTCCACAGAATCATTTGAGAACAGTGATAAGAACAACGCTCCGACGGTATCATTCCTTGAAGCGCTCAAGGCGGGGAGTATTAATTACAATATCGGTGGAGATACTCCGGAAACGGTCCTCCGCAATGTAGTAAAAACGTTCAAACTGCCCGAAAATGTTGATCCCGAATTTCTTCTTCAGGTGTTACTGGCTCGTGAAAAAATGGGTTCCACAGGAATAGGTGAGGGAATTGCAATACCTCACGTTCGCAATCCAGTCGTTCTCAATGGCACAAAGGCGATCATTTCGCTCTGTTTTCTCGAGCATCCGATCGATTTCAACTCTGCAGATAAGGTGCCGGTGACAACGCTTTTTACGATAATCAGTCCGGCAGTACGGGTACATCTTCAGTTATTATCGCACCTCGGACTGGTACTTCAGAACCCAGGTTTTAAATCGGCGATTCAACAAAAATCACCACCGGAATCCATACTGAAAGCACTGGAGCTTGCCGAAAGCAGCAGTACTTCATGATGTTGCATTACAACCCCTTAAGTAAAGCTCGCATATGTTAACCAGCTTTGTACATTACGCTTTAATTTTAACTGCGGTCAGTGGAGTGCCGGGGCTGTTTTTCGGTCGCGGATCTGTTACTGCGCAGAAAATTGCGGCTGGATTGATGTGTGCCGGGGTGGTTGCGGGGCTGATCGCTGCATCTGTTTTTTTGTTCCATAATACTGCGGTTCCAATGGAGCTGTTCCCCTGGTTTGCAATGGGACAGTGTTATATCGGAGTTGACTCACTGAGTGCGTTTTTCCTTGTCCCGATTCTTATCATGGGGTTGCTTGGTTCGATATATGGGTTGGGTTACTGGAGAAATGATCAGAATGCAGCAAACTCCCGAAAGCTGATCCTGTTCTGGGGGCTGTTAGTTGCAGGAATGATCCTACTGGTTATCAGTAAACACGCGATGGTTTTTCTGCTGGGGTGGGAAATCATGGCGTTGTCGGGATTTTTTCTCGTGACCACCGAGGATGACAACCAGGAGTGCAGAGATGCCGGATGGGTATATCTTATAGCGACTCATATAGGAACACTGGTATTGTTTGCGATGTTCTCATTGTGGAGATGGTCAACCGGTTCTTACATGCTTACAACGATAAGCGGACAAACGATGAGCATTGCTCTGATGAATCTGTTCTTCTTTCTAGGGCTTATCGGATTTGGACTAAAAGCGGGAATATTTCCATTGCATTTCTGGTTGCCTTCTGCGCATGCCGCAGCACCGAGTCATGTTTCTGCAATGCTTTCGGGTGTGGTGCTCAAGATGGGAATATACGGTCTTGTGCGGTGGTTATCACTCTTTCCTCATCCGCCATACTCCTGGGGAAGCATTCTTCTTGTGCTCGGTTTTATCAGCGGCTGCATCGGCGTTATCTTTGCAATTGCCCAGCATGATCTCAAACGTCTTCTGGCATACCATAGTGTGGAAAATATCGGAATTATTCTCATGGGTTTGGGAATTGCGATGATCGGCAAATCGGCAGATAATCCGGTGCTGGTTATTCTGGGGATGTCGGGCTGTTTACTCCATGTATGGAATCACAGTTTTTTCAAATCGCTGCTGTTTCTGGGTGCAGGATCGGTGATTCATCGGGTGCACAGTCGCCAGATCGACCAGATGGGAGGACTTGGCAGGATGATGCCCTGGACTTCCGCACTGTTTCTGATCGGTGCTGTGGCAATCTGTGGTCTTCCTCCGTTAAACGGGTTTATCAGTGAACTATTTGTCTATCTTGGGTTATTTTCTTCTGTTACTGATGGTTCCGGTGGATTGGTCGCAGCGGTCAGTCTGGTGCTGCTTGCAATGATCGGCGCGCTGGCTGCGGCATGTTTTGTGAAAGTGTACAGTGCTGTCTTTCTTGGCAACAATCGACAGGGTATCAGCAGTCATATTCATGAATCATCCGCATCGATGCTACTTCCCATGACCGTTCTGGCAACATTGTGCATTGGTATAGGAATAGTACCGGTGTTTGCCGCTAAAACAGTTGTCGGTGCGATATCAGTGTGGTGCGACTCTATGAAAACAGCGATATGTATACCCGATACAGTCGTGCCACTTGGAATGATCTCAATACTGTCCGGAATTCTTTTTTCAGTGATAGTGCTTAGTGTACTACTGTTAAGATTCTATAAAAAGAAATCTGCTGTCGGAACATGGGATTGCGGTTACGCCAATCCAATACATCGGATGCAATACACAGCATCATCATTTGCTCATTCTCTTGTCACCATGTTTCAGTGGGTGTTACATCCAGGAGAACACAAACCTCATCTGATAGACACTTTTCCCGAACCGGTGAAGTTCAGCAGTCATGTAAATGAGCTGGTACTCGATCGTATACTTTTTCCGTTAAGTATAGCTGTAAAACGTATCAGCGGATGGTTTCACCGCTTCCAGCAGGGGCTCATACAACAGTATATTTTGTACATTTTAGTTACAGTGTTCTTATTATTGTGCAGTCAAATACCGGTTCTGAAAATAGTGCATAACTGGTTCATGCATTGATCCGGTACCTGCAACAGGATTCTTGAAATGGTTTCTCTCAATCTGATTCTTGGTGCGATAGTTATTATGACTTTAAGCGGTTTTCCCTCCCTGCTTTTTGCGAAAAAATCCAGGATTGGGCAAGTGATCACAACGGTTCTGATGATAACCGGTTCTCTAATTGGTCTTACCGGTGCCGTACTGAATCTAAGGGGTGCAGGTGATGCAGCGATGCAGTTGCCCTGGTCATTACCATGGGGACAATTTTCGGTAAAGGTGGATGCGCTCGGGTCACTGTTTCTCCTTCTGGTATTTGCCATTCCATTGCTTGGATCCATTTACAGTCTCGACTACTGGAAGCAGGCACAGCATGAGGAAAATGGAAAGAGACTGGGGATTTTTTATGGTCTGCTTGCAGCCGGAATGGCAATGGTGGTTATTGCTCAGGATACCATCCTGTTTCTGATTGCCTGGGAGATAATGGCTCTTGCCGCATTTTTTGCTGCAACCGCTGAAGATGACAGCAGCAGTGTTCGTCAGGCCGGATGGGTGTATCTGATCGCAACGCATATCGGAACACTGTTTCTGTTTACACTCTTTGTATTATGGAGTCAATATGCCGGTACAACTGAACTGATTCCAGTACCAGTATTATCTTCAAAAGCAGCCGGAACGCTGTTTTTGCTTGCACTGACGGGCTTTGGATTCAAAGCTGGTATCATGCCACTGCATGTGTGGCTGCCCGGAGCTCA
>JBNKZD010000108.1:0-20540 GCA_050301235.1 Chitinispirillaceae bacterium | reverse complement strand
TGAAGACCTGCTTTGACTCGGGGATCAAGGAAACCTATCAGGATATCCACAGTAAAGTTCGCTAAAAGTACACTTACAGTAACAAGAAGCGTACACCCCTGAATCATCGGGTAGTCATTATTCTGGATTGCTGTCAGAATTGCCATTCCCAGTCCCGGATAGGAGAATATCATCTCAGTAATAAGTGCCCCACCGATCATGGTACCCAGCGACAACGCCAAGCCTGTCAACTGTGGCAACATGGCGTTTCTGAACAGATAACCGATAATCTTACTTTCTTTAAGTCCAAGCCACTTTGCATATTTGATATAGTCTGTTCCGAGTTCATAGATCCCCATAGAGCGCATTCCAATTGCCTGCCCACCGGCAAGAATCAGGAATATTGAGAAGAATGGGAGCACATAATAGTAGGCTGCAGATTGAAAAAATTCAAATGAAAAGGAAGGCACAATATCCTGCGCATATCCACCCATTGCCGGAAACCAGTTTAGTACAACGGAGAAGTAGTACACCAGAAGCATCCCAAACACAAAGAACGGCAGCGAACTGATAAGCAGTGCAACCGGAAAGAACACCCTGTCAAACACTCCCCTTCGGTAAGCAGCCAGCGCACCAAGCACGTTTCCTATTATCCACCCGAAGAGGATCGTTGGAAGCTGTAGTGCAATTGTCCAGGGGATCGCCTGAAGAATTACATCAAGCACTTTCTTGGGATATTTCTGAAATGAAGTACCAAGGTCACCCTTGAAACACATCTTTAAATAGGTGGCAAACTGTTCAAGTCCTGATGCTTTTACTGGTTTACCATCCTGATCCCGCACAATTTCTCCGCTGCGGATTTTAACAAGGCCAAACTCCTTGAGATAGGACTCTTCCTTTACTCGTGCAGCCTCGGCACTGAGACCGCTGGAGTTTTTTCCCATGATGATATCGACCGGATTGTTTGCACCCAGCCGGGGAAGGAAAAAGTTAATGGTAACCGCAACCAGGAAGGTGACAAAATACCACCCTCCCCTTTGCAGAATATATCGTAGCGTAGGATACTGTTTAAGCATGGAGCTCCCTTACTTTGCTGGTTGCAACTGCCAGAGGATTTTTGTACTTGCGCCAACCCAGGGAAGGAGCGGTGGTGCATATGGATTCTTTTCATCCGGCCAGTTTTTCCAGTTTGTACTGCTGAATTCGTAGAACTGTTCTGCAAGGTGACAAAGCGGCAGAGCCGGCTGATCCTTCATAAAAATTTTATTGAGTTGACGGTATGCATCTTTGAGCTGAGCTTCATCAGAAAGTACCGGAATCACTCTCAGCAGACTGTCAACAGCTTTATTATATCCTTTCACACCAGGCTGATTGTAACGTCCCTGGTTTTCGTTCATCTTGTTATCGCCGCCAACTGGTACCCAGTTCCGTGATGACATGATCGCTTCAAAACGGCTCCATGGCAGTGATGGTGTAACTGAAGCTGCTGGTTTGTGCATGATAAGATCGAAATCACCTGATGGAAGTGCCGGCCAGTAAAGACCTGCATCAACGAACCCTTCACGAATATCAATTCCGGCATCACGCATTCCTTTAACAGCGATGCTGACCATAGCTTCCCAGTCAGACCATCCAGCAGGCGATTTGATCGAAAGTGTAGGAAGTTTATTACCGGCTTTATCGGTCATGTAATCGAGAGTACCATCTGCTTTATAAACGCTCTTATATCCTGCATCAGCTAGAATCTTTTTTGCATTTTCGAGGTTGAATGTAACCCCAAACTCTTTTGCATCATCAGCATTGAAATATTTGCTTTCAAGACCACTCTGCATGATAAGGCCAGGCTGGATGTCTGGTGAATATCCGGACACTGCAAGTTCTTTGATATTAGCATAATTAATCGCAGCAGCCATTGCACGTCTGAAATTTTTATCATTAAGAGGAGCTTTTGTTGTATTTATCAGAAGAAGTGGAATCGATCCGGAAACATAGTACGGAGCCTCTGCTTTCCATGTAGCAACACCATCCTTCTTTTTCATCCAGATACGAGGAATGAATGTCTGTGATGCATCGAGATTACCCTTCTGCAGAGCAATTGCAAAGTGGTCATTACTTTTGAATATCGGATGGATAATATATTGTGGAATTGGAAGCTTCCCACCATAAAGAGCTTTTGCACCCCAGTAGTCATCACGACGCTTGATAACGATTTTTTCATTTGAATAGGTTTCGAGGTTATATGGACCGGAAACAACCGGGTTTACATCAATTTTAAGTTTCTGGACAGCGCTGAGATCGTTATTATTTTCAGCAAGCAGTTTTTCAAAAATATGAGCCGGAACAATTCTTACTGCCTGAAGGAAATCGAGAATAACAAGCGGATTGTTACGCCCTTTTTTATCAACCAGGAACGAAATACGCTCTACCTGCACACCATTAACGTCAACTTTTGCGACATTGATTGCAGACACAAATTCAGTCACATAGGCAGTCGCAGCGTTTTTGAATCTGCGTCCAATTTCATAAATGAATTTTACATCAGCAGAGGTAACAGGAGTCCCATCACTCCATTTTGCTTCGGGGTTAAGATCAACAACGACACTGTCGTTATTTTTGGAAACGAGTGTTCCCAGAATCGGTTCCATTTTTCCATCGAGTGAATTATAACCAACAAGAGGTTCGTACATCAGGTTGAAACGGTCACCAACCGGCCATGCAGCCTGCCAGCTTTCAGCCAGAGGATTGAATGTGTTGGGGTCACCCCATTGAGATCCGGCAAGATAAAGTGTTTTGGAGCGTGGAAAACTGGACCCACTTTCGTCAGCCGACTCTTCCTTACTCTTCCCTCCGCATGACTGCAACGAGACAAGCCCGCAAAGGAGCGCACCCGTAAGAAAAACTTTGACCTTCATTCCTTTTTTCATACCGAACCATTATCCTTTTCTTGGCTGATGTTTATCGGGAACCCATTTTTAATTTTCAATTTTTAGTTTTTCAATTTAGTGATTAAATATATGAATAAGTTCTTATGTCTGACAAATAGAGTTATAAAACTATCTAGTTTACACCACATGTGGGCAGTTCAAGTTGTTAAATTTAATAACAAAGAGATATCAGTCTTTTAAAGTGCTCTAATTATAGCGGTAATTGCAGTTTTTTACAACCACCTGAAGAAAATAATTTTATACCGCCCCATGTAGCACCTTAATTTTGTGTCGACACAGAAGTGATTCCCCAGAGAGCTTGAATACCGGCTCCCACCATCAGACACTGAGGTGGCGCAAATGCATTGGATGCAACCGGATAGTTGTTCCAGTGTTTCGTACTGAACTGGTAGAACAACCATGGACGATACATTAATGGAATAACCGGCATCTCTGAAATAAATAGTTGATTCAACTGTCGATACAAGGATTTCAATTTTTCAGGCTCTGTCGCAGAAGGTATCTGCTGGAGTAGATTATCAGCTTGGGGATTCCGGTATCGTCCTTCATTTCTGAAAACTACTTCACCAACAGGAGCCAGATCCTTACTGTTCATTACCTGCTCGAAACGTGACCATGGCAGTGATGCGGTCTGGTCGGGATAGGGCGTTTTCATCGAAAAATCGAACAGTCCCCTCTTGAGATTATCATCCCAGTCGCCATAACTGACAAACCGTTCCTGAGCATCAATACCAACAGATCGCAGGCCCTCAACGATAATTTTAATTGTCGCTTCCCAATCGCTCCAGCCTTGAGGGCATTGTATTGATAACAATCTGATTTTCTTGCCTTTAGGATCAATCAACATCCGGTCTTTCCCCCAGGAATACCCTGCTTTTTTAAGAATCTTTTTTGATTCATCAGGATTGTAGAGTGATCCGAATTGATTCATGTCTTCTTCAACATAAAACCGTTTTTCGGGACCAAATGGAAGAATGAAGCCGGCACGTAGATTGGGAGAATACCCATACATTGCCTCTGATCTGATTTTCTCATAATCAATCGCATGTGCTACAGCGACTCTGAACGCCGGATCATCAAAAGGCGCTACAGAAAGTCCCATAAACAGTGATGGGATGGCGCCTGGGATATAAAAAGGTTTCTCTGTATACCAGGTGTTAATTCCTTTATCAAACGCTTTCCAAATCTCTGGAAAAAAAGTCGAGGACAGGTCCAGATTTCCATCCTGAAGCGCCTGATTGTAGTCATTATTAGATGGAAACGATGCATGAACAATATATTCCGGTGATGGCAGCTTTCCATCATGAAGAACCTTCCCCCAGTAGTCATCACGTCGTTTAAGAACAATTTTCTCATCGGTGTACGCATACAATGTATAAGGTCCGGAGATCACAATTCCTGAATCATTTTTAAACTCTCTGAGCTTCCCGATAATTTCGTTGTTATCTGGTGCAACAGAACGCTCACCAGCAGATTCAAACGCACTTCGCTCCAATCCACTGAAAACCTTTTCGGGCAGTATTGGCAGACCAGCGATAGCATCCTGAACGATCAGCGGGTTATAATTTTTTGAGCTTAAATGGATAACAACAGTCGTACTGCCATCAGAATAAACGCTATCAACATAGTTCCATACGAGACTGAAATTGGTTGAGTAACGTCGATGACACAGGAATGTGTACACTACATCATTAGAAGTTATAGACTCACCGTTACTCCAGCGCGCTGAATTATTCAGTTTTATCGTGATCTTTGATGAATCCATCGTATACGATTCACCGATGATACCACTTAACTTTCCATCAAGCTGATTGTACCCGAACATCGCTTCATACATTAGATTGACATTTCCGGTAACTGGCCAGGCCGGAGTGACTGCTAACGGGTTGAAACTGGAAGGCGCGCCCCATTGGAAACCACCTATATATAGTGTCTTCTCCCTGGGTAACTCCACATCATGTTTGATAACTTTAATATTTTCCGATATTTTTTCCTTTTTGCCTAAATTACATGATGATATAATAATCAGGAAGAAAAGCGGGAAAATAAACTGAGCGAACAATCGAATTTTTCTTGAATGTTTCTTCATGGTGACCCCGGCTTTCAAGTGTGATGCAATTTAAGAGATGCATCATGGTTGTAAAAACAGGAAACGAAACGATAAGATACTGATTTTTATTACTTTATCACGATCAAGAGGAGCGCATCAACAATGAATCGGACCTGCTTGATACCATCTACTAAGATGTTCAGAAAAGCTAAAGTGACCCTTTTATCTCAAGCCAGAAAAAAGCATGGTAGAATTGTTCCCTGCGGAGACCTGCAAAACAGTTTTACCCAGGAGGACGATACCCTTTATTTCTGGTATCTGACAGCGCACGATAAAAGCTCACATCTGACATCGTGCAAACTTTCTTAATGGAATTGGTATCACTTAAACGCCTAAACGTTCATTAAATACCGACCTGTCGTTTTCCTAATATAGTAAATAATCTACGTATATGCTATTCTTTAAAAAGGTGGAGCATTTCCGATTCATCAACGTGTGCACTGTTGGCTTCACCAGGAAAAACCCTGCTTCGGACTTCAGAACAGTAGCTTCGAATCGCCATTGATGCATCAGTCCGAAAATCCATATATTTTTTTGCATGCCTGAATGTTTTTTCACCATACCCTAGAATATCATTGACAACCAGCACCTGACCATCACAACCGCTTCCACTACCTATCCCAATTATTGGTATTGAACATTTTTCTGCAATCAATGAAGCCACTTCTGATGGTACTTTCTCAATAACAATCATAATTGCCCCGGCCTCCTGAAGAATCAGAGCACTTTTTATCAACTCTCTGGCCTGAGCTTCATCTTTTCCAAACACTTTTGCTTTAGGGCCATGAATCTGTGGGTTATAACCGATATGCCCGCATACATCAATGCCATTTCCACTTAGACACTCAATAATAGATTTGTTCTCTCCCCACCCCTCAATTTTCACACAATCTGCGCCAGCACTAATCAAAAGCCGTCCATTTTCAAGAGCTTTGAAAGGATCATTTGCTGCACCGTAAGGCATATCCACAATGCAGAACGCATCTGAAACCCCCCGCGCTACAGCTTTACAGTGGTGCATCATGTCGGACATGGTCACCTCAATCTCACTGGTGTACCCAAGAACATTTGTACCAACACTGTCCCCAACAAGCACGACATCGACCCCCGCCTCCTCTTCAAATCGAGCCATTACGTAATCGTATGCGGTTGCCATAACAATCGGTTCATGATTTTTTTTCTTTTCAAACAATATATCTTTATTGATTTTCATATTCGCTCCACACTTAGCTTCGTCATACATAGTTGAAAATAATTCGTGGGTTAGGTGATTCAGGTTTATATCAGAATAAGCTTTATCTTCGCTATCACCACATTCAGGCTATCTCCACGTTCGGCAAGCTCAGTGACTACCCAACCCTCTCTCCACTCGTGGAGAAAAGGGGGTTAAGCTGAAGTGTTAGGATTAAATGGGAACATGTTTTGCATTTTTAATTGATTATAGTTTTAGAGAGGTATTCCGGAGAAGCTCTCATTAATGGTTTCATACAATACAAGGAGGCGCTATGCGTTGGTTCTCTGCTCTTGTCCTGATTATCACATTGTCGATTTCATCATTTTCCCAGATGGATACCAGTACTTCAGATGGATCTATGAGCGGAAATGGTGATGGATCATTTCAAGCTCCTGATAATTTCTTTGTTGGAGCCGGCCCTGGTGTTCTTGACAATCTAAAAGCTACAGACTGGTCAGTGCAATTCTATGGTGGAAAGCAATGGTCAATGACTAATTATATTGCACCAAAAGCTCTCCTTGAAGCAACTACTGATTTCGCTGAATCGGTTCTGGCTTCAGCCTTGATTGGTGCCAACTTCTATCCTGTCAAAAAGACAATATCTCCTTATGTTGGAATCGGAACAGGTGTAGGATACGCAAAATCGGCAGATGACAGAGATGTGTTCGGCCTGGATATGGCAGGGACTTTTGGACTGTTGCTGTTCCGTGGAGCTGGCCTGCAGTTTAATCTTGAAACAAATGCAAACTTCATTTTCAGAGATATCGGCAGTAATGATGGTATGCCAATGTCCTTTTCCGGTCGTCTTGGGGTGCTTTTCTGATTGCCTGATACTGACTATGATTACTCGCTTCTGATTTATCAGGTGGAAAACAGTAGAGTACACAGTAGAGGCACAGAGTTAAAAACACAGAGTACTGAGCTTTTTATAAATAATGATGGATGATCTGCACGATTACCAAAATTTATCTAATCATTTTTTCCCTCTGTGTTCTCTGCGCTCTCTGCGTTTAAAAAATTCTCTAAGTAAATTAAGCTATGAAATAATTCTAATTTCAGATAACAATCAACTTAATTATCAGCATTGCTGACTGCAAAAACACCTGATCGCTGCTTAACTTTTATTGGAATTCCCAATTCGTTTGCAACCAGTGAAACCCCAAGTCCCACCCTTTTTCTTCCTTCAAACCTGCTGAGAATCTCTTCACATTTCCTGAAATCCCCAGTCTGCTTAGCTGCAACCATACAGGCAGTGAGCAGCATTGTGTTAATATAATCATCTTCGATTTCGCCACTGACAGGCAACAGTTGTAATGCACAATTTTTCAGTTCTACAAAATCCCTTTTGCACAGCGATCCAAAAAATCTCATCCACATTTGCTGATACTCATCCATTTCAATCCCGGCGGTTTTCTCATAAATAACATCCCATATTTCGGTCATCTCTGCGGGTGAAAGCCAGGGGAGTGTTCTCTCAAACAGCTCCATTACTGTAAAGTGTACTTTCCAGAAATTCACTTTTGAAGGCGAAAACAGCGAATAATCAAACAGATATGTGGCATTGTCGATCTCATTATCCGAAATAGTGCTGACCGTATCAAAAGAAGTAATC
The DNA here is from genome assembly GCA_050301235.1 of Chitinispirillaceae bacterium. Taxonomy (GTDB): domain Bacteria; phylum Fibrobacterota; class Chitinivibrionia; order Chitinivibrionales; family Chitinispirillaceae; genus JAFGIN01. Next base: position 12,660 of record JBNKZD010000108.1, on the reverse strand, counting down.
TCTTGGTACAGTAGCTTTGCATTATAAAAATCACGGTAATTTGACAAATCCGGGATTGTTTCTTTTTCAGTAAAAGGTGTCCGGCCTGTGTCACCGTCCCATATCCCAAGTAGTGGAACAATGTAGTTTTTCAGTGTGTCGAGCTGGTAAATCTCCTTGTCAATGAAGCGGTATTTAACCGCATACAGATCAACATAGGGGAAGTAATCCGAGTTCTCTCTCACCATATACAGATCCAGTAACTTATTGAATGAGTACCCCGAACAGTAATGCAGCACATCGAGATCACTGAGCGATGTAAACCCCATTGCACCCATGCTGCGTTTCAGAGATTCCATTGAGAAAACATTCCGACCCAGTTTCAGACCGGCACTGGTATCTTTTGATGCAATGACAATAAGATCTGAACCTGCTGTATAAACCTGATAATTGGGAAAATAACTCCGTAATGCATGAAATATCGATGATAATATCGTGATATCCGATTCGTATTTGTGAAACCACTGCACCAGAACGCCACGATCTGAAAGATGATGGCGTATTCTGTCAAAAAACTCTTTTGAAAAAAGTCCCGAAACCCCGCTGACCCAGGGATTTGACGGCTCCGAAACGATGATATCATACGTTGAGTTTCTCGATGAGAAAAATGATTTGGCATCTTCAATAAAAATATGGGAACGAGGGTCTTTAAAGGTGTTTTCGACTTTTTTCCCTATATGTCGGGCAGCATCAACCATCGCCGGTTCAATCTCGACGACATCAACACCTTTAAGTGTAGTATCCATGAGCAGGTAGTGCGCGGTCATACCGGAACCCATTCCGATTACTGCAGCTGTACTGCTGTCCGGAAGAATCGCAAGTGGAATCACCGCAGCAAGGGACATGGTGTATTCATCACCACTGACTCCATTTTTAACATCTACACTCGCATCAACTTTCCCATTGGTAGAAAGTATCAGTTTATCATTTGTCTCATACAGCGCAATCGTCGCCGTTCTTCCATCCTTTAATGACAGTATCCGCTTATTCTTATGAATTGTACCGTTACGGAACACCCCTGATGCCATAAGTATCGGATCCACTCTCCCAATCGAAATGGTGATAACGATAACCACAACCGACAATGCCTGAAGAATGCTGCTGAGTGCAGCATTGCACCCATTCCTGAAATAAAACAGTAGATAAAGTCCTATACCGATATCGGTCAAAGCACCAATAGTCACTAAAAACCGCACTCCGACAAGGGGCATCAATAACCAGACGGCTGCAATGACACCTGCGATTCCCCCGAAAGTATTTACTGCGTATATACGACCGACATATTTTTCACCGGAGCCGCATTTGTAAAAATAGTGCACGATCAGTGGAAGTACCATACCGGCACAGATTGTTGAGGGCAGCATGACTATCATGCAAATGATATCGGAAAATATATTGAAAAGTATGTATCCCTGTTCATTCTTTGACAATGCATCCATGACAAATTTCATGAAATGGAACATCCGGCCGTACACCAGTATCGAAATCAATGCTGTCGCCCCCATTACGATCTGAACAATGACCAGTGTCTGTGGAATATTTTTGATTGTGTCGATCCGTTTCCTGATAAAGAAACTGCCCAGCGCTATTCCAAGGATAAATGAACTCAGCATCATCTCAAATGAATGTGTTGAACTTCCCAGCACCAGACTGAGCATTCTTATCCAGCCGATCTCATACATGAACGATGCTGCAGCTGTTGCACCAGCAAACAATACCAGCACCAACGGTGTTTTTCCATTTACCTGGGTAGGTTCACTTTCAGGACTTGATAAAGCCTGAGCTATGTTTGCATCTGATAACAGTTCTTCATCCCGCCACGACAGTAACAATACAGCAGTACCCACAGCGATATCGATGATCCCCGCTGTTACTATGGTTCCATGTAAACCTGCAGATCCAATAAGTACAAAGCCGCTTAACAGTACCCCTGCCGATGCACCCAATGTGTTGGCAAAATACAGAAACGTCAATTTATACCCGCTGGAACCGGGAAAACGGCGGATAAATCCGGCAGCCATCAGGGGAAACGTTGCCCCCAGAAGCATCGATTGTGGCAGAATAATCAGCGATGATGTAATCCACTTGTAACAAAATATAAGTGTGGGGTTTTTAAGAAATGTCAACACTGTGCTGTATGATATTGAAATATGGGACTGAAACAAACTGTGAAAAACAAGAGCGGTAAACCCGAGTAGTATTTCTACTGATGCGTAAAGTTTCAGGCAATTTTTGAGTCGCTTGAGTGCTGCACCTGCGATCCAGGCACCCAGTGCCATTCCTCCCATGTATATGACAAGAACCAGAGTCTGTGAATACGCTGCATGCCCAAGAAAAAGTTTCAGATAATGTGACCATATCGACTCATAGATAAGCCCCGCCACACCTGAAAGAAAGAACAGCAGAAAATAAATGGTAGAGATACTGACAGTGTAATTGATTTGCGATTCCTTGATACTATTCGTTACCTTCCCGCACTGAAAATAATTAGCGATATATATGCAGGTATTCAACTATTTTTAAAATCTTTGTAACATCCAGATTACAGACCAGATCTAAACGTTCCATTAATGTACTCTCTGGTTTATAGTGATCCTCAAACCGGTTCAGGATTTTATATGAAAAAAAAGGTCTTAATTACACTCATTGTTGCTGCTCTTCTGGCAGCTGTAGTTTTCAGGATTTTTTCACCGTCCAAAACATCCGGTCAAAGGCCAGCTTTTGGAGGTGGAGGAAAATCGAGGGGACCTACAGCCGTTAAGATCGAGGATGTAACAACCGGCGATATTATGCTTCAACGCGAGTTCACCGGATCTATCAACGCTGCTTACACTTACACTATCGCAGCAAAAGTTGCAGGTAACCTCCATAAAATCTCCAAACGGATTGGAGATGCAGTCTCCAGTAATGAGGTAATCGGGCAGATCGATGATACCGAATACCGACTTGCTGTGGATGAAGCAGCTGCCCAGGTAAAAATCAGCCAGGCATCCATCGATGAAGCGAAGGCACAATTGCAATATCTTGATCGTGAATTTAAGCGTTCTTCAGAACTGGTTTCCAAAGGAGTAATTTCTCAGGCTGAACTCGATGCGATTGAAACCCAGCGCACAGCTCAACAGGCAAAACTGTCTTTTGCAGAAGCTCAACTTGCCCAACGAAATGCAGCCCTTACCCAGGCTCGGACCAAATCGGGTTACACCACCCTTCGTTCAACAAAGCAGGGTTTTGTTTCCGAACGTTTTCCGGATGAAGGTGCACTTTTATCGGTTAATTCACCTGTACTTACCATTGTCGGTTTAGATACGGTTTTTATCGATGTACCGGTTACTGAACGTGACTACCCCTATATCAAGCGGGGTTTATCCTGTAAAATCTCTGTAGACGCATTTCCCGATACATTTTTCGCCGGTGAAGTAACCGGTACTTCGGCAGCATTCAGCAACAGCTCCCGTGCTGCAACAACTGAGATAGCAGTTGCAAACCCCTTTAAAAAGCTGAAACCCGGCATGTTTGCCCGTATAACAATGACACTTGCGGAAAAAAAATCGGTACAGTTGGTTCCATTAACTGCATTGACCGTACGTAACGAAAAAAACTGTGTCTTTACCGTAATCAATGATACAGCCCGCCAGGTAAATGTGATTGCAGGAATTATCGATCAGCATAATGTTGAGATCATCTCCCCCAGACTTTCCGGAAAGGTTGTCACTCTTGGTCAACATCTGTTATCAAATAATGCAGCAGTTATAACTGGCAGCCGCGGAAATAATGAAACCGCCAAAAAAGGACCTGTTTCATCAGATAAAGGAGCTGCTCGATGAGCAATCCAATTATATCACTTCCGGTCCGCAGACCGGTACTTACAACTGTAATTTACACAATAGTCATTATTATCGGACTGTTCTCTCTGTGGCGCCTTCCAATCGACCTGATGCCGGAAATTACCTATCCAACAATTACCGTCATCACCAATTATGAGAATGCCGGCCCTCAGGAGGTCGAAGAGCTTATTACCAGGCCCATCGAATCCGCACTTGCAGCTGTACAGGGAATCGATGAACTCACCTCTACCTCCTCTGAAGGAAGCAGCAGGGTTCGGGCAACTTTTCTTTGGGGAACCGACCTCGATGTCGCTGTTAATGACATCCGTGACCGTATCGATCGTATTCTTGGAATGCTTCCTGAGGATGTTGAGCGCCCCCTTATTCGTAAATTCGATGTGTCATCATTCCCGATTATCATTCTTGGAATCTCATCAGAGCTTGACCCCGCAGATGTTGAGCAGGTCATTGAAGATCAGGTCCAATACCGGCTTGAACGGGTTGACGGAGTCGCATCAGTTGACTTGCGGGGTGGTTCCAGACGTGAAGTGCATGTCAAATTACGTCCTGCGGCACTTGAAGCTTTTAACATCTCCCCGGATATGGTGGTTGCAACCCTTAAACAGGAAAACCGCAATATTCCTGCAGGACTTGTGGATAATGGCAACAAGGAAGTGATCGTCAGAACTTTTGCAGAATATGGGACTCTCGATGATGTTAAAAATGCAATTGTTGCAGTAAAAAACGGAGTACCCGTCACCGTGGGTCAGATTGCTGATGTTGCCGACGGCCTCGAGGAGATCACTTCAATCGTCCGAATTAACGGAAAGCCCGGTTTCAGACTTGCTGTAAGCAAGCAATCGGGTGTCAATACTGTTGAAACGGCAAAAGGGATCCTTGCAGAAATCAAAAAAATAAATATTGATATACCCCAAATACAGATTGTACCTCTTATTGACACATCACGATATATCAAAAATGCAATCGCATCAGTGGGACAGTCGCTCATACTTGGTGGTATTATTGCAATTGCCATACTGCTTATCTTTCTCCGTAATATTTCAAGTACGGTGATCATTGCGACTGCAATACCGATATCGATCATCGCCACCTTCTCGCTTATCTATTTCGGCGGCCTGACACTTAACATGATGACTTTTGGTGGTCTTGCACTTGGGATCGGTATGCTTGTGGACAATGCCATTGTCGTGCTCGATAACATTTTTCATCACAAAGAAAAGAATGGTAAACCCGTTGAATCCGCCATAAAGGGGGTTTCTGAAGTAGCGTCTGCTGTTATAGCAAGTACGTTGACTACACTTGTTGTCTTTTTTCCTGTAATTTTTATTCGTGGCATATCCGGAATCATGTTTCAACAACTTGCATTTGTCGTTTCATTCTCTCTGACCTGTTCACTTATCGCAGCACTGACTCTTATTCCGCTTCTCACCTCAAAATTTCTCAAAACACAGCACCCCGGTTCAGGCAAAAAAACTTTTTTCTCATCAGTTTTTGATCTTTCGGAGCGAATTTACATCTCAATTGAAGAGTATTATGGAAGAACGATCAAATGGGCACTGGCTCATCGCATTACCGTGATCATTATTTCGATTGCTCTGCTGACCGGTTCCATTTTCATGGTTCCCCTGGTCGGTATGGAACTGATGCCATCCAGTGATGAAAGCGAAGTGAGGGTCAACCTTGAAATGGATGTGGGTACACGCCTTGAAATCATGGACAGCACGGTAAGCAAAATAGAAAAAATCATTAAAAATGAGATTCCTGAAGCAATTTACACATTATCAATGATTGGTAGTGCAGGATGGCACTCAACCGGAAAACATAATGCGGAATTGCGTGTCTCACTTGTCACTGCCGGTCAACGAAAACGGTCTTCATCACAGATTGCTACTGCTTTACGCAAAAAACTCATCGGTATACCCGGAGCCACTATCCGCGTTCGTGAGGGTCAGGGATTGTTTCTTCTGCGTATGGGAACATCAGATGCGCAGACTATTGGTATTGAAATAAGGGGTTACGACCTTGAAACCGGTCAGAAACTTGCCAGTGAGATATCGGGTATCGTGTCTGAAATTAAAGGTGTAACTGATGTCAAGGTCAGCCGTGAAGCCGGCATGCCTGAGTTCACCATACTTATCAATCGGAAAAAAGCTGCAGACCTTGGACTTACCGCATCACAGATTGGAAGTGCTGTTCAGACAGCAATGGGTGGTACTAAAGCATCGTCGATCAGGCGTGATGGCAAGGAGTATTCGATCATTGTTCGTCTTCCGGAAGAGCAACGCTCCAACATTCAGCAGCTGCAAAATTTGACAATAGTTAGCAAGGAAGGAATCGCAATTCCTTTGCAGTCAGTTGCTGATATCAGGGATGCATCAGGACCGGTACAGATCGAACGGCGTGACAGAGAACGCATTGTCACAGTCGATGCCAGCTATTCAGGAAGAGACCTTGGTTCTATTGTCAGCGACATCAGAGGTGCTCTTCGTAAAGTCATGGTACCCGCACAATTCTCTATTGTTATCAGAGGTGACTATGAAGAACAGCAGAAAGCGTTCAGGGAGCTTATGGTTGGATTGATTCTTGCGATTCTTCTGATCTACCTGGTTATGGCCGGGCAGTTCGAATCATTCAAAGATCCGTTCATTATTCTCTTTTCCATTCCGATGGCACTTGTCGGTGTTGTGTCGATTCTCTACCTTACAGCTACCCCATTTTCAATGCAGGCTTTTATCGGATGTATTGTTCTTGCAGGAATAGTTGTTAATAACGCTATTGTTCTTATCGATTATATGAACCGGCTGAGAAGAGAAGAAAAGGTCGAACTCTTTGAAGCAATCAGGGCAGCCGGTGTTAGAAGGCTTCGACCAATTATGATGACAACATCAACGACCGTTTTAGGATTACTTCCGTTATCGCTTGCGCTTGGAGAAGGTGGTGAAGCACAGGCCCCTATGGCACGAGTCGTTATCGGCGGACTTCTTTCGTCAACATTCATTACACTATTGCTTATTCCTGTTATCTACTCTTTAGTTGAAGAACACCGGTCGAGAAAAAGATCCGGTACAAATAATAAACGTCAACCTATTGCCACCGGAAGTGTAATTTCCATATTCATTACTACCTGTTTCTTATTGCTGCCACCGTTTTCATCATCAGCACAGCAGAGCGATACACTACATCTCTCTCTTCAGGATGTGCTTACCAGAGCTGTTCAACACAATCCTACAGTTCGCATCGACAAAATTGACCTATCTCTTGCAGAAAAATATGTTTCTGAACTCAGATATAAATATGAACCATCACTTACCTCTTCGTTTGGGCAAAGTCGGAAATTTTCACAAGGTGAAAGCCCCACAAAAGATTATCAGGGAAATATCAAGGTTTCTGAAATATTTCCAACTGGCACAGGTGTAAATCTTTCGACAAGTGCTGAGCCATCGTATAATTTACGTATTCCATCGATGCCGGCAGGTTTCAGAAGTCAGTTTGACATTTCAGTTACCCAGGCACTTCTTGCTGGAAATAACCTGACAGCAAACCTGACCCCTATAAAAAAAGCATCTATTGATGTTACTATCCGTAATGAAGAGTTAACAGGGTATACGCAACACCTTCTTTCAACGGTTCAAAGTACCTACTGGAACCTGTATCTTGCATTGAAAGAGATCGAGATACATGAACGATCCATGAAGCTTGCAAAGCAACTTCAGTACGAATCAACACAACGTTATAATGTGGGTAAATTAGCCGCACTGGATCTTGTTACAGTAAAAGCTGAAGTCGCAACACGTAAAAAGAACTTTATAAATGCTCAGACAAATTTTGCAAAAATACTTTTTCAGCTCGCTTACCTGACAAACGATTCACTTCTGTTTTCAATTCAAGCTGTCACACTTACCGACACACCACCACAACCTATCCTTCCTGACTCTATACAACAACATCTTGATGCAGCACAAAAATTTCGCCCTGATTTACGTCTTGCACAAAATCTACAGAAAAAAGGTGAGCTCGATGTTGTCCAGACAAAGAATGGTTTACTACCTAAACTTGACCTGTTTATTTCTCTCTCCGGTACCGCTTACCCACAGTCGTTCGGTGAATCATTTCAGAATTATGATTCGAGAGCAAAGATTTTATCTGCCGGTGTTACGCTATCTTTACCCGTTACAAATGGAGCTGCGCGTGTTCGATATCAACGTTCATTACTAACCAGGGAACAACTTTCTCTGTCAATTAAAAACCTTGAAAATCTTATCCAGGTCGATGTCAGATCCGCCTGGACAGAAGTTAACCGGACAATAAATCAGATCGATGCCGCCAGTGAAGCAACGGTTCTTCAGGAACAGAAACTTGCCGCAGAGCAGGCAAAGCTTGAAAATGGGAAATCGACCGATTACCAGGTATTACAGGTGCAAAGAGACCTGATCAGTGCACAACTCGATCAAGCTCGTGCTGAAGTTGCTTATTGCACGGCAGTTGCGGATCTTTATCTCAAGGATGGTACGATTCTGGAGCGGATGGGTGTTGCATCAAGGCGGGAGTAGATCAGTCGCATTCTTTCAGGTTTAAAAGAAATTCCCAGACCGGAATAATTTCAATTGTCCCTTCAGTACTATGTATTGTTTCCTTCTGATCATATGTTACTACTGTACCGACATTCACATTCTGCTCTGTCATCGCTTTTTGAAGGGCTTCAATTTCGCGTATTCGCGTGGCCTCATCCCCTAACAAATAGCATACCTGATACAAATGTTTTTGATGACTATTATCAATTGTAATAAAATCCACTTCACTGCCTTTTTCTGTTTTATAGTAAAAAACAGAAAAATCATTTTTTCGTAACGCTACGAAAACGAGATTCTCCAATAAATGACCGTTATTCACCAGAATTCCTGAATACATTGACATTACAAGTGAATGGTCGATGCAGTACACTTTTTTGGGATTAACATTTTGCTTATTAACTGATGCATCAAATATTCTTACAGAAAAGAAACAGTAAACATCCTCAAGCCACTGTAAATACTCGGACACAGTACTTTTTGTGATACTATGCCCAGACGCTTTCAGATAACCTGTGAGATTATTGATAGAGTATAAGGACCCAATATTGTTTACCAGCCAATGCGATAACTCTATCAACGCTTTGGGATGTGAAATGTCGTGTCTCTCAATCAAATCCCTGAAAATTATTGAATTGAAATATTCCTGATGAATCTGTATACGGATCTTTTTACTTACATCCAACGTTTCTGGAAATCCGCCACATTCCCAATATTCACCAAAAACCTTTTTTATTATCAGACTCTTTTTTGTTGTTAATTTTTTCTCTACTTCTATTTTTTTAAAATCCAGAAACTCCCTGAAAGTGAAAGGAAACAACTCCCGGGTCAGCGCTCTCCCTCTCATCTGAGTAGCGATTTCTTGTGAAAGCATTTTTGCTGAAGATCCAGTAATAAGAACCAGACACTTTTCAGTCCTCATCAAACGATCAACAAATCCTTCCCATAATTCGACTGTTTGAATTTCATCAAAAAAGAACACCACCTCTTCGCTATTCTTTTTTTGCGGATACATGCTGTAGTACGCCTGAACTATCTGATCCAATTGATCATTCTTCATCCCATACAATCGGTCATCGAAAAAGTTGAGATGAACTATATTTTCTTTCGGAACTCCCTGTGCAATCAACATTTGAAGGACCTGCATCATTAATGTAGATTTACCACACCTTCTTACTCCTATACATATTGAAGCTTTGTTTTTAACAATAGCTATTTCAGTCCGACGTGGAACACCCGTCGAAATCAGATTTTCCTGAAAATCTATAATCAGAGTTTGGATAGCTTTTTTGAAATCGGTCATTATTTTTACCACTTTTTTAATAAACTGGTATAAAATATAACCATTTTTTTATAATTTTTCAACCCTTTTATCAAAACTGGTCGTTATTGTTACCACATTTCTAATAAAGTGGTAATATATTTTTCCAGTTTCAAGTTTTTCATCATCATTGCATTTACAATATTTTGTTCAAGAGATGTATATTCTTACTGTATAGACTTAAAAAACTGGATGCACAATGATGAAGAATTATAAAAATCAGGTAATCGAAATGATACGCTCACTACCGGCAATTCCACATTAGATGATATTTTAGATGAATTATATTTTCGCCTTCAGGTTGAAAAAGGGCTTAAAGAGCTCGAGAATACAAAGGTATTTCACACGATGACGAAAAAAAAAGATTCGACAAATGACTAAAAAGCTAATTTACAATTATCAATCAACAATTCTAAACATCACATTTACAGCACGCCGGATTTTTTCCGCTTCGTAAGCTTCGCGATCAAACGCATCCTCCATATCAGCGATATTGAATGCATCAAACTCATCCATTGACATTGGGGTGTGTTCCGGAGTGGGCGTTTTGAATACCGGTGTTCAATGAAGCAAATTCATCATCCATCCTTATTCCCTTCGAGATATTCCAGGATTTTATTATACAAAGAAGTATTACCAAATTTTTCACATAATATACGAAAATGCTCTGTTTTATATTTGTAGTTATTTACCCGGGTTAAATTTACAATATCTGGTAAATCATGTAGTTCACGATGGGGATTGTATTTTATTGAATGGAGTTTGAGTGCTAACATATTTTCAAATGAGGGTATATTAAATTGTTCTCCGGCAATAGTGGCGACATTCGCGTTTTCAAATAATTTATTGAAGGTGTTGCTATCAGTGAACACAAAATCTGCGCATTAAGATCTTTTCTTTGTAATTCTATTATTGATAGTATCGATTTTCTAACTCAGATAATGATGATCTTCATCTAAAATATAACACTACTGCAATTACGTGGGTTATTTTTTATTGTATTACCCCTTACTAATCCCAACTCTGTTATATGATCCAGCAGTTCATTTCTTTAATTGCTTCAAAAATGATTCCCTCAACGATTATACCTCTAACACATCTTAACAGTAACTCAATGTTTTTTATTTAATTAGTTTATTTAACTGCTGTCCGGATATCGTTACAGTGTAACCATGTATCGTCTTTAATTTCAAATTACAACGAATAATCAATATGTATACTTTAACTTTTTATTATATCTGAACAGCTTAAACCATGTAAATGGAGGCGGTTCATGTTTACAGGTTCATCGATATTTTCACAAGTTATGCAGTACCTTCCGGAATATGCGTATGATAAATGTGTCAAACGCTACAACGAAAATAACAAAATTAAATCATTCTCATGTACGTAACAATTTTATTGCATGACTTTCGCACAATTAACCTATAGAGAACGTTACGAGATATTGAAACTTGCCTCCGTGCTATTGGCAGCAAGTGCTATCATTTAAGAATTGGTAAAGCTATTCCTAAAAGCACTCTTGCTGATGCAAATGGAAATCGTGACTGGCGAATTTATGCTGATTTCGCGCAGCATTTAATACAAAAAGTAAGGGACATATATTCAGATGGCACATCTGCAATAAATACAGAGCTTGCTTCTACAGTTTACGCATTAGACTCTTCAACAATTGATTTGTACCATTCTCTTTTTCCGTGAGCAAAATTTCGTACAAAGAAAGGTGCTATTAAAATACATACACTTCTCGATTTTCAAGGAAATATGCCAACATTCATTGAAATCACTGATAGTAAGTTCCATGACGTTAATACTTTAGATTTTTTGCCAATTGAAGCAGGTTCCTACTATGTAATGGATCGAGGGTATTTAGATTGCGGCCGTCTCTGTAAAGTTCACAAATCGAATGCATTTTTTATAACCAGATCAAAATTAATTTAATTTGCAGCTTAAACGGCGTTATTCCAGAAGTGTGCCGAATGAGGAATGGAATGAAGGTGTGCGATCAGATCAAACTGTATATTTATCAAATGCACCATTCTATGAATCTTACTCAGAGGTGATTCGAAGAATTAGATACATTGATCTGAAAACAAAAAAAATCACTTTTCTGACAAATAATTTTACCATTTCAGCACTTACATGTTCGAAATTGTATAAAAGCCGGTGGTCTGTTGAATTATTCTTCAAATGGATCAAACAACATTTACGCATTAAATTTTTTTATAGAACATCAGAGAATGCTGTCAAAAAACAAATCTGGATTGCAGTATGTACTAACATCTTAATCGCTACAATTCGTAAAATGGTTAGCGGTGAAAACTTCACTGTATGAGATGTTACAGTTTTGAGCCTTACGTTGCTTGAGATAAACCTAATTACATAAAGGTTTTTTTAACATTCCTACGAAATTGAACATGTGGAAAATTGTAACCAATTGAATTTTTTCAAATTATCACCGGACAGTAGTGACTTTATTTATATTTTCAATACAGTATGATCACTCTTTTTAGTAACCACAGGTAAATGCATGATTAATCCTAAAATTCTGTTAATTTCTTCTATGTTATTATTCTACTTCTCTCCCAATGATGAACCTGGCAACTGCAAAGACCCCGGTTCCTGCAACAATTGCTTCCGCATATATGATTCCAATGGGAACTATGTCAATGGTGGTCCCATTAACGATGAGTCTCTGCATGTTAATTGGAATGGGAAGGATTGTAATGGTGACTCGGTCTCTTGTGGTAATTAGTTTCTGTTCTAAATTGACCATTTTCAGGGGTAATTTTTCTTGACACCAATGCCCTAAAACGAAAATGTATTTACATATGCATTACCTTTTAACCAGTATACGCACATTTCAGTCTCAAAATCCCCAGTATTT
>JBNKZD010000107.1:0-6531 GCA_050301235.1 Chitinispirillaceae bacterium | reverse complement strand
ATTGAAACGTTCCTTGTTAATATACCCTTTCGTTTTCTCCGACAAAGGAACATGCAGGGTGATATAATCGGAATCCGCGAGCAAGCTCTCCAGACCGCGTGCTCTTTTAACATTGCGCGACAATCCCCATGCTGCTTCAACCGATATAAACGGATCGTATCCGGTAACCTGCATACCAAGCTCAAGTGCATCATTTGCAACCATGACTCCGATAGCGCCAAGCCCGATGACACCAAGACGCTTACCTTTGATCTCTGGACCGACAAAATCATTCTTACCTTTTTCAATCAGATTGGGGACTTGATCACCCTTTCCAATAAGGCTTTTACTCCAGAGCAGTCCGGGGAAAATTTTCCTTGAAGAGAGCAGAAGGCCGGCCAACACCAGTTCTTTAACGCCGTTGGCATTTGCACCTGGTGTGTTGAGGACAACGATACCGGCAGCAGTACATTTTTCAACGGGAATGTTGTTTACTCCTGCACCAGCCCTTGCAATAACTTTCACCGATGAAGGGATATTCATATCAAGCATGTTCTGGCTGCGCACAAGATAAGCATCCGGGGCGTTAAACTCCGATGCAATCTCGTAATCATCACGGGGGAAAAGATCAAGACCAATTGCTGCTATTTTATTTAATGTCTGTATTTTGTACATGTTACGCTCCTTTATTTCTGATGTTCCATTTCAAATTTTTTCATAAAATCTACAAGGTCTTTAACACCCTGTACCGGCATTGCATTATAGATGCTTGCTCTCATACCACCAACAGAACGGTGTCCTTTGAGGTTCACAAAGCCACTTGCTGTCGCTTTTTTGACAAATTCACTATCCAGTTCATTATTTCCTGTAATGAACGGAATGTTCATCAGTGAACGGTGCTCTTTTTGTACTGTTGCTTTGAAGGTCTTGGAAATGTCAAGAAAATCGTACAGTAAATCTGCTTTGAGAAGATTTGTTTTGTAGATCTCCTGCACGCCACCCTGCTCTTTTACCCATTCGAAAACAAGTTTGGCGATATAAATATTGTATGTTGGAGGTGTATTGAACATCGACTGCTCTTCGGCATATGTTTTATAATTGAACATAGTCGGTGTAAAATCATAAGCATGCCCAACCAGATCTTTACGGATAATCACCACGACAACTCCTGCCGGCCCGATATTTTTCTGTGCGCCAGCATATATCAAACCGAATTTGTTTACATCATATTCCTCCGAAAGAATATTCGAAGACATATCTGCAACCAGTGGCACGGCCCCTGTTTCCGGAAGTTTTGTATAACGGGTACCGAAAATGGTATTATTAGTCGTAATATGGACATAAGCAGCATCCGGATCGAATTTGATTTTGTCCATATCCGGGATGTAATTAAAGTTTTTGTCTTCCGAAGTTGCAACGACATTGACAGTACCATATCGCTTGCCTTCAGAAATAGCTTTTTTTGACCACATGCCGGTATTAATGTAATCAGCTTTCTTTTTTGTTCCCATAAGGTTGAGCGGAATCATCGCAAATTGAGCCGATGCTCCCCCCTGAAGAAAGAGTACATGGTAATTATCAGAGATATTCATGACTTCACGAATGATTTTTTCGGCTCCGGAAATAATCTCTTCGTACACTTTTGAACGGTGACTCATTTCCATAACCGACTGGCCACTGCCTTTGTAGTCAAGCATCTCTTCTGCTGCTTTCCTGAGTACACTTTCAGGAAGCATCGATGGTCCTGCTGAAAAATTGTATACCCGTGCCATAATGAGTTCTCCTTCTTACTGATGTAATTAGTTTCCAGTGTTGATATGATACTGAGCGGTTACAATTCGCAGCTCTGATGCCATATCAACATTTTTAATAACTATGTGTTTATTAGCAGTTTTTATCATTACTGGCGCAAAGTTGATGATTCCCTTTATGCCACTTTCGACCAGTTTATCTGTTGCGTCTTGTGCAGCCTGTGCCGGGACCGCCAGAAGACTGTATTCAATGCCAAGTCGACTGACCACGGAGCTTAACTGATAAAAAGGAAACAATGGAACTGACGATTTTGTAGTTTCGATTCTGTTTACATTGGAATCAAATCCTGCGACAATCTCAAATTCGTCATTGTTAAAACCAGGATGCTCAAGCAGTGCAGAGCCGAGCCGTCCAAGTCCAACCACACACACCTTTTTTCTTTTTTGCAGTCCTAATGAATCACCAATCAGATTCATGAGCTTTGCAATCTCGTACCCCTGGCCACTGTTTCCGGTGATCCCCAGTATTGCAATGTCCTTTCTGATAGTGAATGCAGTCGTCCCACAATGTGTTGCAAGTTCCTGTGAAGATGTATGAGTTTGAGAATATTCCTTAAGCGTCTGCAGGATCTGGAACACCGTGCACAGTCGCTGTAATGTTGGTAATGGAACTTGTTTCATGAACATCCTCAATTGGTTGTGAAATAATTCACCAATAAAATACACTGTTTTAAAGGAAAAATCAACCTGAATATCACGTTTTGTGCAAAAAGTTCAATTTTTGGACTTTGTTTGTGAAAAATATCACGAACAGGTTAAGGCAAATTGTACTTAATTAGAATTTAAATTGTTGACTCACATAGTATTAAATGAGAAAATCTGATAAGGACTAATCATAAAATGTGACGTATTACTTTTTGCTTATTGAAATCATATTCTAAAAGATAAGCTGAATGTAACAATAATCCATTAGATATGCTCTAAATACCACAGACAAAGTACTTGTTCTAGTCCGGCAAAGAAAGTGCAGGAAAGAATAAGGCTCATTGAAAGGTTTTTTCATGACTGTCGATGTTGCTGAAGTAAAAAGAAGGTTATTGACACTGCTCAATGATTCGAATATGGTGAATGAATATGTCCGCCAGTATGGACCCACGATTGATATTAAAAATATCAAAGCGATAAAGGATGCTAAAATTCGCAGCAGCGTCCCACCAGGTGAAGAGGGGATTGGCGAGGATCCGGTGTATGAGATCAAAGTGAAGTGTCCTGTCTGCAATCAGGAGAATATTATTTGCTATGAACTGCGTGCGAAGAGTCAGCAGATAGTTCAAAATAAATTCCTTGTTCCAGTCTATATCGGCACAGCAGGCTTTAAAACTATTGATTATACATTACTTTCCGTTACAGTGTGTCCGCGCTGCCTGTTTGCATCATCAGATAAAAAAGACTTTAACCGGCATGATTCAGCCAGTCATTCAGAAATCAAAACTCAGATTCCCAGTAATGTAATCCTGACTCTTCAGGAAAAAATTGGAGAACGTAAGGCAATTCTTAAAACAGTTAATGATTATGAGCAATATTTTAAAAGACCACGTACCTACGATTCTGCTATGGATAGCTTCAAACTCTGTTGCTCACGTGCTAAAGTTGAAGCCTGGTATGAACAGCCAAATTCATATTACAAACTTGGTGCATATACACTGAGAATTGCAAAAATTATTAAAGATTCGAAGGGTGATCCAACGGAAACACTTAAAGAAGCTTTAGGCTGTTTTGAGGAGGCTTTTAAGACATCAAATTGTCCAACTGAAGAGATTGAGATGCAGGTGATTTATCTTATAGTCACTCTATACTTACGATTAGGTGATCATAAAAAGGCTAATTCCTATATCGGGGTATTTAATAACCTTCATAATGCCCGAAATGCAGAAATGCGGGAAAATCCGAAACTGAACACCGTAACGATTGATAAATGGGCTGATAAGGCAAAATATCTCTGGGAAGATCGCGAGAGAGGAGATCTCTTTATCAACGAGTGATTCTCGGGAGATTGTTATTCCTCAAAGGTATTCTCTTCCTTTATTGTTTCCTACTACTGCTATATCCTTAATTATTTTGTATATTTCAATTTGACAGGTCAAACGTTTTAATTAATGGGCAAAAATCGATGAAAATACGCTGGTTGCACTCAATAATATTTACTTCACTGGTTTTTTGCGCACAGGCGCAACAAAAGGATAAGATCGCTATTCTGACACTGAAAAATTCAAGCGGTGTTAGTATTGGAGAAGCAGAAATTATTTCAGACCGTTTACGTAATGACTTTTTTACGACCGGTCGTGTTGATGTCATGGAACGGGACCAGATGCAGAGTATCCTCAAAGAGCAGGGACTTCAACAATCTGGTCTCTGCACCGATGAGGGGTGCATGGTGGAGCTGGGGAAAATGCTTGGTGTCAAGCGACTCATAGCAGGATCGATCGGGAAGCTTGGTTCGCTCTATCTGCTCAATGTCCGAAGTATTGATGTTTTGACTGGAAAAATCAATTGCGCTGTAACTGATGATATAAAAGGTGACATCGAGGATCTGGTGCAGGTATTACCTTCAATTGCATCAAGGGTTGCCAGTCTGAATTGTTCAAAGGAAAGTGATGAGTCTTATAAGCAGATTGCATTGAAAACCACAACAATGGAAAATGAGATCAAACCTGAAGAGTCATCTTCAGATGAATCATCACTTCCCTGTGAAGGTGAGATATATCTGGAGAAGATTAACTTTAACCCAGCGGTTTTGGGATTTAAACTTGAAGAATCTGATATCGATGATGTCGAGGATGATCTGGCTGATGCATTTGAGGAGGCGCTGGACAGGAACGTAGTACTGGCAACCAAAGCTCAACTAACAGCAACTGCATGTGCAACAAAGGTAATCAGATGCACTATCGATTCATATAAAACTGAAGATGCTGCAAGGGATCAGATAACCGGGACCTTGAAAATGTCAATATCAGTTTTTGAATCACCCATGGCTAAATCTCCGTTAACTTCAATTGTTATCGAAAAGGAAGGGGATCGCCACTGGGGGCAGACAGAACCATTTAAGAATGCTGTTGATGAAATTCTTGAAGTTATTGAGGACGATTTTTATTCTGCCGTGAGGAAATATTTTAAATAGAATTTTATGGGTAAATTAATTAAAGGTATCTATGAAAAAAGTGACTATTGATAATGTCGAGCTGGTTCTGGCTCATCCACTCTCCTTTGATGTGAAATGGATTGGTCTTGATGAACCTTTACGACAGCTGCATGCATGCTGGCTGGTGCTCGCTGAAGATGACCTCCCATTGACACCCCGTATTATCGGGTTTCCCGGGATTGGAAAAACAACACTGGGTATTGCTGCTGCCAGAGCACGCAAACAGGATGTATATATCATGCAGTGTACTTCTGATACGCGTCCTGAGGATCTTCTGGTGACTCCGGTGTTATCGGAATCCGGGAAAATATCCTATCATGCAAGTCCACTTTTGACAGCTGCACTCACCGGAGGAGTTGCAATCCTCGATGAGGGAAACCGTATGTCTGAAAAATCATGGGCATCACTGGCAGGACTCTTTGATAACCGCCGCACAGTAGAGTCTGTAGTCGCAGGTATTACCGTTGCTGCGCATAAAGATTTTCGGGCTGCTGTAACAATGAATGAGGACTCCTCTACTTTTGAGATTCCTGATTATATTATGTCGCGCCTGCAGCCAGGTATTCAGATCCCTTTCCCAAGCCGCAGTGATGAACTGAAAATTTTATCATTCAACCTACCGTTTTCTCCTCCACAGATACTCGAAATGTGTGTCGATTATCTTCAGAAAGCACATTCACTGGATCTGCCATTTTCTGTTCGGGATGGCATAAATGCAGTGCGGTATACGATGAAAATGAATCATGCCGATCCGGGGCTGGAAACAGCACAGGTGTTTGCCAATTCAATCCGTCAGATACTGGGTGATGATGCACTTGATCTTGAATCGCTTGCTGCAAAGAGAAAACTCTCGGGAGCAAAAATTCCGCTTATGAATCTGGGAGATTACTTTTTTCCTGAAGATGAACATCTCAATCCCGATAACGATGAGGATTTCCCGGCGTGAGCGGTGGATCACTGACACTCCTTCCGTTTTTTCACGGTAAACTCACTTTTGCTCGCCAGCTTAGGGATGTACTGCTTAAAAAAAAGTTCGACTGCATTGCAGTCGATGTCCCCGGTGTATTTGAAGCTGATTTACTTGCAGCAGTCGAAAAACTACCTGTTATCTGGATGGTATATGCTCAGGCGATAAACGGTCAGGTATTTTTCATCCCTGTAGATCCCTGTGATGCCGTAATCGAGGGCATTCGTCAGGGGTTGCAGAATGGTATCGATGTGCACTGTGTAGGATATAATAAGCTGGAAAAGCCATCTTCATTGGGGGTGCTACCCGATGAGTTTGCTGCAGAGAAAATCGGATTCAACAGATATAATACCCTTGGATTACTTTCAACCGGTAACAGGGATGACGGCTGTACTGATGATATCGCAGGCAGCTATATTGCACAGAGATTGCTGCATTTGAAAACTACCCATAAAAACATCTGTGCACTGGTTCATTACCGGCACTATGCCCGGGTTGTCGCACACCTGGAGCGGGAGGTGACCTGTAATGCGCAATTCAGTGATGAAGGTACATTTACGATTGATAGTAAAGCTATCTATCCTGACCATCTTTATTTTGCGCTTGGAGAGATGCCGTTTATTGCCGGTAAATAT
>JBNKZD010000106.1:0-101427 GCA_050301235.1 Chitinispirillaceae bacterium | reverse complement strand
GAGTGGAGAGAGGTTTAAGGAGAGAGGCAAATGCGGGTCCTGCGAAATTATTATATTTCAGGTAAACATATTAAAGAATACATCAAAAGGAGCAAACTATGGCATCCACATTTGAATACGATCTTGCAATTCTTGGAGCTGGCCCGGGCGGGTATGTTGCCGCAATCAGAGCTGCGCAATTAAAACTTAAAACCGTCATCATTGAGCGTGATCGACCTGGAGGGGTGTGCCTCAATTGGGGATGTATTCCATCAAAAGCGCTTGTCAGTCAGGCTGAGATTTTCCACTCAAGAAAAGGGCTTGAAACTCTTGGGTGTACGGTTGATATCAGCGGGTTTAATTATGAAAATGCATATGCTGCATCACGTAAAGCTGCTGATACTCTTTCCAAAGGTGTTGCATTTCTTTTAAAGAAGAATAACATTACTGTTGTGAATGGAACTGGGGTATTAAAATCAGCACATGAAATTGATGTTAACAATGGCGAAAAAAGTGTCACTGCAAAAAATATTATTATAGCAACCGGATCGCGTCCACGGGTTATTCCGGGATTTGAGTTTGATGAAACGACGATATTGTCATCAACTGGAGCACTGAGTCTTAAAACATTACCCAAGTCCCTGCTGATTCTTGGTGCGGGGGCAATCGGTGTTGAGTTTGCGCACATTATGAATGCTTTTGGAGTTGAAGTACATCTTGTGGAGATGATGGGACGAATTCTGCCCATTGAAGATGAAGAAGTTTCAGAGTCATTGCGTAAATTGTTTGTGAAACGCGGTATCAAGGTGTATACCTCAACAAAAGCACTCTCATATGCAAAAAAAGAAAACGGTGTTGATGTAATACTTCAGGATAGTGCTGATGTACAAATGCAGATCCCCGTAGAAAAAGTACTTGTAGTTACCGGAAGAGCATCCAACACTGATGCTATTGGGCTTGATAAAGTTGGGATCACGACTCAAAAGGGGTACATTCCTTTTGGTGATTATTACAGAACGAATGTTGAAAGTATCTACGCAATAGGTGATGTTGTCGCTACACCGCTTCTTGCTCATGTTGCATCAAAAGAAGGAGAAATTGCGGTTGAGCATATTGCAGGGCACGAGACACAAAAGTCAATTAGTTTTGACAAGATCCCTGGTGCGGTCTATTGTGAACCTCAGGTCGCAAGTTTTGGTATGAAACTGAAAGATGCAAAAGATAAAGGCATTCCATGCAGGGAAACATCATTTCCTTATCGTGGTGCAGGCAAAACAGTTGCTGTTGGAAAGCCTGACGGTTTTGTAAAGATCGTCTATAATGAAGAAACGCACGAAATCCTCGGTGCGCATATTGTAGGAGCTGACGCATCAGAACTGATCCATGAGCTGCTTCTTGCAAAAACCACCGAGTTGCTGCCGAATGATCTTGCAACTATGATCCATGTTCATCCGACCATTTCAGAAACGGTCATGGAAGCGGCACGGGGGGTTGAAGGTTGGGCGATTCATGTGTAGGGTATAGCTACATTTTACTATATTAAAGCTAAAACATTTTGGATGGATCTGATTATGGGAAGAAAACTGGTAAGTTTTGACTGGGCAATAAAGCGGCTTTTAAGAAGTAAGGCCAATTTTGGCGTACTGGAAGGTTTTCTCAGTGAATTGCTTCATACCGATATTACCATTCTCGAGATCCTTGATGGCGAAAGTAATAAAGATGAGGCTGATGCCAAATCCAACCGGGTGGATATAAAGGTTAAAGATGCTGGTAACAGTATAATATTAATAGAGATACAGTATTCCAGGGAATTAGATTACTTACAAAGGATCCTTTTTGGAACGTCCAAGGTTATTGTGGAGCACATGGCGGAGAGTAATGCATACTCGAACGTGGTGAAAGTGATTTCTGTAAATATTCTCTATTTCAAATTTGGTACTGAAGATGACTATATTTACCATGGTACGACAACTTTTCGCGGGGTTCATTCACATTCAATACTGGAGCTTAATGATGCACAGAAAAAGCTGTACAGTCATCAGAAAATTGCCGACATATATCCTGAGTACTACCTGATTAATGTAAATAATTTTAATGATACTGCAAAAGACACCCTTGATGAGTGGATTTACTTTCTAAAGAACGAAAAGATTGAGGATTATTTTAATGCAAGGGGTTTAAAAGAAGCCTGTGAGACTCTTGATATTCTGAAAATGGATGAGAAGGAACGAGCTGCATACGAAAAATATTGCGATCAATTGCGCTATGAGGCAAGTATGTATGAGTCGACCTATCTGACTGGCAGAGAAGAGGGCAGGGAAGAGGGCAGGGAAGAGGGCGAACAGATAGGAGAGGAACGGAAAGCTTTCAAAACAACGGAAATCATGATTAAAAATGGTGAATCTGATGAAAAAATTGTTTTGTATACCGGTTTAACAATAGAACAGGTGAGGCAAATACGGAGAAAACTGGGTCTATAACTGCATTGGATACAAACAAAGCGGGGCAAAGCGACTGGACTGGTCGTGCAAAAGGTAACAGCGCAGGGAACAGGTTTTTTGTCTGGATAATCAGCCATCTTGGATTGTGGCCGGCATATAGTATTCTTGTGTTCGCTGCGATTCAATATGCTCTTGTTGATAAGAAGGCGAAGAGTGCTGTTAAACTTTTCAGAAGTAATCTAGGATTAAAGACAGCATTTCTCCACTACATCAGCCATTTTTATGCATTCGGGATGGCAATGATTGATCGATTCTTTTTTCTGTACTCCGACCGAAGTCATTTCAGGTATTCGTCAATAAATGAAGAGCTGATCAGAGATGAAGCTCAAAAAGGGCAGGGGGTGATTCTTCTGGGGGCACATGTAGGAAACTGGGAGATTGCCGGGAATCTTCTGCAGGATCGATTACCGGTTAAGGTGAATTTTCTCATGTATGATGCCGAATCTCAAAAAGTCAAGAATACCGTCGAGCAGGTGATGAAAAACCGGAATGTCGGAATAATCTATATCAGTCCTGATTCTCCCGATACTATGGTTGAGGTTGTCAACGCGCTACGGCGGGGTGAAATTGTGTGTATGCATGGGGATAGAATACTTGGTAATATGCGTTGCGAAAAGGTCTCTTTTCTTGGCCGTGAAGCATCATTTCCTGTTGGTGCTTTTGCGATAGCATCAATAAGCGGAGCATCGATACTGCCATTTTTTGCGTTAAAAGAAGGATTCTCAAAGTATTCATTTTCTGCATTCGGACCCATACGGGTCAGTGATGGCGATCGGGGGTCAAGGATGATCAGGATCAGGCAGGCTCTGGAATTGTATGTAAAAATCCTTGAAGAGACGGCGCGAAGACATCCCGCTCAGTGGTATAACTTTTATGATTTCTGGGGAAACAGTAATTCGGAAGTTAATTGAGTTATCATATTGTACCTAATGTGGTATTCAGGATATCCCTGATACTTTCTGGTGTAAATGGTTTTCTCAGGTAACCTTTGATATCGAGAGATTTTAGCTGTTCAATACGTGTTGTACTGCCCTCTGTTGAAATAACAACAACCGGGATGTCTTTATATTCCGGTGACGAATGCATGGTTTCGATTAACTCGATACCACCCATGACAGGCATATGAATATCAGTGAATACTATGTCAACCCATTGATCTTTTAGCAGTTCAAGAGCAGCAGCACCGTTTGGTACTTTGAAAATATTACTGAATGATATTTTTATCATATGCAGGGTCCGTTCAAGTACATCTCGGATAATTTCGGAATCATCGACAATCAGTATAGAAAAACTCATGGTAACCTCGATAGATAAAATTAGAGTTCATAAGATTCGTTATTGCTGGTGAACCACGCTTTACCGCTCCCGATTTCAAGATACATTGTTCTGGGAATGTTCCCGCCAATATTTTCGGCTGCGATCAGAACATTATTTTTCCAGAAAAGTTTGCGTGCAATAGTGATATTGCGGTTTCCAATATCAAAGAATTCCGTATTCTTAAAGATGTTTGCACCACCAGCCATTACAATACGTAAATCAGCTTTTTGTGAACCAAATCTATAAATCTCCTGAAAAAGTAAGGGGATTCCGGTGTCGCCAAACATCAATGGATTTTTCTCCGCTTTTTCCTTATCGATAGAGGACATTGGTAACATGTAGTGAAGCATTCCGCCAACCACGTGTACCGGATCATAAATAGCAATACCAACACATGAACCAAGCGCGTGTGTAACGAGTATATCACCTGGATTATTACTGAATTTCATGTCTGAAATTCCGATAGTGTGTCTGACTGGCGCGGTCTCACTGTTGTGCATGTATCAGTAACTCATTTCTTCTCAGGTTGTTTTCTCTGTAAATCCAAGTGTCTGCATCTGAGTCTTTATTTTAGTTAATGAGATCGGTTTGACAATGTAACCTTCACATTGTGACCTGAAAGCCGTCATGATATTTTTATTATCATCAAGAGCGCTGGTCATGATTATCTTTATACCATCAGATCCAAAAATCGCGTTCTGCAATTCAATGTCTCTGATGTTTTTCAATACCTCCTGACCATCCATTTCCGGCAGCATGATGTCCAGAAACATAAGATCAAACGGTTCTTGTTTGAGTATGTGCTCCTTGAAAGCATTTAAAGCTTGTTTACCATCGGATGCAATAGTCGTTTCACCATAGCGTGACAGCATTTTCTGCATTACCAATCCACTGGTAACATCATCATCAACTATTAAAATTCTCATACATGCTCCTGTGCGATATCTTGTTTCTATATCTAATCATATCTTCATATATATCGATGGTGCCACTGTTTTATATCCAGTTGTCATTCCAGTAAGGCTTTCAGAATGGCCGACCATTAAATAACCTCCTGTTTTTAACAATCGGTGATATTCGTTGACTAATTGGCGTCGAAACGACTGGTCGAAATAGATCATCACGTTTCTACATAAAATCATATCCATCGGGCCACTCATGGGAAATGGTCTGATAGAGAGATTAAGTCTGCAAAATGTAATCATTGAACGTACTGTGTCGTTTACTCTGTACTCAGAATCGTGCTTTTCGAAATATCTCATGAGGTGATCAGCTGAGAGATCTTCTACTTTTTTAGGGTCATAGATCCCATTGGCAGCAACTGATAATACCTTTGTCGATAAATCTGTTGCCAGAATTTTAATGTCCGGCATCGGTTTATCTGCAAGTATATCGAGGAGGGTCATTGCAATTGAATAGGGTTCCTCTCCTGATGAACACCCTGCAGACCAGAATCTGAAAGATCTCTTGCCATTGCTGTACCAGTCAATAAAGCAGCGGGAGATGAGATTGAAATGTTCCATCTCTCTGAAAAAATAGGTGACATTGGTTGAAATGGCATCAAGCAGGTGAATTAATTCATCACCGGATGTATCATTGTTAACATATGCTAGATAATCATCCACATTTTCCAACCCCAGCTGTCGCGTGCGTTTTCCGACTCTCGCTGCGACAAGAGCTTCCTTCTTGTCTCCAAGGTTGATACCAGACCGCTCATATATCATCGAGCAGAATTGTTTAAATGTGCTGTTTTTCATACATCATACTTCATTTTATAGTTCAGAAATACTTTGCTCTCTGTATTAAAATTTATGAATTTAAAAAAAGATTGCTGCCGGAGGAAACTCCGGCAGCTTATTCAGCTACAATTAAAACTCCTTTAGCGCTTCATCATCAAGTGGAATTATATCTTCCGGCTTGATTGATGTCGTTTTTCCGGTTGGTTTTTTACCTATAGCTTTGTAATTACTTTTTTCTTTTTCAGGTGCGTGTACAACAGTATGTGCTGCAGCCATTTTTCTTGGAGCTGAAACGCTCATCATGCTTTGCGAGAGAGCAAATTGTGATATCATATTTTTCAACTCTTCCGCCTGGCTGCTCAGCTCTTCTGCTGCACTGGCAGATTCTTCGGAATTTGCAGCATTCTGCTGTGTTACTTTGTCCATCTGGGCAACTGCAGTATTGATTTGCTCTATTCCGGAGGATTGTTCCTGAGAAGCGGCAGCGATCTCTGCAATCAGGTCATTTACTTTCTTTGCACTATTAGCAATAGTCTCAAAGGATTGTGACACTTCAGTGGCGATTTTTACACCATCATCAGCGTTCCTGACAGATTCAGTTATCATGTCTGCAGTATTTTTGGCCGCCTGGGCACTGCGTTGCGCAAGGTTCCTTACTTCTTCAGCAACAACTGCAAAACCACGTCCGGCTTCTCCAGCACGAGCAGCTTCAACTGCCGCATTAAGTGCTAACAAGTTAGTCTGCATGGCAATTTCATCGATGGTTTTGACAATTTTTGCAGTCTGATCTGAAGATTCCTTGATCCGGTTGATCGCACTTGACATCCTACCCATAGCATCACTACCGGATTTCGCGTAGGTATCGGATTCAGCTGCAAGTCCCTTTGCCTGGTTGGCGTTATCTGCATTCTGTTTTGTCATTGATGCCATCTCTTCGAGGCTTGACGAAACCTCTTCAAGTGAGCTTGCTTGTTCGTTGGCACCCTGTGCAAGGCTCTGGCTTCCTGACGATATTTGACCACCTGCAGATGTAACCTGTTCAGTCGCTTCGGTAACCTGCTGAAGGGCTTTGTCAAGATTATCTACTGCTGAATTTATGGCAGTCTTTATCCTTGCCATGTCACCTTTATATTCGCCATTTACACGGACAGTAAGGTCCCGTGCGGCGACTTTCTCAAGGACTGATTGCGCCTCGTTAATCGGGGTAATGACAGCATCGAGAGTATCATTGACACCTTCAACGATCTTGCGAAAATCGCCATTATGTTTTTCTGCATCGGCACGTGTTGCAAGTTTACCCTCAACAGCAGCTTTTGATAGCATAGTGGCATCAACAGCTAATGCATTTATATTAGATTTCATGAGCATTAACCACTCGTGAATCTGATCGTCTGCTGATGCTTTATTCATAGTTGCATTTTCCAGATCACCATTGGCGATTTCTGTTACATACGTGATCAGTTCACTTAACCAGGAATGAACTCCGTTAACTGCGTCTTTCATCAGCTGATGATCGCCCTTACAATCAATGGTGACCTTTTCTCTAAGGTTACCCCCTCGTATTAGTCTAAGAATCCGGTTTCCTTCGCCAATTGGATGCAGGATAGCATCAAGAGTGGAGTTAATGCCTTCCATTATTTTGCGAAAGTCGCCTTGATGCTTTGTTGCATCTGCACGAGTATCGAGCTTGCCATCAACTGAAGCTTGTACGAGTGCGCTGATATCTGTGGAGAGTGCCTGGATATTGCTGCGTACCTGATCGATTGTTTCGTTAATGAACTTCTTTTTTCCGGGTAATGTCTGGATCTGGGCGTTCAGGTTACCCTTTCCAAATTCCGAAAAACATTCCATGGCCATCTTTTTCACTGCAATATGACCGAATACCATGTTATTGACACCAGCAGCCATTTTGGCAAAATCGCCCATAAATCTTGACTCATCGATTTTGACATCAATGTCACCTTTGTCGTGCTCGGTACTCATGTGGTTCATATCGGCAATAAAGGTCTTAATGTTGCTACGTACCAGTTCGATTGTATCGTTGATAAACTTTTTCTTGCCAGGGAATTGCTCAAGTTCGGCATTAAAATTGCCTTCGCCAAACTCCTTGATACAGGCCATTGCCTTTTTCTTAACGGAAATGTGACCAAAGACCATAGTATTGACACCTTCTGCCATCTTGCAGTATTCACCCTTGAATTTTGATGTGTCGATCTTGACATCAATGTCCCCTTTGTCATGCTCCGTGCTCATGCGGTTCATTTCGTTTATCAGGAGTTGCAGTGTGGAAACTACATCATTCAGTCCTTTAGAGAGAACATCATGCTCGGACCTGATGTTGATCTTCACTGATAAGTCCCCATTTCCGATCCGCTGCGCTGCATCAGCCTGATTTTCGATTGCTTCTATACACTGGTTGAGATTGTTCTTAATTTCGTTAAAATCACCATGGTATGTATCGGTAATTCGTTGAGGAATGTCGCCTTTACTGATACGGTCAACATATTCTGCTGCAACATTGAGAGGTCCGATAACTGCATCGAGCGTATCGTTAACACCTTGTACAATTTTACGGAAATCGCCATTGTGTTTGAATACATCTGCGCGTGTGTCCAGTTTTCCATCTACTGCAGCTTTGGAGAGCATGTTTGCATCGACAGTCAGGGCTTTAACTGAATTGATAAACTGTTCAACCGCTTCCCCTGACACTTTGAATTTTGCGATCATCTGGTTAAATGTATTTGCAAGAATACCAACTTCATCTTTTGATTTAATAGTCAATTCCTGTGTTTTTATCTCCGGTAATCTGGAAAAATCTCCGGATGAAGCAGCATTTAAAACATCCGTAAGATTTGCCAGATCTTCATCTGCAATTTTTCTAGCGGCTTGAACAACTGTATTTACAGGACGGGTGATTGATAATGTTATAATGATACCAAGGGCAAATGCCAGTAAAACTCCGAAAACCAAAGAAACGATCATCAATATAGATGCTTGACTGGCGGTTTTTGCATTATTGTCAGCTATGTTTTTTGCGAAAATTGAAACGACAGATTCCAGGTTATCTATTCGTTTTTCTCCATCCATTGCGTGTACATCGAAATCACCCATTAATAGTTCAATTGCTTCCTTGTCTTTATCTCCCTTAACTAGTACAATCACTTTATCAATATCTTTATCAAAAACTTTATTGGCTTCGCGAAATCCCTCAAATCCCTTTCTAATTTTTTCATCAATAATGTTTTTTTCAAATTCATCGACTGCTTCGGATATCAGCTTTCTATGTTCCTCCAGTTCCTTAAGTTTTTCTTCATGAGTTGCAACGTTCTGAGAATTGAGTGCTTCCCATAGTGATAATCTAATTGTTTGATATTCCATAGCAATACCTATCAGTGCCTTCAAAGGTTCCGCTGCCTTTTCATACAATAAAGTGTCTCTGTTGCTAATTTTTTTAATATTAACCGTTCCAATTATTCCAATAACCGCAGCAATCAATGCAACAATTAAAAAACCGCCAATAAGTTTGGGTCCTATTTTTAGTTCATTCAACATGATTACACATCCTTTTTTTTGTGTGATAAATAAATTTGTTTTCGACTAAGTAATATCTTTCTGTTTTATCTTTCAAGAAATCATGATTCTGTTTATGTCAAAATTTACCGCAGCGGTCACCGCTCCGCATTTGGTATGTCCAAGTACCAGCAGTAATGGCGTTTGCAAATGAACAACTCCATATTTCAGGGATCCGATTTTATCGCCGTCACTACATTCCCTGCAACACGAATGACAAATAGTTCATCTATTACGGTATCAAATATTGTTTCCTGCGGCAGGGATTAATTGTACTATACAATTACCCTGTAGGTATATAGGATGTATTCATTTTACCCTCCAATGTGTGATGAATTATGATCGCAATTGATTGCTTTGAAAAATTGAGCTCCGGTCGAGAGCTGTGTAAAAAGGTGGCACACTTCCGGTGGAAGAGGTTGCGTTCTTTCAAGAATCAGAAACCCTCCAGGCATCAGTGAGCTATGATACATTTTCAGGACTTCGATCCTCTCTTGTTGCGTGAAGTGAAGGAGTACGTTTTTACAGATAATCATCGTGTATCCATCACCAAATGGCTGCATCGAAAGAAGATTATGTTTCTGAAATCGCACCTTTTCACGGATGTGGTCTGTTACGCGGAACGTACCGATTTCCTGAGAAGGTATAAAGTAACGTTTGAAGATGACTTCAGGTATCCGTTGTAACTGGTCCCAGGGGTAGCTTCCATTCCGGATGATCGGGCCAAACGCATCCTGTTCGTCGATATCAGATGCGTCAATTCGAATGTTTTTAAATGAAAAATTTCCAAAATGTTC
Source organism: Chitinispirillaceae bacterium (assembly GCA_050301235.1). Lineage (GTDB taxonomy): Bacteria > Fibrobacterota > Chitinivibrionia > Chitinivibrionales > Chitinispirillaceae > JAFGIN01. The sequence goes on along the minus strand of JBNKZD010000106.1, from coordinate 91,524 downwards.
TGCCAAAAGGATTGCAATAGTATATGGTTCAGGACCCATTGCACAACCGGCATCCCATATCCGGATTTTGCTTCTGCCGGATACTTCAGGTGCAATTGTGCGAATAGCAAGTTCTAGTGTGTGACTATCGCGGAAAAAAAATGTAAACGCCATGATAGTTTTTCCTATTTAGAAATATTCTGAATTTCGTTAAACTCTTTTATCGACAATACCTTGTCGATGTCAAGCAGGATTTTGACATTTCCGTTCATTTTTCCCATTCCAAGAATGAAATCAATGTTTATCGATGCTCCAAAAGAGGGGGTTTCTTCGATATTGTCTGCTGCAATATCGAGGACTTCCCGTACTTCATCAATGATGATTCCCATGACGATAGATACATCAGATGAAGATATCTGCACTACGATGATGCAGGTCTTGTCAGTATCTTCACTAGGTGCAAATGAGAACTTCTTCCGTAACTCGACAACTGGAATCACTTTACCGCGAAGATTAATTACACCTCTGACATAATCAGGTGTTCTGGGAACACGTGTAACAGCTTGCATTCTAATAATTTCCTGAACCTTCAAAATCTCAAGACCATATTCTTCATCTGCAAGACGAAAGGTCAGATATTTTCCTGCTAAACGCTCACCGATTGATTTATCGAGAGTTGCTGTAGATTCACTCATAAATCCTCCTTAAGGATGACAGAGTTAATAAATATTGATTAATTTACAATTGTGTATTTTAATATACTGTTTGATAGTAGTTGCAAATGTCTGCATATCTCTCGGCCCTATTCCATCCTTCCCCCGTTAACGAGGGACCACGAAGTAGCAGCGAAGCTAACGTGCCGAAGGCGGATAGGGGAACGAGAGATACGCGAAAAAAGCAATGAAACAAAATGTTCATTATTGTTCCTTCTACTTTACAAGTACCAATCTAACCAAAAACTAACTGCCAAAGGCTGTACGAACAATATTGCTGATATCGATTATCAAGCTGACTGTTCCATCACTCATAATTGCACCACCGGAAATTCCGGGTACTTCTCCAAGTCCATTACCAAGATTTTTGATCACAACCTGTTGCTGTCCAATAATCTCATCTACCAGAAGTCCGGCTTTTCTTCCCAGCATATCCTCAATAATAAGTGTGACTTTTGCCTTACCGTTCAACTTCGAATGATGATTGAAAATACTGGAGAGATGCAATAAAGGAATCAGGTTGCCTCGAACTTTGATCATCTCTCCCTTTTCAAGAACACTGACAATATGTTCAGATGATGTCGAAATTGTTTCTATTATGGAAAGAGTGGGGATAATGCATGTTTCTGAATCAACTTTGACCACCATCCCATCGATGATAGCAAGGGTTAGCGGTAAACGAAGAGTGAATGTGGTACCTTTACCACGTTCTGAGGACATTTCAACGGATCCGCGTAATGCCTCAATATTTCTTTTGACAACATCCATTCCGACACCACGACCACTTACATCGGTGATCACCTTAGCGGTTGAGAATCCCGGAAGGAAAATAAACTGGTATATTTCGCTATCTGCCAGCTTATCATTGGGTTTACACATGCCCTTTGATACGGCCTTTTCATAGATTACATCTCTGTCCAGACCTTTTCCATCATCCTGGATTTCAATAAAAACATTGCCAGCTTTATGGTAGGCTCTTAAATGGATTGTTGCTGTTTTATTCTTTCCAGCAGCTTCACGTTCAGATGCTTTTTCGATACCATGGTCAACAGAGTTTCTGATCATGTGTATAAGAGGATCTCCAATGTTTTCAACAACCGATTTATCAATTTCGGTATCCTCTCCTTCTGTGATAAATTCGATCTCTTTTCCAGATTTTTTCGAAAGATCTCTTACGAGTCGGGCCATTTTTTGGAATGTAGGCTTCACCGAAACCATGCGAAGAGACATTGACAACTCCTGAATCTGGCGCATGATAAGATTTGTCTGTGCAAGTTTTGTCAGCAGTGCTTGACTTGAAGAAGACTTTATTGCCGGATCGGCAGTAACCATCGATTGAGAAATAACAGCTTCACCAATAGCATCAATGAGCTGATCAAGGCGGTTAACCGGAACCCTGATAGTTTCTTCAAGGTTTTTTGCCGAGCGGGATTGTGATTGAACTGCGATAGCTTGTGCTACCGAACGAGCAGGAACTCCGTTATCTTCAACCAGAATCTTTCCAATTTTTCGAGGATCTCCTTCATCCTGTTTTACTAAAGCATCCTCAAGTTGTTCCTTTTCAATCTCACCGTTTTCGACAAGCATGGTACCAAGTTTTTTAACCGGTCCCGCAGAAATTGTGCTCTCAAATTGAATGTCAATAGTATCCGGGACCGACAGTTTCTCCAATATCGAATGGTATGATGCAGGTATATTGAATTTTCCGGAATCAGCTCCGGACTCGATGTTGACTATAATTTCTTTAAGACAATCCATTGAATGAAGTAATACATCGATGTGTGCCGGCTTTATAATAAGTGTAGATTTTCTTGCCTGATCTATAACATTTTCAATACTATGCGCAAGTTCAGTAACTTCCTTTATTCCCAAAAATCCAGAAACACCTTTGATTGTATGAAAAGATCTGAAAATACTGTTAATAAATTCACTATTTGTCGGATCGGATTCAAGATCAAGCATCAATGTCTCGGCTGCATGAATATGATCTCTTGATTCCTGAATAAAATCGTGTAGTAGGGAAAGATCGGTTTCAGGTATTATGCCTGAATTTTTAGAAGCTTCGGACTCTTTATCTGATTTTTTGTGCGATGCTGAATTTGATGCTGGTACCGTTTGTTCATAATTATTTTCAACAAAATACTCTATCGGGAGTGCAATCACAGGCAGGTTGGAGGCCATTTTTTGAAATATATCAGTAAGGTGATCTTTCAATTTGAGCAATCCATCTGTAGTGATAGCGTTTTTCTCGATTGCATCCTCTATTGAATGAATAAGCCCACTCATTTTTGGAAAGTCAAGAACGCCGAATTCACCTTTCCACGTGTGCAGCATTCTTTTTATAGCACCTTGAGAAGCCGGATCTTCTTTTTCTAAGTTAAGAACATGAGCTTCAAAGTCATCAAGAATGGATTTCTGTTGTGCTGCAAATTTAGTACGCAATTCAATTAGATCATTGGATGACAATATGGATTCATCAGAATTTTCATCACTTTTAATATCTAAAGGTATTTGTGATGTTTGCTCAAGTTCAAAGAGCGTTTTATCTAGCTGACTCAGACTTTGAGAAATTTTTTTCATGCCTGAATTAAAATCTGATTCATTGAGAATAATGCACTCGCCTAATTTGCAGATTCTTGAAGCCTGCTTTCGAAGTACTTCCGGAAGTCCTTCGCAGGAAGCGATTGCCCCGATATCTGAAAGTACACCCGCCAGAATTGACAAGTCGATATTGTCAACCATCGGGAGATGTGAGAGTGCTCTGTTAAGACATTCACGCGCGTTCATTGGTGTTGTCCTTTTGTGTATGTAATGGTAGTGATAGCATAAAAAGATCCTCTAATTTTTTTGGGAAAGTACTACCTGAATTTTTTGAATACTTTCAGATATCTTTTCACAAAAAATAGTGGAATTCCCATCAGAAGAAGGTGATTTAAGTAAATCAATATAGCCTGCAGCTATAGTTAAATGATTCAGTAATTCGTGACGGAATTCTTTAAAGTATGGATGTGAAAAGAATGAATCTTTTAAAGGAATCTCCTGTGAATGTATTGAGATGATCTCTTTAATCTGAAGACAGAGGTTGTTTACTGATAATGGAAAGATGATGTAATGAAATAATCTGCAATCAAGTAGCGTTCTTAAAAGCTCTGGTTCCTCAAAAGGCAGTAGTGTTATAACCGGAATCGACCGGTTAATTACCGATAGTGATTTTAAAATCGCACTCTGGCAGGAATGTAACACTGAGTATGTTACAAGAATGCAGTCAGGGCGTAAGGTTCTGGAGCTTAAAAGGAGGTCTGGATCAATATCATCGCCAATAAAATACTTTTCAAGAAAAAAGGATGGTTTAAGAGCGGATGAAAGAACTGTATCTGTTTGATCATTCTGATCTGTAAGAAGTAAAATTACATTTTCCATGAATAACCCTTTTTGTATAGAATAACAGATGCAAGCAAAAAAATTGCCAATTTAAAATGGACATTGTTGATAACTGTTATTAATAAACACTCATGTCAGGAGTATTGAACGTAAATGATTGAAAATGTTACTGTTGAATAGCATAATAAGCTATCGATACTTAATAAAAACTACAGGTGTTACTTGTTTTTGTGAATACTACAATAAAAGGTGGTGTAAAAAAAATTGTCACTATAGGGATGGCCATTGATGTAATTAGTTGTAATTAGCTGAATTATACTGAAGTAAAAAAAATTGCATCGTAAAAAATATTACCTGTTATCTGAATTCGCGAAATTCAGGTATTATTTTTTTTAATCCAATTATTGAGTGTCTGGCGTGTAAGGCCAATCATATGTGCTGCAAGGGTTTTATTGCCAGATGAACGTTTGAGAGCTTCATTGATAAGTGCCTGTTCCATTTCCTCAAGTGTTGGAAGTTGTTGATTAAAACTAAAATCTGGAATTAGAACCGATGCTCTGGAATCAGCAACTGATGTTGTCGCAGGGCGGCCACATTTTTCCTTGAATGAATCAAGAGAGAGAATGCCTGAGTTGTGTCTGCTCATTGCATTAAAAACCATACCCCTGAGTTCTCTGATATTACCAGGAAAAGGGTATTGTTGAAGGTATGAGATAAGTTCCGGAGGATATGCAGGTTTTTTCTTCTGAAGTTCAACTGCTGCCTCATCAAGATGATGACTTACCAGAAGTGCAAGGTCATTCAGACGTTCACGTAAAGGTGGAATATACAGTAGATGTGCTTCAAGACGGAAATAAAGGTCCTTACGGAATGTTCCCGAAGCCTGCATTTCATGGAGATTTTTATTAGTTGCTGCAATAATACGGGCGGTACTGTGTTTTGGCATATCGGAACCAAGAGGATAGTAGGAGCCTTCCTGGATCAGTCTGAGAAGTTTTACCTGGGATTCCTGATTCAGATCTCCGATTTCATCGAGAAAAAGCGTTCCGCCCGAAGCTTCTTCAATAAGTCCCTTACGTTCAGAATCTGCCCCACTGAATGCACCTCTTCGATGTCCGAAGAGTGTATCGGAAAACATTGAATCATCAAGACCGGCAATATTAACACAGATAAAATTACCTTTGCGATTGCTTAGTGTGTGAACCGCTCTTGCAAGAAGCTCTTTGCCAACACCCGTTTCTCCATAAACGAGTATCGGTAAAGATGTCGGGGCAATCGCTTCAGTATATTTAAAAAGGTTAAGGAATGTTTCGTTTCGTGTAACGATATGACTGAACGCATCTGGGTTTTTTAACTTATTATCCAGTACAGTTTGTTTTAAAGCCGCCGTCTCGCTGCGGATATCGTGAAATTCAATCGCTTTTCTGACGCAAGCGACAAGTTCATCTTTGCGTGATGGCTTAAGGATATAATCAAAAGCACCATTTTTCATTGTTTCAACTGCAACCCTTACATCGTTAACACCTGTCACCATGATGATTGCAATATCGGGATACTCTCTTTTTATTATTGGCAGAAGTTCAGATCCGGTTGCGTATGGCATCATAATATCCATCAGGATTATGCCCGGGTGATGTTTTGGGATTAGCTCAAAGAGATCTCTATTATCATTGCAGAGTATACTGTTGGTAATACCTTCAGAAAAAAGTGCTGCTGCAGCTGTGCTGCTGAACTGCTCCTCATCATCCACTATTAAAACCGGATACTGTGGGTAGACTGCTTTATTCATAAAGTAAATGTTTCACTGCAAAAATCAGTAAAAGTTGACAGAAGAAAGGGTTATGGTTATTCTCACGCATCCTGATTTATTATAAAGTACTTCAAACTCTCCGCAGTTGCCTGTGATTAATTCCTTTGCGACAGAGAGTGGATGATCATTCCGGATATCTCCATGCTGACTATTTAATGATGTCAATACATTTAGATTCTCTTCAGACAGAGTGCATGCATCATGCTGGATTTGGATGCAGAAATTGTTTTGTTCCTGTCTCACTACTGTGGTAATACTGAACTGTCCTTTTCTGCCCGATGCATTGTTGCACAGGAATAAAAGACAGTTGAAAATTGCCTGAAGAATTTCGTGCTGATTACCTGTCCGTTTAATAATTCCCTGGGGCGGTTCATATATAAATTCGTAGGACGATTTCAGTATCTCGTATTCTGCCAGAAGAACTGCAATGTGCAGTATTTTACGAATATCATAATTAGCTGGTGCAGGAGTAGCATTGGACCGAAGATAGTGCACCAGGGCCTGGGTTGATGAACTGATTCTGGTTGCACTTTTCAGAAGGTTATCTGTCATCTGTCGAATAAGTTTTGAAAGTTCAGCAATATTCATTCCTCGAATGGAAATCCTGGCTTCGGGGTCAAATTGTGATAAAAGTTCATCAGTCATCTCCTGAAGCAGATCTGAGCTGAGTGTAATCAGATTGATAGAGTTACTGGTACTATGAGAAATGCCGTGTGACAGCATATCAAGAGTGTCAAGTTTGTTTACTGGAATGATGTCACTGTTACTGTTCGAGATATTTTTTTCAAATGAAACAGGTTGAACCATGACCTGAAGAAAAAGTGCATCAAAGTTGTACAGACACGAAATCGAAAAATCACAGAGTATTGGCAATCCTGCAGAAGTTTTTAATTCACTCCGAAAATGGATGTTCTTATCAAAATCAGCTTGAGATACTATAGGGAAATTGGTGCAAAAATCAGAAAATGAACAGGTGAGAATTTTATTGCGTGAAAAACCGGTGATATTTACTGCTGATGCATCACAAAAGAGAATTGTTCCGGGACATTGCTCCTGCTCGTTGTAAGAACAGGTGAACATAGCGATTGTCGCGAGAGTTCTGTCGGCCTTTACGTCTGATGTGCTGTTATAAAATGTTCTCATAGTATGTGTACTTGATTTGTACTTATTATGTTTTTTTTATGTGCTCTCCATATTTTTTATCCTGCACCATTATGTGCGTAACCAGCCAATCTTTCAATGAGTTCATTACCTCTATTGAAAGTAATACTTTCCCGCTGGAAAGGTCATCAAAAAGTTTTTTGATCTGTTTCGTGAATTGGTCATGAAGCGTTCTATGATTACGTAAGTCAAGGTAATTGTACGACTGCATGACTTTCTCTTCATGAGAAAAATGGAATACTGCGTAATTGCTCAGTTTAGTCAAAATTTGAGGTAAAATTGTTGTAGCGTGACCGCTTTTCATAGCAGTATGTAATTCATTAATCATAGCAACAAATTGTTTGTGCTGGTTATCGATCTCTTCGATTCCCACACTCAGTTCATCAGACCAGCTCACAAAAGTCATATAAAAACCCCTCAGTCGAATAACGTTTGGCATCCATCATCATACAATAAATGGCCTTCTTATTCAATAGATTTTAAGTGCGGCATATTTTAAATAAAAGGGCTCAAGGTAAATACTATTTTTAAACTGGTTTTCTAGTTTTAGATTTTTTGAAAGGCTGAGATTAAAAGATATGGGTGTCAGGAGAATTTTTGTTGAGAAGAAGTCTGGTTACGATGTTTTTGCTCAGGGATTACTGCATGATTTTACGAACAATCTTGGCCTGAATACTTTAAAATCAGTACGTGTACTCAATAGGTATGATATTGAAGGTGTTACAGAGCAGCAGTATTGTGATGCCCGTGATGTTGTTTTTGCTGAACTGCCGGTTGATGCTGTGTACGAAGAATCGGTGCCGCTGCAGTCCTCAGAGACACTTTTTGCAGTCGAATACCTTCCAGGCCAGTACGATCAGCGAGCAGATAGTGCTGCACAGTGCATACAACTTCTCACTCATGGTAACCGTCCGACAGTTGCTGCGGCACAGGTTATTGTGCTTGATGGCATTTCTGACTCTGCCACAATCGATAAAGTTAAAAAATATTACATCAATCCTGTCGATTCCCGTGAAGCATCACTTGATAAGCCTGAGACACTTCTGTTAGAAACCGTGCCACCCCCCGCTGTAGCTATCCTGAACGGGTTCATCACGTTGAAATCCGAAGAACTCGAAAAATTGCGGGTATCACTTGGGCTTGCAATGCGTCTGGAGGATATTCAGTTCTGCCAGAGTTATTTCAGGGATACCGAAAAGCGTGATCCCACCATTACTGAGATCAGAATGCTCGATACCTACTGGTCTGATCACTGTCGGCATACCACCTTTTTGACCGCAATCACCAATGTCTCGATCGAAACAGGTGCTTTCACTGCACCTATCGCAAAAGCGTATGATGAATATACTAAGGTGAGCTCATCGTTTCGGAAGCCAGGGCGGTCGTTATGTCTGATGGAGATTGCTACACTGGGCATGAAGCAGCTGCGAAAAACAGGGCAGCTCGATAATCTGGATGAATCTGAAGAGATCAACGCCTGTAGTATTGTAATTCCTGCTGAGATTGATGGGCACAAGGAAGAGTGGCTGGTGATGTTTAAAAACGAAACACATAACCATCCAACCGAAATTGAACCATTTGGTGGAGCTGCTACCTGTCTGGGGGGAGCGATTCGTGATCCGCTTTCAGGACGATCCTATGTGTATCATGCGATGAGAGTAACCGGTTCAGGTGATCCGCGAGTTTCGATCGAATCTACCCTGCCGGGGAAGTTACCCCAGAGGAAAATAACTACACTCGCTGCTCATGGATACAGTTCGTATGGTAACCAGATTGGTCTTGCAACAGGCCTGGTTTCTGAAATCTACCATGAAGGGTATGTTGCCAAACGGATGGAGATTGGCGCTGTGGTCGGTGCTGCACCTAAGGCTGATGTCGTTCGTGGGGTACCGCAGCCGGGTGATATCATAATTCTTCTTGGCGGACGTACCGGGCGTGATGGTTGCGGGGGAGCGACTGGTTCATCAAAGGAACACACTGAAGAATCGATTGTGACCTGCGGTGCTGAAGTGCAGAAAGGTAATCCACCTGTCGAACGTAAACTTCAGCGACTTTTTAGAAACCCGAAGGTTACTACCATGATCAAGCGATGCAATGACTTTGGTGCAGGCGGTGTTTCGGTTGCAATTGGCGAGCTTGCTGACGGGCTTGAGATTGATCTTGATGCTGTTCCCAAAAAATATGAGGGTCTTGATGGGACTGAACTTGCTATTTCGGAATCGCAGGAACGAATGGCTGTTGTGATAGCTGCTGAAGATATGGACCGCTTTGTCCTGTTCGCTATAGAAGAGAATTGTGAAACTGCGCTTGTTGCAAAGGTGACAGAGAAAAAACGTCTGGTCATGAAATGGCGTGGTCAGGTGATCGTTGATATCAGCCGTGATTTTATAAATACCAATGGTGTTGAACAGAAAACCAGTGTTACAGTTGATGCACCGGATGCACAGAAGAGATTCTTTGCACCTTCGGTACTGGAAGGTAATCGCTCATTGAAAGAGCTTTGGCTTGAAATGCTTTCAGATCTTAACGTTTGCAGTCAGCGTGGGCTGGTGGAAAGGTTTGACAGCACTATTGGTGCAGGTTCTGTATTTCTGCCCTTTGGTGGTGTGACCCAGAAAACTCCGATGCAATCGATGGTTGCGAAGCTGCCGGTTCTTAATGGTACAACAACAACTGGTACTGCGATGAGTTACGGGTTCAATCCCAATCTTTCATCATGGAGCCCGTTCCATGGCGCTGTGTACTCTATTGTTGACTCTGTTGCACGAATAGTTGCTACCGGAGGTGATTACCATCAGATACGCCTTTCTCTTCAGGAATATTTCGAAAAACCGGGCAATGAACCATCACGGTGGGGAAAGCCGTTTGCAGCACTTCTTGGGGCATGGTGGACACAGAATAAACTGGGGATTGCAGCAATCGGTGGTAAAGACAGTATGTCGGGGACATTTAAAGATCTGACGGTACCTCCAACTCTCGTTTCGTTTGCACTTGCACCTGTAAATACTTCCGCTGTTGTGTCACCGGAGTTCAAAAATGCAGGTAGTAAGGTGCTTGCAGTAAGAATCCCGCGTGGTCAGGATGATCTTCCAGATTTTGATAGTATCGAAAAAGCTTATACAGCGATATTCAACGGCATTAACAGTAAAAAAATTGTATCAGCATTCGCGGTTGGTACCGGAGGAGTTGCCGAAGCTGTTACCAAGATGAGTTTCGGTAATCGCATCGGTTTCAAATTTGCAAAAAGTAATGATCCCCAATGGTATTTTTCGCCGGAATATGGAACTATTGTGATAGAGTGTGCTCCACAGACCGGAATTTCTGAAATATTTGCCGAAAGTGCTTCATTTGTGGAGGAGATAGGTACTACAATCAGTGAACTATTAATAATTGCAAATGGGGAAACATTGTCTGTTGAGCAGTGTCTTGAAAAATGGGAACAGCCGTTGAACGGGGTATTTCCTCAAGCTGCGGAGGATATTGATGCAGCACAGGTGATTCCGCTCTATACAGAAAAAAGCAGCAAACGTCCTGCAATCAAGAGCGCATCACCGCGGGTTCTGATTACCGTGTTCCCCGGAACAAACTGTGAGTACGATACTGCACGTGCATTCGAACGTGCCGGTGCAGTAAGTGATATTTTTGTAATGAAGAATCTCACTGCTGCGGATATTGAAGAATCAATCGAACGGGTAGTTAAAAAGATCAGCAATTCACAGATAATTATGGTGCCAGGCGGATTCAGCGCCGGAGACGAGCCGGATGGATCTGGGAAGTTTATCAGCGCGTTTTTCAGGAATCCGCATATCACCGATGCTGTGCATGAACTGCTTTTCAAGAGAGATGGTCTGATGCTTGGTATCTGCAATGGTTTCCAGGCGCTTATTAAACTGGGGCTGGTTCCCTGGGGAGAGATTCGCCCTCTGGGAGAATGTTCACCGACACTTACTTTTAATACAATCGGACGCCATATCTCACGCGTATCGTATACAAAAGTCTGCTCTGTCAAATCACCCTGGTTTGCACGTGTATCCGCTGGCGATATTCATGCGATACCGATTTCTCACGGTGAAGGCCGTTTTGTTGCATCGGCTGAGACCATGCAGTCGCTTATTGCCAACGGTCAGGTTGCTACACAGTATGTTAACCATGATGGAACATTTACCGGTGAAGACAGCAATCTCAATGGTTCCATGATGGGGATCGAGGGGATTACGAGCCCTGATGGTCGAGTTCTTGGCAAAATGGGACATTCTGAGCGCTGCGGTACAGATGTAGCTAAAAATATTTACGGTAATAAGGATCAGCATCTGTTTGAGTCTGGTGTGAACTATTTTAAATAAGAAACAGTTTCGGGCATACATTTTGATCCAATATACATAAAATGTCCAGCCTGAAAAATAATGAAAACACTACTGCTGCTGTCGGGAATCCTGTTCTCACTGATTGGATTATTCGACATATTCATGACCATTCTTTACTATGAGGGAAGCAGCTGGTTAAGTAATAGATTGCAGCGATCTGTATGGCTTGTGATCAGAAGATCAGGACTGTTTTTATCACATAAATTACGATATACATTATATTCATTTGCTGCACCGCAGTTAATAAGCATAACCCTCATTTTCTGGATCAGTATTGAAATATTCGGTTTTGGCTTAATTTACATGTCGGGAATGCTTGATGGAAGCGATGATTTTCGTGGCGGTGCAGATCTGCATCCGCTGCTCAGAGGGTTGTATCTAAGCAGTGTGACCCTTCCAACTCTGGGATTTGGTGATATCATTCCTGTTACGTGGTTTTACCAAATGGTTGCAGCTGTTGAAGCGCTTTTCGGATTTGCTCTCATGACACTGTCACTCAGCTATATCCTCAATATTTACCGGGTGATACAACAATTTCGTGTGCTTGCAGCAGAACTTTTTCATGAAACAGCAGATACCGGTGACGCGATGGTGCTGATACGACATCACTGGGATTCACGACTTCCGCTCTATCTCGATTCCTATTTCAGACATATTGAGTACATGCTTCTTGATTGGTATGAAAATCTGCATCAATATCCAATTGCCTACTATTATTACAGCTCCCGTGAGCACCTCTCGATACCATTTGCATTTAATACACTCGGAAAAACGATATCTGCACACTATTTCGGTACACCGCCCACAAAGGTTTTCATCAGCAGCCCGGCGCTTCAGAGTCTCTACAATAGCTATTGTTCGATAATGTCATCACTATTTCAGACTTTTATTCACAGGCGACTTACTGCATCGGTACCAGTAGAATTTGAAAAATTCTTTCTTCAAATTACAGGGAAGGAAGAAGTAACTGATGAGATCAGGGGTTTTTTAAAATTGACATCAACAATGGAACGGTACAGCGGATCGAATCGGGAGGAGGATGTCGAGCATATATATAGAAGATATTGTCAATGGAGCACATTTGAGCATCAGATGCATCAGTTCACGGTGTGTATTGCGAAGGATTTGGGGTATAGTTGAATAATACTGAGTCCCGATGTAACAGGTGCGAAGGGGAAACGAATACAAATTTTCTCACCTCTGCGGGCGGGATTGTCATAAGAATAATTGTGTTGCAAAAGTTAATGCAATGGATTGCAAAGGGGGTGAGTCGAATGCGAAACACGCGAATTCAGCAGTAAACTGTCTTCCGACGATACCTAAATTCTTGGGTGTGGGTTCCCAGACGTTAAACGCTCCACAGAACTTGCTCACCCACACCAAATTGCCTCCAGCGTCCATGTTGTAAAGGTGTCTTTAAATTTTAATCATCTTTAAAAAACCCCATAAACTCTTCACGGATCTCTAAAAACCTTGGCAGTTCGAGGTCTTCACGGTCTTTACCCAGAATACCAGATGTTTCATAGTAGAGTTCGCGGAAAAACATGTCAAGAATCTGTTGCGGAGAGTTCTCTTTGCGGTGAAAATGGTCAATTTCTGCGGAGGTGAATTTTTTAACGTATTCAAGCATTTTCTGCTCGCGTTCGCTTGAATATAGCTCCGGGCGCGCTTCCATGATAGGATTAAAAACTTTCTGGTCAAGAAAGTCAATCAACTCCTTTGCTTTCTCTTTCTGATGATCCATCCTGCTCCTTACAAAACCTGTATGATTGACTAAATGGTTTTTATAGCTTCAACCGGACAACTCTGGATCGCTTCACGGGCACACTCTTCCAGATTTGCGGGTACGTGTTCAATGTTTGTGCGAGCGATCCCATCATCACCCATTTGAAATATATCCGGGCAGATCGATGGGCATAGTTCACAACCAATGCATGTTTCTGCATCAACTCGAACTCTCATGAAAAATCCTTTCGTGAAATAAAAATCAGTACATGGCTAAACCGATAGTACTATCTTTAGCAACTGATGTGCCGCAAACGTATGAATCGAATGACGACATGATTTCTGTTGTAGTAATTTATGCTAATGTATTGTATATTATTTGTTTATGAAGCAATTTCAACTTTTAATTTTGGAGAGGATTATCACAGGAGTATATGAAACCAGTCTCTTCAGATAATAAACCACTGAATATTCTACTTGTTTCATCAGAGATGTACCCTTACGCGAAGGCCGGGGGGCTGGCTGATGTGGTATCCTCCCTTGCTGCTGAGTTGCGACGTCAGGGGCATGACGCCAGGATTGTCATACCACGTTATGGCATGATCGATCTTGAAAAGACTGGAATTACCTTTACGCTCGCACCAATGGGCGTATGGATGGGGAACCGGGAAGAGTGGTGTTCAGTGTATGGGGCCTATTCTGATGATGGTGTTCCGGTCTATTTTATCGAACATGATCTCTTTTTCAACAGGTGGGGACTCTATCATGATGCATCAATGAATGACTACGATGATAACCCGATGCGATTTGGGTTCCTCTCCCGCGCAGCACTACAGTTATGTAAAGACATCCATTTTAAACCGGATATTGTTCATGCAAATGACTGGCAAACAGCGCTCTGTCCGGCGTATTTGAAAATATGGCACTGGAACGATCCAATACTTGGCGGTGCAGCATCAGTGCTGACACTTCATAATATCGCTTATCAGGGAATTTACCCCAAATCGAATATGGATTATCTGGGGCTTGGATGGCACAATTTCACTTCAGAACAATTTGAGACCTACGATCGGATAAATTTTCTGAAGGGTGGTATTTACTACGCAGACAAAATTACCGCTGTGAGCCCCTCTTTTGCCAATGAAATCGTGCAGCCGGGCAGTGGCTTCGGTTTAGCACCCTACCTTTCTAACCGATACGAAGATCTTACAGGTATTCTCAATGGTGTTGACTATAGGGTATGGGACCCGGCACTGGATACGCTGATTCCGGCGAAATATTCGGCTGATAATCTCAGTGGAAAAAAGGAGTGTAAAAAGCACCTTCAGAAAACATTCGATCTCCATGAAGACGAACATGTCGCAGTTATTGGCACTATCGGACGGTTTGTTGATCAGAAAGGGTATCATCTTATTGCTCAGACCATCGAGAAAATACTGGATGATATGCATGTCCAGTTTGTTATTCTGGGAACTGGTGAGAGAAATTATGAAGAGTTTTTTGGTAATCTTCCATCCCGGTATAGCGCTCGTGCCGGATCATATATAGGATTTAATAATTACCGTGCTCATCTTATTGAAGCCGGATGTGATTTTTTCCTGATGCCTTCTTTGTTTGAACCCTGCGGACTTAATCAGATGTACTCCCAGCGGTATGGGACGTTACCAATTGTGCGGGCAACCGGTGGTTTGAATGATACGGTCAAAAATTATAATGAACCGGAAGGCTCGGGGACTGGTTTTAAATTCTGGGATACAACTGCTGATGCGCTCTACTATACAATCGGGTGGGCGATAAGTACCTATTATGATCGTCCTCAGCACATAACCAACATGGTTAAAGAGGCTATGACTGAAGATGTCAGCTGGCAGAAAAGTGCAGCAAAATATATTCAGGTCTATAAATCCGCAATCGAAACGAAACTACAGCGAGATGCTGCGTATCGGCCCTATTATTGGTGAGAGTACACCACCGGATCAGGCAACGAAATCTGCCTGACTCCCTTTTCCAGCTTCCTTGCCAAGACTCATTTTTACAGTGAGTTCCATCTCTTTTTTGGCCTGATCGAGTGATTTTGCCTGTGCATACTTTAAAATGTCAGTAACAGCCTGTGTCGATTGAGTAATTGCATCTGTAGAGCTCATAGTTCTATCCTTTGATAAAATATTCTTCTCTACTTTTATCGGCAGAAAAAGCGATAACTTTATCGATAAATAATTATTCCTGAAGTTACGATCCACAACATGATATCGATTAATAATGGAAGGTCGGTGATAAGCATCATTTCGGGGCTTCCACCACGTTTTTTCATGTGTACCAGAAACAGGTAGCGGAAAATTCCATAAATGACAAACGGAACGGTGAACACCAGATGTGTCGTTTGAAATTTATCGATTGTGTGATTTGAAAGTGTGTAGAGTGCATACGCAACGACCGTTGAAGCGGTTACTACCGAGATCATCTGATCTAAGAAATAGGTATTATAATCGGCCAGAACCTTCCGGTGTTTTCCGGCAGCGGTTTCAAGAATAATCAGTTCGTGACGCCGTTTGTTCAGCGCAAGGAACAGTGCCAGAAGGAATGTGCAGATTGCCAGCCACGAAGATATTTCGATATTGATTGCCATTGCTCCAGCGAAAACTCTGATGGAAAAACCAATTGTTATGGTGAATACATCAATGATAACGATATGTTTCAGGTAAAATGAGTACGCTGTCTGAAGAATAAAGTAGGTGAGTATCAGCAGGAAAAACGGAAGCCCTAAAAACCAGGATCCAATCAGTGATGACAGGACCAGGAAAATCAGTGAAATGAGGGCAGCTTTTATGGAAATTATACCAGCAGCAATAGGACGCTTTGATTTTTCCGGGTGGTTGCGATCTTTCTCACGGTCGACGATATCGTTTAGCAGATAGACCGCGCCGGAGATCATACAGAAGAGTGTAAATGCAGCGATACTTATAAGCAGCATTCTGCTGTTAAATAAATTACGGGAAAAAACAAGCGCCGAAAGAACGAAAAAGTTTTTAGTCCACTGTCGTGGGCGGAGACTTAAAATTATTCCTGTCAGAGTTTTCATGCAATTCCTGAGAATTTTGAATTCAAATGTCCTTATACCTGAATGTTCGATTACTGTAAGAAATTAGTATTTGGATGAGTTGAAGAGGAATGGATATTGCATATATTTTAATAAGATCAGACAAACAACAGTAAACTTACCGCCATGACAACCATTCCTGCGATCAATCCTCCGATCGCCACATGGTGTTCGCCGTACTCTTCAGCGGTTGGAAGCAGTTCGTCAAGGGAGATATAAATCATGATGCCGGCAACAGCGGCAAAAACTATCCCAAAAGACAATTCATTGAAGAAGCTTTTTAGCAGGAAAAAGCCAAGAAGTGCACCGAGTGGTTCTGCCAGTCCTGATATAAATGAGTACCAGAAAGCTTTTTTTCTGCTTTTTGTCGCATAGTAAATAGGTACCGATACCGCGACACCTTCAGGGATATTGTGAATTGCAATTGCAACTGCAATGCTGATACCCAGGGTAGGATCTGATAATGCCCCCATAAAGGTCGCGAGCCCTTCAGGGAAATTATGGATACCGATAGCCAGTGCTGAGAACAACCCCATCCGCATCAATTTACGATCGGAATTATCTGCAGCCCCTTTGTTGTTTTTCAGATGGCTGATTTCATGGGGGTTTTCAAATGATGGAATCAGTTTGTCGATAAGCGCGATTAATGCGATCCCCCCGAAAAAAGCAAGAACAGTCAGTCGGTAACCATTTGCAGCTCCAACGTGTGCACTAAGCGATTCTTTGGCTTTGACAAAGATTTCAATAAGTGATACATAAATCATGACCCCTGCGGAGAATCCAAGTGAACCGGCCAGAAATCGCGGGTTGAATTTTCTTGAAGAAAAGCCGATCGCACTGCCGATACCCGTAGAGAGTCCGGCAAACAGTGTCAATCCAAACGCAAAGAATACAGAATTTCGGTCCATTTTGAAAGTATCCCAACTGATTGAGGTCGCAAGATCATGAATAAATTTATTCGCTGCGCTATGCACTTGAAGAATGGATATGTTTGAAAATAATATAGTTTTGAAGCGCGTTATGGGGAAAAAGGTATTGGAAAATTTTAACGGTTAAAATTTCACCTGTTATTGATTTAAAATATAATGAATCTCCTACCCCTCCGGAATCAACTCCCGCTGGCTGACCGCTGGGGCGAACCGGGCAGATGATATCGCGTATGACTTTACCCAGCTGGTGAATGGGAACCTGGTGTTTGTGGGTAGAAGCGGAAATTCCGCCACGGGCGGAGTTTGGGCATTTGTAACCGATTCCACAGGTGTAAATAAGCTCTGGGAAGGCCAGTTTAGAATACCCTATCGTACCGATAACGGTCGCGCCCCAAAAGCACTGTCGGTGTGTGCAACACCCGATACCGGTTTCACCGTTGCGGGAGAGTATAACTGCGTAGATTCAATTGGCGGGATGAATGCGTTTGCAGCGCATTTCGTCCCAGCACCAGTAGTACGAAATGTCAAAAAAACCGTTACCCCGCCAGCTGCGTTTAATGTCAAAAGTGCGGTACACGGCTCAAAGGTCGTTTTTTACATTTCAGGAAATAGAGTAACTTATGCCGAAATAACCATTTGTAATGCTGCAGGTAAACAGGTTGCAACTGTGTTGCCTTCCGGGAACAATGAAATGTCGTGGGATTGCAGAGGGGTGGCTGGGGGAGTGTATATGTTTACAGTAAAGCAAGGACGATCTGAAAGTTTTGGAAAATCTTCTCAATCAGGTGTTCTTCAGTTATTGATTCTAAAATAATAGTAGTTTCAAGAGGTAATTGCAAAACTCGTCACCAAGCACCCTTTCGACTCCGCTCAGGGTGCGATTTCGAGGCCGTTTGTCGAGCGGAGTCGAGACGAACGTGGGGTTTTGCAATTACCTCTCAAGGGTGATATTTTTGGATATTGGAAGAGTGTTTGCATTGTAGTTGTAAACGTTAGTGTGCAAATTTCATTAAATATGCACAAGACATATTCAAATTTAATGAAATTTGACTACAGTGGTAGGCAAATATTTTAATAGTAGTATGCAGGATATTACTATTTTCAGGCATATTAATTTGATGGCTGATCTTCAGAATCACTCCTGTTTTCTGTTTGGACCCAGGCAGACCGGCAAATCATGGCTGATACGAAATCAGCTTCAAGGGTGCAAAGTCTACAACCTTCTCAACAGCAGCACGTTTATAAAACTCAGTCTTTCACCAGCACGAATCAGGGAAGAATTACAACCTGAAGATAAGATTATTGTTATTGATGAGATTCAAAAGGCTCCTCAGTTACTCGATGAGGTACAATTGATGATTGAGGAGTGTCGTATTAATTTTCTTCTGACTGGTTCATCTGCCCGGAAATTTCGTAGAGGTGGGATGAATCTTCTGGGAGGAAGGGCAAGGATGCGGTCGCTGCATCCTTTTACCTATAAAGAGCTGGGTGTATATTTTAATCTGATAAAAGCACTTGACATAGGGCTGCTTCCTTCAATCTACCTTTCAGAAAGCCCTTATGAAGATCTTGAAGCATATACGGGTATTTATTTACAGAAAGAGATTGCTGCAGAAGCAATTGTACGGAACATTCCCGCGTTCACCAGGTTTTTGACTGTTGCTGCTCTGGGGCATGGCAATATTGTTAACTACACAAAAATTACATCAGATGCTCAAATCAGTAGAACAACGGTTGTTGAGTACTTTGAGATATTAAAAGATACCTTTATGGGATATGAGCTTCCGGCATGGAAAAAATCTATAAAGCGCAAAGCGTTCAGTTCTTCTAAGTTCTATTTCTTCGATATCGGAATAGCAGGGTATTTGCAAAAGAGGCAAAGAGTCCAGTTGGGTTCTACCGAATGTGGTGAAGCGTTTGAGACATTCATTTTTCATGAAATAAAGAGTTACCTTGATTACAGGGCACGGAATATTCAATTGTCATACTGGCGCAGTATTACGCAGTTTGAAGTTGATTTTATTATTGGTGATGCAACTGCAGTTGAAGTAAAGGCGAAAGTAAATGTAGTCGGCCACGATTTGAAAGGGATACGTGCACTTAAAGAGGAATGTGTGTTAAGAAAATATATTATTGTGTCAATGGAAGAGGTGCCCCGGTTTGTGGATGGAATAGAAATTCTGCCCTGGAATATTTTCATAGAACGATTGTGGGCCGGCAGTTATGAGTAGTATCAACTCATGCTTTACAAGTAGTAGTCACATTGTATTTTCTTGCACTTCGATATTCAGGGTTCGTTATTTGATATTCGTTATTTTTTTAAATATTTACACTTTGGTAATCAATCGATCTTTTATGTCGCTCCTTCAGAGCTCGAAATTCATGACGAATTACAACCAACCGGGCCTTCAGCCCGGGCTGTTGTAGCAAGCTCTTTCAGAGCTTCTGAGAAAAAAGTAACAATGTAAATGTACAACCGCGAAGCAGGTTTTTCTTACCGCCCCTCTTTCTTCAGGAAAATCGGTGTATCAATTCTGCTACTGTGTGGGATCGAAATGGACTGCACTTGTAATGACTATTATATAAATTTTGCAGTAACACCCTGAAAAAATATAATCCATAAAAGAGGGCGTTGCGGGAGGTTTTACCACGCGATCCGGACGTAAGGAGGAATCGCATAGTGGAAAACCTTCCGCATCGGGAGGGGAGTCAAAAAGACGAATGACATTGATGCGAAAATACGAAAAAATGCGATCAATGGCATTTGGCTTTTTGCGGGGGAGGGTGCGTTGCAACAACGCAAGCCCCTCCCCCAGATGCGAAATAAAAAGAATATAGCGATAATCTCTCCTCCACCGCAGGGCAGAAAATACCGCACTTCGACGCCGCTCAGTGACCTGAGAAGTTTAGACCAGAGGAGGAACGACCCGCTAGGGGAACGCCCAAATAAAAATTCGACTAAAAATTAAAAATCAGAAGAACCTTAGATACCCCCGACAGCCGAAACTTTTGACTTACTATCCTTCCTGAACCTATATTCTACCCTTACGTATCCCGTCGACACACCGATTGGTGGATTATCTCTTTTTAACTACTTATGGAATAGGGTTTTTATGGCAGAATCCCTTCGCTATGCTGATGCTGGAGTTGATGTATCCGTCTGGAACAGTACTAAAACTAAAATCGGGGAACTGGTCTCATCCACATATAACGATAATGTTCTGGGTAAATTCGGGCAGTTTGGTGGCATGTTTGATATTGCACCGCTCTTTGGTGAAGGTGCGCAGCCCGTATTGGTATCATCGACCGACAGTGTTGGAACCAAGGTGATGATCGCTATTCAGACCGGGCGGCATGATTCGGTTGGGATTGACATTGTTAATCATTGTGTAAACGATATCCTGGTACTTGGGGCTCGCCCACTGTTTTTCCTCGACTATATAGGTATCAACAAGCTGATTCCCGAGATGGCTTTTTCGCTGCTTAAGGGTTTGACGAGTGCATGTAGGGCAAATGGCTGTGTACTTATCGGTGGTGAAACTGCTGAGATGCCTGGTGTTTACAAAAAAGACGATTATGATCTTGTCGGGACAATAATCGGTGTTGTCGATAAAAATGAGGTTGTTGACGGAAGTACTATCGTTCCGGGAGATTGTCTTATCGGGCTCCGCTCCAGCGGACTTCATACAAACGGGTATAGTCTTGCAAGAAAAATTGTCACTGAAGTTGCCGGAAAAAATTATACGGATGCATTTGGAACTGATGGTTTAACATTCGCAGATGTGTTGTTAAAACCACACCGTTCTTACCTTCCGATTCTTCCATTATTAAAGAATAAAACAATTAAAGGTTGTGCACATGTTACCGGTGGTGGTTTTCAGGACAATGTTGACCGGATTCTGCCGGAAAACTGTGATGCACGTGTGAATATTACATCCTGGGATCCCGATCCGATTTACCACTGGATGCAGAAGCAGGGTAATGTTGAGCGTGATGAGATGTATCATACATTCAACATGGGAATCGGGATGGTACTTGCGGTTTCTCAGGCAGATTGTGAAAAAGTCATGAAGGCACCAGAGCTTTCGGGTTTTGATCCAGTTGTTATTGGTGATATTATTAAAGGAACTGGTAAAGTAGTTTTACTGTAATGTCTATGAAACGCGATTTTTTTGTTTACAATACTGCTGGTCGGGTAAAAGAGCTGTTCCGGCCGGTTCGGGATGAAGTGGGCATGTACTGCTGCGGACCGACCGTTTACAACTATGCTCATATCGGCAACCTGCGAACCTATATTTTTGAAGATGTATTGAAGAGAACACTTCTGGCACTTGGGTACAAAGTCAAGCATGTTGTCAATATCACCGATGTAGGTCATCTGACTTCAGATGAAGATTCCGGTGACGACAAGATGGAAAAGGGTGCTCTTCGTGAGGGAAAAACGGTCTGGGATATTGCTGCTTTATATACGGCTCGTTTCAAAGAAGATATCAAAGCACTCAATATAATCGAACCGACAGTGTGGCCCAAAGCAACCGAGCATATAAAAGAAATGATCGGGATGATTCAGGAGCTTGAAACTAAAGGTTTTACTTATAGAACTTCTGATGGTATCTATTTCGATACAACAAAATTCCCTTCTTACTGCGATTTCGCTGGACTTGATCCTGAAGCGCTTCGTGCAGGTGAACGTGTCGATATGGGCGAAAAAAGATCGGTGACTGATTTCGCATTGTGGAAGTTTTCACCATCAGATAAGAAACGTCAGATGGAATGGGAGAGTCCCTGGGGAATCGGATTTCCAGGGTGGCATATTGAGTGTAGTGCAATGTCTGCCCGGTATTTACCGCTTCCGTTAGATATTCATTGTGGTGGAGCGGATCATATCCGGGTGCATCATACCAACGAAATTGCGCAGTCTGAAGCGGCAAGCGGGAAAAAATTTGTCAATTACTGGCTACATGGAGAGTTCCTTGTCGTTGATAAGGGCAAGATGGCAAAATCGGGTGAAAATTTTGTTACACTTGAAGTGCTCAAACAGAAGGGCTTTTCACCGCTTTCATACAGAATGTTTTGCTATACAGCGCACTATCGTAATCCACTCTCGTTTTCGTGGGAAAGTTTGACCGCTGCTGAACATGCTCTGGCAAATTTAAAGAAAGCAGTGCCAGCAGATACTGGTAAGGTAGATTATTCTGAAGATGCTGTTGAAAAAGTTTTAACATCATTCTATGATGCAGTTTGCGATGATCTGAACATGCCCAGGGTTGTGGCTTCAATCTGGGATGTGCTGAAAAACAGTTCTATCTCTGATTCTTTGAAGCGTGCGGCTGCTGTACGGGCGGATGCGGTTCTTGGTCTTGACCTTGCATCATCAGCAGAAGAAACTTTTTGTTACAGTTCCAGTGATGAGAAGAAGATTGTGGTTTGTTCCCCCGGGGAGCTTACTGACAATGAGTATAATGCACTATTTGAAAAAATCCGCATGCGTCGCTCTGCCAGAGCTGATAAGGATTACGCTGGTGCAGATAAAATCAGAAATGAACTGGTAGGTGCGGGATACGCAGTGAAAGACTTACCGGATGGCACAACAGAGATAACGATCAATTAATTGATAGCTGGACTTTGGGATGTTTTCACAGAGTTCAGATTTATAGCTCTATTCGGGTAAACTATTTGAATGGGAGGCTCCTGTGGGTAAAGGACAGAATGAAGATTTTTCGAAGAATATGAAGAAGATGATGATTGGTTCAGAGATGGAGGAGCAGTTACTCAAGAGACGAGAGATATTCCTCTGGGGTGAAATCAATGATGACACTGCTGAGACGATCGTTAAAAAGATCCTCTATTTTGATGGTCAGAGTAATGATGATATTACTCTATATATTAATAGTCCCGGTGGCGTGATTACTTCAGGGCTGGCAATCTATGATGCGATGAAATATGCCAAGTCTGATATCGTGACAGTATGTATGGGACAGGCTGCAAGTATGGCATCAGTTCTTCTGTGTGCTGGAGCGAAGGGGAAGCGACTTGCCTGGGAGCATGCGCGTGTTTTGATTCATCAGCCGCTGATTTCCGGAAATATGTTTGGTCCTGCATCGGATATACAGATTCAGGCCGAGGAGATGCTTCGGGTCAGAGATAATTTAAACGAGATTCTGGCGTTTCATACGGGGCAGTCGGTGCAGAAGATAGTTGAGGACACCGATAGAGACTATTTTATGTCTGCCGATGAGGCGAAAAAATACGGAATTGTGGATAAAGTATCAAAAAAGAGTGTGTAACAGGTCGTACTACTCGAGAAAAATTAAAAATATTTGATTAAATAGTTTGACTTTTTAATTTTTCAGTAAGTATATTTGAAAGACTTTTTTCTTCAAGGCATTTAGGCCGATGTAGCTCAGTTGATAGAGCATTCGATTTGTAATCGAACGGTCGGGGGTTTGAGTCCCTCCATCGGCTCCATAATATGATTGGGTAGGTGCCCGAGTGGCTAAAGGGGATGGACTGTAAATCCATTGACTTCGGTCTACGGTGGTTCGAAACCACCCCTGCCCATTATAAATTCCTTGCGGGCATAGCTCAATGGTAGAGCTCCACCCTTCCAAGGTGGCTGTTGTGAGTTCGAATCTCATTGCCCGCTCTTTTTAATGCCCATGTAGCTCAGTTGGTAGAGCACATCCTTGGTAAGGATGAGGTTCACGGGTTCGAGTCCCGTCGTGGGCTTATTATCAAGAGGAGAGAAATCGGGTAGTATTTATTCAGAAAGAATTCGGTAATTTCTAAACTAAACAATTATTAATATCAACCATGTACTGAGAGGTTTTCATGTCAAAGGAAAAATTTGATCGGACCAAACCGCACGTTAACGTCGGTACGATCGGACACGTTGACCATGGTAAGACAACTTTAACTGCAGCTCTGACCAGGGTTTCCTCTGTTAGAGGGCTTGCAAAATATGTTGCTTACGATGAAGTCGCTAAAGCGTCGGAATCTCAGGGCCGTCGCGATGACACAAAAATTCTGACAATTGCTACTTCACACGTTGAATATTCAACTGAAAACCGCCACTATGCGCACGTTGACTGTCCGGGACATGCTGACTATGTCAAGAACATGATCACTGGTGCTGCACAGATGGACGGAGCGATTCTTGTTGTCAGTGCTGCTGATGGTCCTATGCCTCAGACACGTGAACACATTCTCCTTGCTCGTCAGGTTGGTGTTCGCTATATCGTCGTCTTCCTCAATAAGGTTGACGTTGTTGATGATCCCGAGCTGCTCGAACTCGTAGAACTTGAAATCCGTGAACTCCTTTCAAAATATGAGTTCCCTGGTGATGATATTCCGATCGTTCGTGGAAGCGCAATCGGTGCTCTGACCAATCCTGAAGATCCGGAAAAAGCAAAGCCGATCCTTGATCTTCTTGCTGCAGTTGACTCATACATTCCAACTCCACAGCGTGAAGTTGATAAACCATTCCTTATGTCTGTTGAAGACGTGTTCTCAATCACTGGTCGTGGTACAGTTGCTACAGGTCGTGTTGAGCGTGGTACTATCAAAGTCGGTGAAGAAGTTGAAATCGTTGGTCTTAAAGATACACGTAAAACAATCGTTACCGGTGTTGAAATGTTCCGTAAACTGCTCGATCAGGCTCAGGCTGGTGACAATATCGGTACACTTCTTCGTGGTGTTGAAAAGACAGAAATTGAACGCGGAATGGTGCTTGCAAAAACTGGCTCAATCAAGCCACACAAAAAGTTCAAAGGTAATGTATACGTTCTTTCCAAAGAAGAAGGTGGACGTCATACTCCTTTCTTCAGTGGTTACCGCCCTCAGTTTTATTTCCGTACTACCGACGTTACAGGAAGCCTCACGCTTGCTGAAGGGGTAGAAATGATTATGCCTGGTGATCACGCTGAAATTGAAGTTGAACTGATCGCTCCAATCGCTATGGAAAAAGAACTCCGTTTTGCTATCCGTGAAGGTGGTCGTACGGTAGGTTCTGGCGTTATCACAGAAATTATTCAATAATCCCGATTAAATTTTAGAAAAGCGATAATAAAATGCCTAGAGAAAGAATTACGCTGGAATGTACATCGTGTAAACAGCGAAATTACGAAACAACTAAAAATAAACGTAAGCATTCCGGGAGAGTGGAGTTTAAAAAGTTCTGTCCATTCGAACGGAAACGCACGATGCACAAAGAAGCAAAATAACGCTCTATGTGATCGGGTTGGTCTTAAATAAATTCATAGGTTTGTAGCTCAATTGGTAGAGTAGCGGTCTCCAAAACCGTTGGTTGGGGGTTCGAGTCCCTCCAAGCCTGGAATGTTTGGTTAACTATGCAAAAATTTGTTCAATATCTCAAAGATGTACGTTCCGAGTTAGCTAAGGTTAATTGGCCAACAAGGGACGAAGTTACTGGTGCGACAATTCTGGTTGTTGTTTCCAGTCTGGCAATATCATTGTTTGTTTACGGTGTTGATAGATTACTAGTGACAATCGTAAATTTCTTTCTAAAATCTGGCGTCTAAGAGGAACTGGATGTCTTTACATTGGTATGTAGTCCACACGTATTCCGGTCAGGAATCAAAGGTCCATCAGTATCTGCTTGAACTGGTTCAATCAGGTGAGATGGGAGAGCAGATCAAGCAGGTTCTGATGCCCACTCAGGATGTTGTACAGGTTAAAAACGGGAAAAAAACTAAAACGACTAGAAAGTTTTTTCCCAGCTATGTACTGGTTGAGATGGAGTTATCAAAAGAAACCATGCATGCAGTCAGAAACTGTGCAGGTGTGACAGGTTTTGTCGGCGGAAACAAGCCCCAGGCTCTTCGCGAAGAAGAAGTCAGAAGAATCCTGGGACAGACAGAAAAAGTTTCCCGTCA
Organism: Chitinispirillaceae bacterium; assembly: GCA_050301235.1. GTDB lineage: Bacteria > Fibrobacterota > Chitinivibrionia > Chitinivibrionales > Chitinispirillaceae > JAFGIN01. The sequence goes on along the minus strand of JBNKZD010000106.1, from coordinate 65,471 downwards.
GCAAATTTCCGAAGTCCCATTTGAAATCGGTGATTCTGTTAAGATTAAAGAAGGACCGTTTAAGGATTTTGACGGTGTTGTTGATGAGATACACCCTGAAAAGGGAAAAATTAAAGTAATGGTCAGCGTGTTCGGGAGATCGACGCCCGTCGAAGTTGATTTTATGCATGTTACGCCGATAAGTTGATAACAGGAGATAGATAAATTGGCAAAGAAAATCGTTGGACAAGTTAAACTTCAAATCCCTGGCGGCGCAGCTAATCCAGCTCCACCGGTCGGTCCGGCTCTTGGACAGCAGGGTGTGAATATCATGGAATTCTGTAAGCAGTTCAATGCCCGGACTAAAGAGTCTCCAGGCTTGATCATTCCCGTGGTAATCACTGTTTATTCTGATCGTTCTTTTACATTCATTACTAAGACACCTCCTGCATCGGTCCTGATTATTAAAGAACTCGGGAAAGATAAGGGTTCAAGTGTACCGAATAAAGATAAGATTGGAACATTGACAAAAGCTCAGATAAGAAAAATCGCTGAGAAAAAACTTCCGGATCTCAATGCTTCATGTGTGGAAACTGCTATGAATACAATCATGGGTACTGCAAGAAGTATGGGCGTAAACGTTTCGGAATAAGGCTAATAAGAATAGGAACAGGTACGACAAATGAAGCACGGCAAAAAATATAACGCAGCCTATGCAAAGGTTGATAAGTTAAAAGAGTATGGTGCAAACGAAGCGATTGAGTTCTTAAAGACCAATCATACTGTAAAATTTGATGAAACCGTAGAAATCGCAGTTCGCCTTGGTGTCGATCCACGTAAAAGTGATCAGGCTGTCAGAGGTGCTGCAATCCTGCCAAATGGTCTTGGAAAAACGGTAAGGGTTCTTGTTTTCGCACAAGGTGACAAAGAGAATGAAGCCAGGGAAGCCGGTGCTGATTATGTCGGTGGGGAAGATCTGGCTAAGAAAATTACTGAAGGATGGCTGGAGTTTGATGCTGTTATCGCTTCTCCCGACATGATGAAAGTAGTTGGAAAGCTTGGAAAAATTCTCGGTACCCGTGGACTTATGCCTAACCCGAAAGTGGGAACGGTTACTCCGGATGTAGCAAAAGCTGTTAAAGAAGTGAAAAAAGGTAAAGTTGAATTCAGAGTTGAAAAAGGCGGTATTCTTCATGCTCCTTTAGGTAAACTTTCATTCGAAACACCTAAAATTGTAGAAAATGCCAAAGCGTTCATGGATGCTGTTCATAAAGCAAAACCAGCTGCTGCCAAAGGTCAATATATCAAAAAAATAAGCCTTTCAAGTACTATGGGACAGGGATTAAAAATTAACGGAAATGATCTGAAATAGTTCAGGTACTTGATCGAATTGAGAAGGGTTTAGAAATGTCGACACGAAGTGAAAGAACTGCTGTTATTGAAGAGCTCGAGAATGAATTCCGTGATGCAACCGGGATTTTTCTCGCTGACAATAACAAAATTACTGTTGAAAAAGTTACAAAATTGCGTGCTAATCTTCGCAAAGAGGGAATACAATTTATCGTTGTAAAAAATACTCTTGCACGTGAAGCTGCTAACCGTGTTGGGAAATCTGCATTATCATCCCATTTTAAAGGACCGACAGCAGTTGCAATTACAAAAAATGATGTAAGTGTTCCTGCTAAACTGATCCGTGATTTCCAGAAAGAAAACAGGGATCTTTTACCAGTTAAAATCGCGATAGTTGATGGAACGGTTTTTAACGCACAGGATGTTACAAAACTTGCTGATCTTCCATCTCGTGAAGTGCTCCTTGCACAGTTGCTGGGTGTACTCCAGGCTCCAATTGGAAAATTTGCAGGTGTTCTCAATGGAATTCTATCTGGATTTGTTGGTACTCTTGAAGCATTAAAAGATAAAAAGAGTGATCAACAATAACAATTTTTTTGAAACTAAATAATATTCAATTTATAACGGAGGTTTACTGTGGCTACCATGACTAAAGACGAAATTGTTGATTTGATCGGCGGAATGACTGTACTTGAGCTTTCTGATCTTATCAAAGCAATTGAAACAAAATTTGATGTTAAGGCTGCTGCGCCAGTTGCTGTCGCTGCCATGCCTGCTGCTGGAGCTGCAGCTGCCGCACCTGCTGAAGAAAAAACTGAATTTGATGTAATTCTTAAGGAGGCTGGCGCTAAGAAAATACAGGTTATCAAAGTCGTTCGTGAAGTAACTGGCCTTGGACTTAAAGAAGCAAAAGATCTGGTTGAAGGTGCACCAAAACCAGTCAAAGAAGGTATTGCTAAGGCAGATGCAGATGAACTCAAGAAAAAGCTTGAAGAGCAGGGCGCAGCCGTCGAAATTAAGTAATATCTTTACCAAGGGCGTGCTAATCATCGCGCAAAAAAAAATTTCTACAACTACATATAAATATGACATGGAACACCTTAAAAAAGCAGGGTGTTCTGTGCCATTTATTTACTTTTTTCTGAATAACATTAATGGTACAGCATCGAGGGGATGTGCGAATGAAAGAAAGAAAAAGCTATTCCCGCATTAAGCGTGTGGCTGATCTGCCGAATCTTCTTGAGATACAGACAAGGTCGTATGAAGCTTTTCTACAGCCGGATACTCCTCCGCGTCTAAGAAAAAAACAGGGCCTTCATGGGTCGTTTTTAAGCTTGTTTCCTGTCAATGATGTCAAAGGGTATTATTCTCTTGAGTATGACGGGTACAAACTTGGAATACCAAAATATACACTCAGGGAATGCAAAGAGAGAGGGATGACCTATGCGGCTCCGCTGAAGGTCGATATGTCGCTTCTTGTTTTCGAACAGGATGGCGAGACTAAAAAGTTTGTTGAAAAAATTTCCAATGAAGTCTATATCGGAGAAATACCGCTGATGACTGAACGCGGTACCTTTGTGATCAATGGTGCTGAACGTGTTATTGTCAGCCAGTTACATCGATCACCAGGTATTACTTTTGACGAAGTTGCTCACCCCAATGGTAAGAAGCTTCTCACTGCCCGGGTTATTCCGCAGAGAGGCTCATGGGTTGAAGTCCTGCTGGATGTCGATGATGTTCTGACAGTCAATATTGATAGACGTAAGAAAATGCCAGCCACGATCCTTCTGAGGGCATTGGGCTTTTCAAGTGATGAGATGATTCTTTCTCTCTTTCACGACACCGTCAGATTAAAGTTTACTAAAGAAAATAAAGAAAAAATCATCGGTTCGGTTAATGCCCGTACTGTTTTCAATGAGGAAACAGGGGAGATCATTGTTGATGCAAATGAGATCATCAATGAAGACCGGTGGAAAAAACTGCTTGAGCACCATGTTGATTTTGTCGAAGTCCTGAAAGACACACCGAATCCTGAAAACATGGTTATCCGGAACACCATGGCTGCTGATCCTACTAAATCCGAAGAGGAAGCACTCTTCTTCATGTATGCAACCATGCGCCCGGGTGATCCGCCAAACGTTGAGACTGCACGTAACCTTATTCAAAGACTCTTCTTTGATGAAAAACGGTATGATCTGGGCAATGTCGGACGCTATCGTATGAATACCCGTCTTGGTGTAGTTCCTCCCGAAGGAATTACCACAATGACAAGAGATGATTTTATTGCTGCTTTCAAATACATGATTGGTTTGAATGCTGGTGTGGGTTTTATAGATGATATCGATCATCTTGGTAACCGTCGTGTTCGTTCTGTGGGTGAACTTCTTGCAGCGCAATTTACAGTCGGTCTTACAAGAATGGTCCGTACAATCAAAGAACGTCTCAGTCTGAGAGATACAGAAAACGTTACCCCTCAGGATTTGATCAATGCTCGTACAGTGTCAACTGTAGTTCAGGCATTCTTTGGTTCAAGCCAGTTGTCTCAATTCCTTGATCAGACAAATCCACTTTCTGAACTTACGCATAAGCGTCGCGTCAGTGCGCTCGGTCCCGGTGGTCTCACAAGAGAGCGTGCCGGTTTCGAAGTCCGTGATGTGCATCATACGCATTACGGCCGGTTGTGTCCAATCGAAACGCCTGAAGGACCGAATATCGGTCTTATCGCATCATTGAGTACATTCGCTCGTGTAAATGAGTTCGGTTTTATCGAGACACCCTATCAGAAAGTTGAGAACGGTGCTCTTACCGGAGAAATCGTTTATTTGACAGCCGATCAGGAAGATAACTATATCATTGCACAGGCCAATACTCCTGTTGATCCAAAGGGTAAATTTGTCGAAAAACTGATTTTTGCCCGTTACCGTGGTGACTTCCCTGTTATCCCGCCGCAGGAGATATCCTATATGGACGTTTCTCCGATGCAGCTGGTAAGTATCGCAGCCGGATTGATCCCGTTCCTTGAACACGATGACGCAAACCGCGCATTGATGGGATCAAACATGCAGCGTCAGGCAGTACCTCTTTTAAGAACACAGCCACCGTATGTTGGAACTGGTCTTGAGAGAAGAGCGGCGATTGACTCGGGATGTATGATCGTTGCTAAAAATCCTGGAGTTATCGAAAAACTTGATGCAAACAAGATAGTTATCAGGAAAGTCAAAGATGAAAAGGATAACGATATACTCGGTCTTACGGAATTTGACACCTACGAACTTACCAAGTTCGAACGTTCAAACCAGGATACCTGTATCAATCAGAAAATCTGCGTAAAGGCTGGCATGAAAGTAAATGCCGGTGATGTTCTTGCCGATGGACATGCGACTCATGATGGGGAGCTTGCTCTTGGAAGAAATGTCACTGCTGCGTTTATGCCGTGGCGCGGGTACAACTTCGAAGACGCGATTATCATTTCCGAGAAGCTTGTAGCTGAAGATATTTACACATCAGTACATATTGAGGTTTTTGAAACTGAAGTCCGGGATACCAAACGCGGACCTGAAGAGCTTACACGGGAAATTCCTAATGTAAGTGAAGATGCTCTTAAAAACCTCGATGAAAATGGTGTCGTGAGAATCGGTACCGAAGTGGAAGCCGGGGACATTCTTGTCGGAAAAGTGACACCGAAGGGTGAGACTGAACTATCTCCGGAAGAACGTCTGCTCAGAGCTATTTTCGGTGAAAAGGCCGGCGATGTCCGTGATTCGTCACTGAAAGCGCCTCCGGGTCTTAAAGGTACTGTTATCGATACCCGTATCTACTCCCGTAAAGAACGTGACAAACGTTCCAAAAAAAAGGATAAGAAACGGATCGATGAGCTAAAGGCCGAAATTACAAATCAGATTACTGAAATAGAAAAAGTCCGTATCGAAAGACTCGGTGAGTTCTTAATAGATACAGTTTCTAACGAAGTTACCAATTTCCATACAGGAGAAACAATCGTTCCTGAAGGGAAAAAGTGGACAAAGACACTTCTGATGAAACTTGATTTCAGGAACATATCATTTAAAAATGGTCTGTGTCAGGATGCTGATAAAAACTCCAAGGCTGAAGAAGTTCTTTACAGAGCTAACGATCTGATCACAAAGCTTGAAGATAAACTCGACAAGGAAATTGATAAGGTCGTTCGTGGTGATGAGCTCAAGCCTGGTGTACTGCAACTTGTTAAAGTCTATGTTGCCAAGAAAAGAAAATTGTCGGTAGGTGATAAGATGGCAGGACGACACGGAAACAAGGGAGTTATCTCAAAAATACTTCCAGTTGAAGATCTTCCGTATTTGCCAGATGGAACACCTGTTGACATTATTCTCAATCCTCTCGGTGTGCCTTCACGTATGAACGTCGGACAGATTCTTGAGACGCATATGGGTTGGGCTGCTCAGAAGCTTGGTTTACATATTTCAACACCGGTGTTCGATGGTGCCACCTACGAGGATGTTCTTAATCTTCTGGATGAAGCGAAGATGCCGCGAAGCGGAAAAATCAGATTACGTGACGGACGTACGGGAGAGGCATTTGATCATGATGTCACTGTCGGTCCTATGTATATGCTCAAGCTTTGTCATCTTGTTGATGATAAGATACATGCCCGGTCAATAGGTCCATATTCTCTTGTTACACAGCAGCCTCTTGGTGGTAAATCCCAGTTTGGAGGACAGCGTTTCGGAGAAATGGAAGTATGGGCACTTGAAGCATATGGTGCAGCGTATACACTTCAGCAGATTTTGACAGTCAAGAGTGATGACCTCACCGGACGTTCAAAAATCTATGAAGCAATTGTCAAAGGTGAAAATACTCCGGATGCAGGAATTCCAGAATCCTTTAAAGTGCTTGTACGCGAAATCAAGGCACTGGCACTTGATATAAGTGTTCTCTCTGGTGAGGAAGAAACTGCTGAGTGATATAATGAACCGTGATACGGATGCCGTATCACTATAAGGGGGTTACTAGTGGCAGAACTAATCAGCCAACTTGACAAAAGTGTTCAAGAAATTACGGGAATCGGTATCAGACTTGCTTCACAGGATACGATCAGAAACTGGTCGTACGGTGAAGTTACCAAACCCGAAACGATAAATTACCGTTCGTTCAAACCGGAACGTGACGGGTTGTTTTGTGAGAAAATTTTTGGCCCTGTACGAAACTGGGAGTGTAACTGCGGAAAGTACAAACGTATCCGCTATCGTGGTGTCGTTTGCGATCGCTGCGGTGTCGAAGTTACTCATTCAAAAGTGCGCCGGGAACGGATGGGACATATTGAGCTTGCTGTTCCTATTGTTCACATCTGGTTTCTCAAGAGTGTTCCTTCACATATAAGCTATCTTCTCGGACTGGCAAATACTGTACTGGAAAGAATTGTCTACTATGAATCATATGTAGTCATCGATCCGGGTAACGCAGGTCTGCGCAGGGGACAGCTGCTCAGTGAAGATGAATATATCGAGCTTGAAGAACAGGATAAACAGTTTGTTGCAAAAATGGGTGGTGAAGCGGTCCTTGACCTGCTTGCCAGCATCGACCTTGAAGAGCTTTCGATCGATTTACGGTCGAAAATCAAACTGGAATCTTCTGAACAGCGCCGTCAGGAGCATCTCAAGAGACTTCGCATTGCCGAAGCATTCCTGAGATCCCAGAACAATCCAGAGCACATGGTTCTCCGTGTACTGCCGGTTCTTCCTCCGGATCTGCGTCCGCTGGTACCGCTTGAAGGTGGACGGTTTGCAACATCAGATCTTAACGATCTATATAGAAGAGTGATCAACCGAAACAACCGGTTGAAAAAGCTTATCGAAATTAAAGCTCCGGATGTCATCCTGCGTAACGAAATGCGCATGCTCCAGGAAGCTGTCGATACATTGTTTGACAATGGCCGCCGCACATTCTCGGTTAAAGGTGAAGGGAAGCGTCCGCTTAAATCTCTGAGCGATCTGCTCAAAGGAAAGCAGGGACGGTTCCGTCAGAACCTTCTGGGAAAACGTGTTGACTATTCAGGCCGTAGTGTCATCGTTGTCGGTCCTGAGCTGAAAATTCATCAGTGTGGACTTCCAAAGATGATGGCTCTTGAGCTTTTCAAACCATTTGTTATTCAGAAGCTCGAAGAGAAAGGTCTGGTTCAGACTGTAAAGAGTGCTAAAAAATTTGTTGAAAAAGAACGACCTGAAGTCTGGGATATTCTTGAAGAGGTTATCAAGGATCATCCTGTTCTGCTCAACCGTGCGCCGACGTTGCACCGTCTGGGTATTCAGGCATTCTTCCCGGTACTTGTCGAAGGAAAAGCAATCAGATTACATCCTCTGGTATGTACTGCATTTAATGCTGACTTTGACGGTGACCAGATGGCAGTACACGTACCGCTCTCTTTTGAATCACAGCTTGAGTGTCGTTTCCTGATGCTCAGTGCCAATAACCTTCTGAGCCCGGCATCCGGACTTCCGGTCATGACTCCGACGCAGGATATTGTTCTTGGTATTTACTACCTGACAAAACTTGCAGTTGGCAGGATGGGTGAAGGACGTGCATTTGTAGACATTGATGAAGTACTTCATGCTGTTTATGCTAAACAGGTAGATCTTCATGCGAAAGTTAAAGTTCGTATCAAAGGCAAATTGATTGAGACAACACCTGGTCGTGTTATTCTCAACACTGCACTTCCGGCAGAAATGCCCTTCCATAATGAACTGCTTAACAAAAAGCGTATTCAGGCACTTATTCAGGCTGTTTATAAGACAATGGGTACCAAAGCAACCTGTAAATTCCTTGATGATATCAAGTCATTGGGATATGAATATGCGACCCGTGCTGGTATTACTTTCGGTGCTGAAGATCTTGTGGTTCCTCAGGAGAAACATGAAATTATTGCCAAGTCAAGTGAGGAAGTTATAAGAATACGCAAGCAGTACGATCGTGGTATCATAACAGAAGGCGAAAGATATAATAAACTTATCGATTTGTGGACACATACCACAAATACTATTGCAGATATCATGCATGATGCACTTGCTCGTGACAAGGACGGATTCAATCCGGTGTACATCATGATGGATTCTCAGGCAAGAGGAAGTAAAGACCAGATCAAGCAGCTTGCCGGTATGCGTGGATTGATGCAGAAACCGCAGAAGAAAATTACTGGTGCGGTTGGTGAAATTATCGAAAACCCGATTATTTCAAACTTTAAGGATGGTCTTACCGTTCTTGAGTACTTCATTTCAACACACGGAGCAAGAAAAGGTCTTGCTGATACCGCTCTTAAAACTGCTGACGCCGGTTATCTGACAAGAAGGCTGGTTGATGTGGTTCAGGATGTTGTCATATACGAAGATGACTGCGGTACATCAAAGGGTATCGAGATCGAGGCGCTTCGTGAGGGTGATGAAGTCATGGAACTGCTCTCTGTGAGAATTTTAGGTCGTACGTCACAAGAGGACATCTACGATCCTGTCACAGAGGAGTTGATCTGTCCGATCAATACTCTTATTGACGAACAAATGGCTAAACGAATCGAAGGTGCCGGAATTGAATCGGTAATGATTCGCTCGGTTCTTACCTGTGACTCTGTCAGAGGTGTTTGCCGTCGCTGTTATGGTCGCAATCTGGCAACTGGAAAGATTGTAGAGATTGGTGAAGCTGTTGGTATTATGGCTGCCCAGAGTATTGGTGAACCAGGTACACAGCTGACATTGCGTACATTCCATATCGGAGGTACTGCATCACGTCTTATTGCTCAATCAAAAGAAGTTTCAAAAATCGATGGATATGCCAAACTGCTCAATGTTGAAATTGTAAATCATGAGAGTGGTTCAATTGCGATGAACCGGGTCGGAGAGCTTGCTGTTCTGGATGAACAGGAGAGAGAACGTTACCGATATAACATACCATATGGATCTTTCGTCAAAGTAACCGATGGTCAGAAAATTGCCAAAGGTCAGGTTCTTATTGAATGGGATCCATATAATAATGTTATTCTTGCACCTAAGGGTGGAAAAATCAGATTCAATGACCTTCTTGAAGGTGAAACTGTACGCGAACTTTATGATGAGCGTTCCGGTATAACCAATATGGTTGTTGTTGAACATCGTGAACGTAGGCTGCATCCACATCTTCAGATTATGGAGGATGAAAAGCGTCTTGCGAATGTCGCTGTTCCAACTGGTAGTTACCTGCAGGTTCGTGATGGTGATCAGATCAATGAAGGTGACATTCTTGTAAAAATTCCGCGTGAAAGCAGCAAGAGCCGCGATATCACCGGTGGTTTGCCAAGAGTTGCTGAACTGTTTGAAGCACGTCGTCCGAAAGATACTGCAGTAGTATCTGAAATTGATGGATTTGTCAGTTTTGGTGATACTGAACGTGGTAGCAGAAGAATATCAATTAAAGATGAGCACAGTGAAGGACGGGAGTATCTTATTCCTCTGGGAAAACATTTGCGTGTTCATGATGGTGACCGCGTCAAAGCTGGTGATCGTTTGAGTGAAGGATCTATAGATCCGCACGATATTCTCAGGATCAGAGGTGAAAACGCGGTTCAGCAGTACATGCTCGATGAAATCCAGGCGGTGTATCGACTTCAGGGTGTGACAATTAACGATAAGCATGTTGAAGTTATTGTTGCCCAGATGTTGAGAAAGGTCCGGGTTGAAAAATCTGGTGATACTGAATTCCTTGAAGGTGATGATGTAGATAAGAAGAAGCTCAGAGAGGTAAATGAGCGGGTTATTTCTGAAGGTGGAGAGCCGGCGACATTTAAACCACTTCTTCTTGGAATTACAAAAGCATCATTGACAACAGAATCCTTCCTGAGTGCGGCATCGTTCCAGGAAACAACAAAAGTACTTTCGAAAGCGGCTGTTGAAGGAAAGATCGATAAGCTTAGTGGTTTGAAAGAGAACCTGATCATGGGAAATCTGATTCCTGCAGGAACTGGTTCGAGAATGTTCCGTGGGCTTAAGGTGAAAGATCTTGAGATAGAGACACCAGTTGAAAGTGAACAGAGTATCAGCGAAGATTTCGTGGATATAGGTGGACAGTTTTAATTTGATTTGGACGATTTTCCTGAGATGTTTTCATCATGAGTATCACAGGAAAAATCGTCCAGATCAAATTCAGTTAATAAAATAAATAAAAAATATTTGTATTTTATTAATCCAAATATTATCTTTAGTGACTATCTTTTTTTTGGAGGATGGCAGGTGCCTACAATTAGTCAACTTATTCGTAAAGGTCGAACGAGTCAGGAGAACAGAAGTAAGTCTCCAGCTCTTCACGAGTGTCCTCAGCGTAGAGGTGTTTGCACTCGTGTATTTACAACAACGCCTAAAAAACCGAACTCAGCATTGAGAAAGGTTGCTCGTGTTCGTCTTTCAAATCATATGGAAGTGAACGCATATATACCTGGAGAGGGACATAATCTGCAGGAACACTCAATCGTTCTAATCAGGGGTGGTCGTGTTAAAGACGTTCCTGGAGTGAGATACCATATTATAAGAGGTGCACTTGATACTCAGGGTGTTGCAGATCGTAAACGTAGCCGTTCAAAATATGGCGTGAAACGGCCGAAGAAGAAGTAAGGGAAATCATATGTCTAGAAGAAGAAATGCAGTAAAAAAAGGTTTTGTACCTGATCCCAAATTCAACAGCACGCTGGTTACTCAGTTTGTAAATAATGTTGTTCGTCAGGGAAAGAAACGTCTTGCAGAAGGTATTTTTTATAGTGCTATTGATATTGCAGGTGAAAAGGCCGGAACTGATGGTATGTCAGTTTTCAAGAAAGCAATAGACAATGTTAAACCGCTTCTTGAGGTAAAGTCTCGTCGTATTGGTGGTGCCAACTATCAGGTACCAATCGAAGTTGCTCCTGAACGTCGTGTTTCGCTTGCGATTCGCTGGTTAATATCCTATGCTAAAGATCGCTCCGAAAAGAGTATGGCAGAAAAACTTGCAAATGAATTTGTACAGGCTTCCAAAAATGAAGGCGGAGCCATCAGAAAGAAAATTGATACGCATAAAATGGCCGAAGCTAACAGAGCTTTTGCACATTTCAGATGGTAGTTTAAATGTTCTTTGAATTTTTCGGTGGGGAATAAATCTTAAACGATTTACCCTTGGTTAGTCAATCAGTAGTTATGTAATACAATATGAGAATTATTGTATTGAGAGAATGTAACTGGAGTTAGCAATGAGCGATAATGTCACATTAGAAAACACTCGAAATATTGGCATTATGGCACATATCGACGCTGGTAAGACGACTACCACCGAAAGAATACTGTTCTACACCGGTATCCTTCACAGGATGGGTGAGGTTCATGATGGTAACACTGTTATGGACTGGATGATACAGGAACGGGAGAGAGGGATCACGATCACTTCTGCTGCAACAACATGCATGTGGAAAGAAAAACTGATCAATATAATAGACACTCCCGGACATGTTGATTTCACAATTGAAGTAGAACGTTCTTTGAGAGTTTTGGATGGCGCAGTTGCCATATTTGATTCGGTTGGAGGCGTGGAACCTCAGTCAGAAACTGTCTGGCGTCAGGCAGACAAATATAACGTACCCCGAATCGCGTTTGTGAATAAAATGGACCGTATCGGTGCAGACTATTACAATGTTATAGAGATGATGAAAGAGAAGCTTTCAGCTGTACCAGTGCCGATTCAGATTCCCGTCGGAAAAGAAGATCAGTTCAAAGGTATTATCGATCTTATTTCAATGAAGATGTATACCTTCGATGAAGAGTTTCTGGGGGCAAAAGTTATAGAATCTGAAATGCCGAAGGATCTGGCAGATGAAGCTTCTGTATATAGAGAGCAGATGATAGAGGCGGTCGTTGATTTTAATGAAGAGCTGATGTCTTTGGTGCTTGAAGAGAAGCCGGTCAGCGATCAATTGATTAACGATGCTATCAGAACAGGTGTGATTTCAGGAAAAATTCATCCGGTTTTATGTGGATCAGCTTTTAAAAATAAAGGTATACAACTTCTGCTTGATGCTATTGTATCGTTTCTTCCGTCGCCAGTTGATCGTGGAGAAATTCAAGGAACAGATCCTGTTACTGGTGAGCAAAAGATTCGTAAACCTGAAGTTACACAGCCGTTTTCTGCCTTAATTTTTAAAATTGCAACAGATACGCATGTAGGACGACTTGCTTATGCAAGAGTCTACTCCGGAAAAGCAGGGATTAAAGATCTATTTTATAATCCCCGCACAAAAAGTAAAGAAAAAATTACAAGAATTTTCAAAATGCACTCGAACAAGAGGCATGCTGAACAATCAATGCAGGTGGGCGATATTATTGCGCTTGTTGGTCTAAAAGAGACAACAACAGGTGATTCGATAACAAATGTGGACTTTCCTGTAGTCTATGAAAAGATGGTCTTCCCTGAACCGGTGTTATCACGTTCGATAGAGCCAAAAAGTACCGTAGATGAAGCGAAGCTTGAGGAAGCTCTCAGAAGGTTATGTGATGAAGATCCAACATGCAGAATAAAGCTTGATTCAGAAACTGGTCAGCGATTGATCTCTGGGATGGGCGAGTTGCATGTGGAAATACTGGTTGATAGATTGATCAGAGAGTTTAATGTCGGCGTTCATGTTGGAAACCCGCAGGTATCATATAGAGAAACAATAACAGTAAATAAAACAGAATCTTACGAACTGTCACAACTGATAGGTGGTAAGAGTCAGTTTGCAAAAATAGATCTTTCAGTAAAGCCAGTTCCGGCTTCAAATGGAATTGTAATAAAAAGTACAATTGCCAACAAAGAATTTCCACAGTCGTTTATTGCATCAATACGCCATGGTGTTGAAGAAGCATCAAGTGGCGGTAATCTATCCGGGTATCCACTATCAGGAATAGAAGTTACTATAGTTGATGCAGAATTCAGGGAAGAAGATTCCACTGATATGGCGTTTAAGATTGCAGGTACAATGGCCTTTAAACAGGCTTGTCAGAAAGCATCACCTGCAATTTTAGAACCTGTTATGAAAATCGAAGTTGTAGTTCCTGCGGAATACCTTGGATCTGTTATTAATGATATTAACAGCAGAAGAGGAAAAGTTGCAGGGATATCAAATCGAATGGACCTTCAGGTTCTGGACGCCGAAGCACCATTATCAGAAATGTTCGGGTATGCAACTGCACTACGTTCCTTAACTCAGGGAAGAGCTGCGTATACAATGCAGTTGGACCGATATGAGATAACAACAAAATCCGTTCAGGATACGATACTGAGGCGTATTGGGAGAATGTGACGGTAATAATCGATATGAACAAGGAGTAAATGATTCATGCCAGGCGAAAGAATCAGAATAAGACTAAAGTCTTTTGATCACAATATTCTCGATAAGTCAGCATCTGATATTGTGCGTACTGCAAAAGGTACCGGTGCGAGAATATCAGGTCCTATACCATTGCCGACCGAGAAAACGATTTATACAGTTTTACGTTCTCCTCATGTAAACAAAAAGTCAAGAGAACAGTTCGAAACAAGAGTACATAAAAGACTCATAGACATTCTTGAATCAACACCGCAAACAGTCGATTCTCTTATGAAGCTGGATTTGCCTGCAGGCGTCGATGTTGAGATAAAGGTTTAATTACAGAGGATTTGAGTTAACTATAACTCCACGAAAGAATGGGTGAAAAATGCAGGGATTGATAGGTAAGAAAATCGGAATGACTCGTGTTTTCAATGATGCGGGTAGAGTTATAGCTGTTACTGTTATTAAGACAGGTAATATTGTAGAACAGGTTAAGACTCTTGAAAAAGACGGTTATTCTTCAGTGCAATTAGGCTTTGATACTGTTTCAGAAAAAAAAGTAAATAAACCACTCCTTGGTCATTTCAAAAAGAATAATTCTGAACCGGTTAAAGTACTTAAAGAGTTCAAGCTCGATAACAATGAAGAGCAGCTTGTTGCGGGAAGCACTGTTGGTGTTGAAATTTTTGAAGGTGTCCGGTTTGTAGATGTCGCCGGTACCGTCAAAGGACGTGGTCATACTGGTACTATCAAAAAGTACAATTTCCAGAGAGGACGAAAGACTCATGGAAATACCAATTACAGAGAACGTGGATCGTCAGGTGCCAATACATATCCTGCACGTGTTTTTCCAGGATTGAAAATGTCCGGTCACTGGGGAGATGAACAGGTTACTGTAAAAAAACTTGAGATTGTATCTATAGATAAGGATGCAGGTATGCTCTTTGTAAAAGGCGCTGTACCAGGCAGAAATAAGGGCATTGTTTATATCAAGAAGAATAATTCAAAATAATACGATTCTGTAGGAACGAGTATAACATGAAGGCTAAATTATATCAGCAGGATGGAACAGTAAAAGGTGAAGTTGAACTTCCGGAAGCTGTTTTTGGTGTGGAAGTTAATGAACCACTCCTTCATCAGGTAATTGTACAGCTGCAGGCTAATCAGCGTCAGGGAACATCCAAAACCAAAACTCGTGCAGAAGTAAGCGGTGGTGGTAGAAAGCCCTGGAAGCAAAAAGGTACTGGACGTGCACGTGCCGGATCTAATACATCACCGATCTGGGTTCGTGGAGGAAAGGCTCATGGACCATCTCCACGTGACTATTATACGACTATCCCAAAGAAGATGAGAAAACTTGCGTTGGCTTCAGCACTTTCATCGCGTGCGCAGTCTGAGAACGTTCTTGTCGTTGATTCGATTCTTTGTGAGCAGCCGAAAACAAAGATTATTGCATCTTTAGTGAGTGCACTATCATTAAATGGTAAAAGAAATCTTTTAGTTGTTGATAAAGAGTGTTCCAATATTTATCTTTCGGGGCGTAACATTCCAGATCTCGAAATCAAGCCGATTTCCGAAGTGAATGCTTATGATATTATTGCGAACGAAAACATAATTTTCGGTGATGAAAAGTTAATTGAGAAAGTGCAAGAGGTGGTAAAGTGAGTAAATACCATTCAATTATCAGATACCCTTCAATTACAGAAAAAAATACTCTCATGCGCGAAGCTGAGAATAAATATGTCTTTGAAGTATTAAAGACTGCTACAAAACCGGAAATTAAAACTGCTGTTGAAAAACTTTTCAATGTTTCAGTTGAGACTATTAACACAATGGTTGTTAAAGGCAAATTGAAACGTATGGGTAAGTTCAGTGGATACCGGTCTGACTGGAAAAAAGCGATTGTAAAAATCCAGGCGGGTCAGAAAATAGAAAAGTTCGGAGAAGTTTAATAGTAATAGAAGGTATTTGCGAATAAAGCGGAGCAATTATGGCAATAAAAAGTTTCAGACCAATAACCCCAACGTTACGGTATAAGAATGTAAACTCTTTCGAACAGATTACAACCGATAAACCGTACAAACCGTTAACAGAAAAAAAAGACAAGATTAACGGAAGAAACAACAGAGGTAAGATCACTGTTCGTCACAGGGGTGGAGCACAAAAGCGTTTTTACAGAATAATCGATTTCAAAAGAAACAAGTTTGGAATTCCTGGAGTAATCGAAACGATCGAGTACGATCCGAACCGTACAGCGTTTATAGCTCTTGTAAAATACGCTGATGGAGAGAGAAGATACATTCTCGCGACTTCAAAGTTGAAAGTTGGTCAGAAGATCATCTCTGATGAAAACGCTGAAATTGCTGAAGGCAATTCGATGCCTCTTAAAAATATTCCACTTGGAACGATGGTTCACAATATCGAATTACGCGATAAAAAAGGTGGACAGATAGCAAGAAGTGCCGGTGCCTATGCCGAGATCGTTGCTAAAGAAGGAAGCATGGTTCAGCTGAAGTTTCCGTCATCAGAAGTCCGCAATGTCCGTGCAAGCTGTTATGCGACTATCGGTCAGGTCAGCAATATTGAACATATGAACGTTGTTCTGGGTTCTGCCGGTAAAAAAAGACATTTGGGTATACGGCCAACTGTCCGTGGTGTTGCAATGAACCCGATTGACCATCCAATGGGTGGAGGAGAGGGAAAAACCGCTGGTGGTGGACATCCTGTATCACCCTGGGGTCAGAAAGCAAAGGGTCTTAAGACTCGTGATCCAAGAAAAACATCAAGTAAATATATCGTAAGACGTAGATCAAAGTAATTCGGAAAAATAAGGACAAAGTATATGGCACGTTCGATTAAAAAAGGTCCATTTGTTGACGATCACGTCACAAAGAAAGTTGATGAATCAAACCGTTCTGGACAGAAAAAAGTGATTAAGACCTGGTCAAGAAGATCAATGATTCTACCTGAATTTGTAGGTCAGACATTCGCAGTCCATAACGGGAATAAATTTATCCCGGTATATGTTTCTGAGAATATGGTAGGGCATAAACTTGGTGAATTTGCACCATCAAGAAATTTCCGTGGTCATAGTGGTGCAGCAAAAACTGACAAGTCTGCAAAAAAGTAAATTAGGGAGATAGAAAGTGGAATCAAGAGCAAAAGTTACCAATCTTCGTTCGACTCCACGAAAAGCCCGTCTTGTTGCGGATGCTGTACGTGGGATGAAAGTTGGAGATGCGTTAAGTCTTTTAGAACTTAACATAAATAAAAAAGTCGCAGCCGACATTACGAAGGTACTCAAATCAGCCGTTGCTAATATGCAGAGTGCGCATACAGAATCTGTTATCGATGTTGATGGTCTCAAGATTCAAGAAATCAGAGTCGATTGTGGTCCTGTAATGAAGAGATTCAGAGCTCGTGCTCAAGGACGTGCAGCGCAGATTTTAAAACGTATGTGTCATATTTCTGTCAAGGTTGCTAATTAACAGGAGGATATGTGGGGCAGAAGACCAATCCGGTAGGTTTACGATTAGGCATTACACGTTCCTGGTTTTCAAACTGGTACGCAAAAGAACGTTTTTCTGATTATCTTTATGAAGATATTCTTATCAGAAATTATCTTAAAAAACGCCTCGAACATGGCGGAATCTCGGTAATCGAGATTGAGCGTACAGCAAAACGTGTTACAGTTGGAATTCATACTTCACGACCTGGTATTGTGATCGGTAAGAAAGGTGAAGAGGTTGAAAGACTCAAAGGAGAGCTTCAGCATCTTACACAAAAAGAGATTCAGCTGAACATCAAGGAAGTAAAAAAACCCGAGATGGATGCACAGCTTGTTTCTGATAACATTGCCCGTCAGGTTGAGAAACGTGTTTCTTATAAAAAAGCAACCAAAAAGGCAATCTCGACAGCAATCAGAATGGGTGCTGAAGGCATTAAGGTTCAGATTGCAGGTCGTTTGAACGGGGCGGAAATTGCCCGTACAGAGACCTACAAAGAAGGTCGCATTCCCTTGCATACATTGAGAGCTGATATAGATTATGCCACATCGACAGCACATACAACATATGGTTGTATAGGCGTTAAGGTTTGGATTTGTAAAGGCGAAGTTATAAACCGTGCAGAAAAAGTGCCGGCCAAAACTGGCGAAAGCACTAACGCTTAGAAGGAGCTGACAGATGCTGTCACCGAAGAAAATTAAATGGAGAAAAACGCAACGCGGACGCATGCGTGGAAGTGCACAATGTTGCAATAAAATCGATTTCGGCGAATATGGATTACAGTCATTACAACCGGGATGGATCGACAACAGACAGATTGAGGCCGCACGTATCGCAATGACACGATTTATCAAGCGTGGTGGAAAAATATGGATTCGTATTTTCCCCGATAAACCGATCACCAAGCATCCGGCAGAATCCAGAATGGGTGGTGGAAAAGGTGCGCCTGAAAGCTGGGTGGCAGTGGTAAGGCCAGGAACGATGATGTTTGAAATGGCAGGTGTAAAAAGCGACATTGCAAAAGAAGCACTTCGTCTGGCTGCTCAGAAGTTGCCTATTCAGACCCGTTTTGTTGAAATTGAAAGATAGGGTGGAGTTATAATGAAAGCTAAAGAGATCAGAGAAATGTCTGAAGAGCAGATCAAGGCAAAAATTGGTGAATTGGAAGAAGAGATCTTTAATTTAAGATTTCAGGCCAAGATGGGTCAGCTTTCTAATGCATTGCAGCTGAGATATGTTCGACGTGATATCGCTCGTGCAAAGACTGTTTTAAGTAGTAAAAAAAATTAGTAAAAAAGATAACAACCGATTTCATTAAGGAATAGTATGGTTGACAGAAACGAACGTAAAGAACGAATAGGTGTTGTCGTTAGCGACAAGATGAACAAGAGTATCGTAGTAAAAGTCGAAAGAAAATTTGTTCATCCTGTGTATGGAAGAACTGTCAGGTTAAATACCAAGTTCGTTGCTCACGATGAGAATAATGAATGTAAGATTGGTGATACTGTAAAAATTATCGAGACAAGGCCGCTTTCGAAAACAAAAAGATGGCGCCTGGGTGAAATTCTTGAAAGATCGAAATAATTTAATGCCGCCATTTTCCGTAAAGGGCTAATTGAGGGAAACATGATACAGGTAGAAACACAATTAAATGTTGCCGACAATTCGGGTGCGAAGAGAGTTCAATGCATCAGAATTCTTGGTGGTACACGAAGACGGTATGCAAGGGTTGGTGATGTGATAATCGTTGCTGTAAAGGATGCAATTCCTAATGGTGCGGTTAAAAAAGGTGCAGTTGCTAAAGCTGTAATTGTACGTACATCAAAAGAGTATGGAAGAAAAGACGGTACATATATACGTTTCAGCGACAATGCCGCTGTTATTATCAGTGAAGCTGGTGAGCCAAAAGGTACACGCATTTTTGGCCCGGTTGCACGTGAATTACGCGATAAAAAATTTATGAGAATTGTTTCTCTCGCACCGGAAGTTCTTTAAGGAGAGGTATACAAATATGGCATTAGGACTTAAAAAGAATGATACAGTGCAGGTCATTTCCGGAGAATACAAAGGAAAGACCGGTCGCATCATTAAGATGATAAAAGATAAAAACAAAGCTATTGTTGAAAATGTTAATGTTGTTAAAAAACATACAAAACCAAATCAGAAAAATCAGCAGGGCGGTATTATTGAAAAAGAGGCCGCAATAGATCTCTCCAATCTCATGCTGGTTTGTCCAAAGAGTGGTAAACCGACACGTTTGGGCGTTAGTGTTCTCGAAAATGGAGAAAGAGTACGCTTTTCAAAAAAAGCTAAGGAGACAATAGAGTGAGCGAAGGTACAGTTACAAAACCACGATTGAAAGAGTTTTACTCCTCGAAAGCTGTTCCTGCACTGAAGGCGAAATTTGGGTATAAAAATGCTATGCAGGTGCCCAGGATTAATAAAATTGTCATTAACATGGGTGTTGGCGGTGCAACAGCGGACGCAAAGCTTATTGATGAAGCGGTCGCTTGTCTGAGAGATATCTCTGGTCAGAAGCCGATTGTTACACGGGCAAAAAAGGCGATTTCAAACTTCAAACTTCGTGAGAATGTTCCGATTGGTTGTAAAGTAACTTTACGTGGGAGCAGAATGTGGGAGTTTTTTGATCGTCTTGTAAGTATTACTATTCCCCGTATCCGTGATTTCAGAGGTTTGAGCAAGAAATCATTTGACGGAATGGGAAATTACACATTAGGAGTCAAAGAACAGATCGTTTTCATGGAAATCGATAGAGATAAAGTGTCTAAAATAACCGGTATGGACATATCAATCTGTACATCAGCTGGAACAAACGAAGAAGGATTGGCATTACTTCAGGAAATGGGAATGCCATTCCGCAAATAACGCTCAGGGAGAGTATAAGTGGCAAGGAAATCGTTGATCGAAAAATGTAGAGCTAAGCAGAAATTCTCAACACGAAATTATACCAGATGTAGAAGATGCGGGCGACCAAGGGCTTTTATCAGAGATTTCGGTTTGTGTAGAATCTGTTTCAGAGAGATGGCATTAAAAGGGGAAATCCCTGGTGTTGTGAAAGCCAGCTGGTAACGTGAAAGAGAAAGGGAGTTTAGAATGTTGACAGACCACATTGCAGATATGTTCAACAGAATTCGCAATGCCATTCAAGCGAAAAAAAGGACAGTTGATGTTCCTGCTTCTAACTTGAAAAAGGAAATTACACGTTTGCTTTTCGAAAACCATTACATCAGCAAATATGCTTTTGTTAAAGATGAGAAGCAGGGAGTGATAAAGATCCTTCTCAAGTATAATGAAGATCAGACAAATGCTATTCAGGGAATTAAAAGAGTCAGTACCCCTGGACGTAAGCAATATGTTAAATCTCAGGATGTACCAAAAGTACTTAATGGGATGGGAATGGCAATCGTTTCAACATCAAAGGGTGTAATGACCGACCACGACTGCAGAAAAATGAATGTCGGTGGTGAAATTGTTGGATTGATCTGGTAGAAATAAAGTATCCGGAATTAATAAAGGAGTTTGTCTTGTCACGCATTGGTAAAGTACCAGTTAAAATACCTGGTGGTGTACAGGTCTCTGTTATTGGACAGAAGATTGAAGTGAAAGGGGCGAAAGGATCACTTTCACGAGAAATGCCATCAAGTATTAAAGCAGAGATAGTAGACGGTGAAGTCAAAATAACACCGGTCGAAGAAAAAGAAGGTGTCAAAGCCTTGTGGGGTTTGTACAGACAGCTGATTGAAAATATGATAATCGGATGCTCTGTGGGTTATAAAAAGGAACTTGAGATTGTTGGTGTTGGTTACAAGGCAGAGATGAAAGGCAATGATGTTAATGTTCATGCCGGATATTCAAGCCCGAAATTTTATAAAGCACCAACAGGAATCACTATATCTGTTGAAAGCCAGACGAAAATAGTTATCCAGGGAATCGACAAAGAGGCTGTTGGTCAGGTTGCCGCAGATATCAGAAGTATCAGACCTCCGGAGCCATACAAGGGAAAAGGCATTCGATATGCTGGTGAAAAAATCTTAAGAAAAGCTGGAAAGACAGCTGGTAAGTAAAGGTATCGGAGAATAAAAATGAACATTTCTCAAAAAAGAGTCATTGAGCGGAAAGCTAGAGCTGAACGGGTTAGAAAAAAGGTCAGTGGAACATCAGAAAGGCCAAGACTGTGTGTCAGAAGAAGTCTGAAAAACATATATGCTCAGATTGTTGATGATGTATCTGGAAACACACTGGTACTTGTTGGCACTACTGGTGAAGAATTCCGCAGTAAAATTTCCGACCAGAAGCTGACAAAAGTCGAGGAATCGAAAATCGTCGGTCAAATGGTAGCTGAAAAAGCAAAAGGAAAAGGTATAACGACGGTTGTATTCGATAGAAAAGGTTATCTTTTTCATGGCCGGGTTAAGGCTCTGGCTGAAGCTGCCCGCAGTAACGGGTTAAGCTTTTAGTGATGGTGGAAAGGGGATTTAAGTTTGAGTAACGAAGAAGTAATCAGCAGCAACTCAGAAAATCAGTTAGTAGACAGACTTGTTGCTGTTAGCCGAGTTGCGAAAGTTGTTAAAGGTGGACGTCGATTTGGTTTTAATGCTATTGTAACTGTTGGGGATAGTAATGGAACCATCGGTCTTGGTATGGGTAAAGCCAATGATGTGACTGAAGCAATACGTAAAGCTGTTGAGAATGCAAAAAAGAATCTTGTAACAGTAAGTATTGTCAATGGTACTATTCCTCATGAAATCATTGGACACTTTGGTGCAGGCAAGATAATCTTGAAACCAGCAGCTCCAGGAACTGGTGTTATAGCCGGTGGGCCAGCTCGTGCTGTACTCGAATTAGCTGGAGTTCATAATATTCTTACCAAATGTCTTGGTACAACTAACGCGCACAATGTTGTAAAAGCAACTTTGGATGGGCTGAAAAGATTAAAAACTAAAGAACAGATCCGTGAATTACGGCAGATTGCAGTAAAAGCACCTGCTTGATATAAGGAAGTGAAAAATGAGTAAAAAAATAAAAGTTACTCAAATCAAAAGCATTATTGGGACTCTTGATGCTCAGAAGAAAACAATTCGTGCTTTGGGTTTGCGCAAAATTAATAGATCGGTAATTCATGAAGACTCGCCTTGTATCAGAGGCATGGTCAATACTGTAAAGCATCTTGTCAAAATCGAAGATATTGTTGGAGAATAATGATGTTGAAGTTAAATGATTTGAAACCAGTCCGCGGTTCTCGAAAAACAGCAAAACGTATTGGACGTGGAACTGGCAGCGGCAATGGTAGTACATCCGGAAGAGGAAACAATGGTGATGGAGCTCGCAGTGGAGCATACACCAAGTTCTACTTTGAAGGTGGACAGACCCCGCTCACACGGCGTATACCAAAACGAGGGTTTATTTCTCCTTTCAAAGTAACCTACCAGATTGTTAATGTAGGAAATCTTGAATCTCTTGAAACAGATATGAAAGATATTACTGTCGAGATACTTCACAAGTGCGGGTTAATTCATGAGGTTGACCGTCCTGTTAAGATTCTGGGTAATGGCGAATTGACAAAGTCTTTTAATGTAAAAGTGCATTCATTTTCCAAGAGTGCAAAAGAAAAGATTGAAAAAGCAAAAGGGAAAGCTGAGGTAATTATCCGTGCTTGAGACCTTTAAAAATCTGTTCAGAATACCTGAGTTAAGAAAAAAAATACTCTTCACTATGGGTATTATTTTCATTTATAGGCTCGGTGGGCATATTCCAACTCCTGGAATTGACCCCGATGTACTCGGTGACTTTTTGGAACAGTCCTCAAACTCTTTGTTTGGACTTTATGACATGTTTGTCGGAGGGGCATTCAAAAGAGTAACTGTATTTGCATGTGGTATCATGCCTTATATCAGCGCTTCTATTATCATTCAGTTGATGGGAACTGTTTTTCCCTATTTTCACAAGCTACAGCGTGAAGGTGGAGAGGGAAAAAAGAAGATTACTCAATACACTAGATATGGAACGGTTATTATTTCAATCATTCAGGCGTTGAGTATCAGCATATGGCTACAGAGTGTGCAATCACCTGTAACAGGATTACATGCAGTTCATGAGAGTTTATTAGGAATCAAATTTACGATACTTACAATTATCAGTTTAACCACAGGTACAATCATAATAATGTGGTTAGGTGAACAGATTACAAGTAGAGGGATAGGTAACGGTATTTCGCTCATTATCATGATCGGTATCGTTGCAAGAATTCCAGGTGCGATAGTCTCTGAGATACAGCAAATGATGGCAGGAACACGGCATCCTTTTATGGAGCTTTTAATACTTGCTGTAATTATTGGTATGACAGCATTTATTGTATTAATGACGCAGGCCATGAGAAGAATACCTATTCAGACGCCTAAAAAAGTTATTAATAATAAGATGTATGCTGGACAAAATACTGTTTTACCACTCAGATTAAATATGGCTGGCGTTATACCGATTATTTTTGCATCATCGATTATGACGTTACCCGGCATGGTTAGGAATTTCTTTCCCGAATCTTTAGCGATGGAAGATATTTCAAGAATGCTTGCTCCCGGTGGCATTTTATATTCGCTTCTCTATGCGCTATTAATTATATTCTTTACCTATTTTTACACTGCAATAATTTTCAATCCAGTCGATATTGCAGATAATTTAAAAAGATCCGGTGGTTTTATACCTGGTATCAGGCCAGGAAAGAAAACTGCTGAATTTCTTGATAATGTTTTAACAAGAATTACATTGCCAGGATCAGTTTTTCTGGCTTTTATTTCGATCGCGCCATTTCTTTTAATGGGTGGGATGAAAATAGACTTTTACTTTGGTGGAACAAGTGTGCTGATTGTTGTAGGTGTTGCACTGGATACAATTCAGCAATTAGAATCTCATCTTCAAATGCGTAATTATGAAGGTTTTTTGAAGAAAGGAAGATTGCGCGGCAGAAGATACTAAAATCTTCGCGCTGTAAATCTAAATTATGGGAAAAAACGATTCCATTCAAGTTGAAGGGACAGTTACAGAAACACTTCCAAATGCAGCATTTAAAGTGATGCTGGAAAATAAACATGAAATATTAGCGCATATTTCTGGAAAAATGAGGATGAATTATATACGAATTCTTCCTGGGGATAAGGTCCTGGTCGAATTGTCACCATACGATCTTACCAGAGGTCGAATTACTTATCGATACAAATAAAGGGGCTGTAATTGAAAGTACGTGCATCAGTTAAACCAATGTGTAAAGAATGCAAGATAATCAAGAGAAAAGGTGTTATTCGGGTTATCTGTGCTAAAAGTGCTAAGCATAAACAACGTCAGGGATAATTAAATAACTTTTTTGAATTATTGTTTTAAGGGGGTCCAACTGTGGCTCGTGTAGCAGGTGTTGATATACCAGCAAACAAAAGAAGTATTATCAGCTTAACCTATGTCTTTGGAATAGGGAAAGCTTCAGCTGCTGTCATTCTGCAGAAAGCAGGCATTGATGGTAATAGAAGAGTAAAAGATCTTTCTGAAGACGAACTAGATAAAATAAGAAAGATTATCGACAGTGAATTTCAGACTGAGGGTAATTTAAGAGCTGCTATCAGGATGAATATTAAAAGGTTAATGGATGTCGGTTGTTACAGAGGACTTCGTCATAGAAAAGGTCTTCCTGCAAGAGGGCAGAGAACTCGTACCAATTCCAGGACAAGAAAAGGTCCGCGTAGGACAATAGCCAATAAGAAAAAAGCTCCGGCTAAATAACAAAATCACAGGGAGAGTCTGAAGGAAGATGAATAAAGAATCTTCAAGTAAAGAAGTTGCCAAGAAAATCAAGAAGCGTGCCTCTTCAGAGGGTGTTGCTCACGTTAGAGCTACATTCAATAATACTCTGATTAACATCACCGACTTAAAGGGGAACGTAATCGCATGGAATACCCCTGGAAAATCAGGATTCAAGGGTTCGAGGAAAAGCACACCTTTTGCAGCAGGCATTGCAGCTGAAGTTGTTGCAAAAGCTGCCTTTGACGCAGGTGTAAGAAAGGTAGAAGTACATCTGAGAGGTGCTGGTAATGGACGGGAAAGTGCAATCAGGTCGTTAGCAGCTGCCGGAATCAGAGTTACAGCGATTAAAGATTTTACTGCTGTTCCTCACAATGGTTGCAGGCCTCCAAAGCGCAGAAGAGTGTAACTATCATTTTATTGTGTTAATAATAGTAATCAATCTAATATAAGATCAGAAAAAAGGTCGGGGAGAAACATCATGGCTGTTTATCATGGCCCTCGGTGCAGACAATGCCGCAGGGAAGGCATGAAGTTGATGCTCAAGGGTGAACGATGCAAATCTGAACGTTGTGCAATGGAACGCAGGCCGTTTCCGCCAGGGATGAGAGTGTCAAAAAGAAGACGCTCTGCTACAGAATACAATCAGCAGTTGCGTGAAAAACAGAAAATTCGCAGAATGTATGGCGTTCTGGAAAAACAATTTGAGCTATATTTTGAAAAGTCAGCTGCATCAACCGGAGTTACTGGTGAAAGACTTCTTCAACTCCTGGAAATGAGACTTGATAATATCGTCTACCGTCTGGGCTTTGCTCCATCACGGTCAAGTGCTCGTCAGCTGGTTCTTCACAATCACTTTTCAATTAATGGTAAAAAAGTCAATATACCGTCTTATCAGTTAAAAGCTGGCGACATTATACAAGTTAAAGAAAAAAGTAAAACTCTTGAAGCAATCCACAATTCACTAAAAGCGTTGCGGGATATTCCGGAGTGGTTAACTGTTGACAAAGTTAAACTTGAAGGTTCCGTAATTCGCATACCGGAAAGAGCTGCAATACCAGTTAACGTTCAGGAACAGCTCGTTGTTGAACTTTACTCCAGATAAAAAGGGAGAGTTAAAACGCAATGAAATGGAAAAGTTTGATGATGCCGAAAGGCATCCAGATCGAGAACCCTGAAAATATTCCAAACTACGGCCGTGTTGTCGTTGAGCCTTTGGAAAGAGGCTGGGGACACACAATTGGAAACCCGCTTAGAAGAATTCTTCTTTCTTCATTACAGGGTGCGGCTGTTACTTCAATTCGTATCGATGGTGCAATGCATGAATATTCAACACTGGAAGGTGTTGCGGAAGATGTTACAGATATAATCCTTAATATTAAGCAATTAAGGATCAAGCTGATTGCCGATCATGACACAACATTACGTCTTGAAGTCAGTGGTGAAGGTGAAGTTAAAGCATCAGATATCGAAAAAAATCCTGATGTTATAATCCTTAATCCAGACTTACATATTGCAACTATCAACAAAGATGCAAAACTTAAAATCGAAATGCATGTAACAGACGGTAGAGGATATGTTTCTGCTGAGATGAACCGTTCTGAAGAAGATCCTGTCGGTACTATACCGATCGATGCTCTTTTTTCGCCTGTTACCAAAGTTAACTATGTTGTTGAAAATACACGTGTCGGTCAGAGAACAGATCTTGATAAGGTAATTTTTGATATCTGGACTGATGGTAGTATCACTGTTGAAGACGCAATGGGATATGCAGCAAAACTGTTGTATGATCATCTTGAAGTGTTTATTAATATTGAAGGTGAATTTGAACCGGTTCAGGAAGTTGTTCATGATGAAAAGACTGAAAAGCTTCGCCAGCTCCTTAAAATGCGTGTTGACGAACTGGAGCTTTCTGTAAGATCGAACAACTGTCTGAGAGCTGCCAATATACATACTCTGGCTGATCTTGTTCGCAATCAGGAATCAGACATGCTCAAGTATAAAAACTTTGGTAGAAAATCATTGATAGAATTAAATCAGGTTCTTAACAATCTTGGTTTGACATTCGGAATGGATGTTGACAAAATTATGGGTAATGTTCAGGATGCTTCCTGAACATTTTTTCTGGAAAAATTAAAACTTAAAGAAGGTTTATCGCAATGCGACATCTAGTATCAGGACGAAAACTGAATCGGACTGCAAGTCATAGAAAAGCTATGTTGTCAAATCTGGCTGTTTCCATACTTGATAAAGAACGTGTAGTTACTACACTGGCAAAAGCAAAAGAAGTCCGGAGTGTTGTCGAAAGACTTGTATCTTACGGAAAAAAGGGTGACCTCCACCATATCAGGCTTGCTGCAAGAAGAATAAATAACAAAACAGTTCTCAAAAAACTTTTTGATGATATTGCTCCAGGCTACAAAGAACGTGAAGGTGGTTATACCAGAATAATTAAGCTTGATGAACGTAAGGGCGATAATACTCTTATGTCGATAATCGAACTCGTTGGTAGAGGAAAGCCTGATGCTATTCGGAAGAATAAAAAGAAGAGTAGTACAAAATCCTCTGTTGGTGAAACTAATGCCGCTGTTTCTGCTGCCCCGTCGCAGGAAAAAGCTGAATAACGATTCTGAAAAAGAATAAAAGAGCTGCTTCTTCAGGTTGCAGATTAGTTTTATTATAAATCAAAGGAACTATTATGGCAGTTAGTTATAAGGATCTTGGTTTCTCTAATACAAAAGAGATGTTTAAGAAAGCTATTGAAGGCCAGTATGCTATTCCGGCATATAACTTCAATAATATGGAACAGATACAGGCTATTGTCACTGCATGTGGAAAATCAAATTCCCCGGTGATTATGCAGGTGTCCAGCGGCGCGCGTAAATACGCCAATCCAATTCTTTTACGCTACATGGGGCAGGGTGCTGTTCAAATGGCACGTGATGCAGGGTATAACATCCCAATCGCATTGCATCTTGATCATGGTGATACATTTGAACTTTGTGTTCAGTGTATCGAAAGCGGATTCTCTTCAGTTATGATCGACGGATCACATCATGAATATGACAAAAACGTCGAACTTACTTCAAAAGTTGTTGAATACGCTCATAAGTACGATGTTACCGTTGAAGGAGAACTTGGTGTTCTCAGCGGTATTGAAGACGATGTTGTCGCTGCAAAATCGATCTATACCCAGCCTGATCAGGTTGAAGACTTTGTTAAGAAAACAGGTGTAGATTCTCTGGCAATTTCAATTGGTACTTCACATGGTGCTTACAAGTTCAAACCAGAACAGTGTACAAAGAACGCTGAAGGAGTACTTGTTCCTCCTCCGTTGCGTTTCGATATTCTTGAAGAGATCGAAAAAAGAATTCCAGGTTTTCCGATTGTCCTTCATGGAGCAAGTTCTGTAGTACCATCGTATGTTGATATGATCAATGGTTTTGGTGGAAAGCTCCAGGCTGCTGTTGGTATTCCTGCAGAACAACTTCGGAAAGCTGCTAAATCCGCTGTTTGCAAAATCAATATCGATTCTGATGGTCGTCTTGTTATGACGGCAATGATCAGAAAAGTTTTTGCAGAGAAACCGGATGAATTCGATCCACGTAAATATCTTGGACCTGCTCGAGATGAGCTGATCAAGATGATCATCGATAAGAATGAAAATGTTCTTGGAAGTGCTGGAAAAGCATAATAAGAACTGAATAGTTTTTTTTAAAAAATAGGCCTGTAGAGTTGATCTACGGGCCTTTTTTTTATTTTGAAGTTTTTTGGTAAAAATCTTTTAGGTTTTATCATCTTGAGCATCTAATTATATAGAAAACAGATCACAGGAAGCTGGAATAGCGATTATGGAACTATTCGATAAAAGAATAGATGATGCTAAAAAGGGTGACAAAACCGCGCTGTCATCTTTATTGATGGATCATAAAGGAATAGCTGCAGCTGTGGTAACCAGAATGGTATATGACAGAGATTGCCATAAAGATATCATACAGAATGTGTTCGTAAAAATTGTTACCGGTATGGGCTCATTTAAAGGACAGTGTCGATTCTCGACGTGGATTTACAGAATTGCAGTTAATGAATCACTGAATTACCTTAGAAAAAAGGGTTATTTTGAAAAGCTAAAAGATGAAGTATTCCTTGATGAAAATATACTGGGTGACCGGGAGCAAGGAGATGGGCTTGAATCTATTTCAAAAAGGGAAGTTTTAAACTGGGTGAATGAAGGTTTGAGCGCCTGTCCGCTAAGCGAAAAAACAGCTTTCTCACTTTTTTATTACAGCGGGTTCAACGGTAAAGAGGCTGCTGAAGCGATGAAAATCAGTGAAGATAATTTTTATATGAAACTGAAAGACGCCAGAGACAGGATTCGTATATCATTGAGGAAAAAGGGGGTACCGGTATGAATCCGAAAGATGGAGTTAAGCGTACCCCTGCTGATTATGAAAAGATTATACCCGCATATTTCGAGACGGGGAATAATCCGGAGTTGCTTTCAGGCAATAATGAAAAAGGATTTTTACTTAAAGAGTTTTATTTTGATTCTTTTCTGACTGAATCCGGTAAAAATTTTCCTGCTGTAAAAGGACTGGAGAATGATGAGCTGTGGTTTGAAATGGTTACAGATGTGATAAGTAATTGGGCAGACGATAGATCAAGTGGCGATGAGCATGAATGGGACACAATTATTTCAGATGTAGCAGGTCGGGCCAAAATAGAAGATAATGAACGACATTTCAGATTGCGTTATTCTGGTTATCTGGTTGCAGCATTGATTCTTTTGTCGGTAATAGCTGTTTCAGTTTTGATGAAAATGGAACCAAAGAATATTGATCTGTTGAGCAAGTCAATCGCTAAGCCGAGTGATATTAAAAGATGTGATGCGGATGGAATCGATAATACTACCAACAGAATTATTAAAAATGGCAAGGAACATAATATTATTGATCTTGACAGCGGTTCGAGAGCGTTTGTCGATTCCGGGGCGTTGGTATCCGATATCCGTATTGAAGATGAGCGGGTGTCGGTAAATGTTCTTAAGGGAGCAGTTTCATTTTCGGTCGCAAAAAAGAGACAGAGATCATTTATTGTTAATGCAGGACTTGCAGATATTGTGGTTACCGGAACGAAATTCAGGGTGATACGAATGGAGCATGTTGTCACAGTTGCGGTAAACTCAGGATCTGTTTATACTGTATACAATAATGGAGAAGGAAAGACCAATCTCAAGGGTGGACAAGTAGCTATGGTGATGAGAGACACGATTGTTGTTCTTTCAAACGACAGTATACCTGATTTACCTGAGCGAAAACTGTTAAAGAATCTCCTGCAATCATATGATGATATCGAAGATGGTTCCGAACCGATTTCAAAGAGAACTGCTGATTCGTTGATTGATATAATGTTTACATCAGGACTGTCGTTTGCAGCTGAAGGTGATATGATTGAGCATTTCAGTTGTATACTTGACTCCAAAGGCAGGTATGGAGATGCTCTCACTGTATTGCAACACCATCCTGAATATTCAAGTAACAGCACATTTAATGAGGTTTTAACAAAATTGAGATCCAGCCTGTTACTAAAAACCGGTGATACTGCTGCAGCCGTAACATTTATGGAAAATTCGGCTGATGATCAAAGAAATCTGAAAGGCAGATGTGATGCATTGTGGATGCTGTATAAACTGCATTTGAAAAGTCATGACGTTCTAAATGCAGACACTTGCCTGCATCAGTACGTTGAATGTACTCACAAAAATGAAGATCTGGATAAGGTGATTATTGATCATGCCCATCTGCTCAGGAATACTTCACTGATAGATGCTGCACAGTTCTGGTATGAATATCTGCTTGAAAATTTTGCAGAAAGCAAATACCGCAAAGATGCAGAGTACTGGGTTTCAGATTGTGTTGTTCAAAAGAGCATAGGAAAAAATAGCGCGCTGTATAATAAATCAACTTCGTCCGGACGGTAAGTGTTTTACAAAAGAAGGGAGTCTGCTATGAACAGACAGATTATTTCAGCACTTGTCGGAATTTCATTAGTGGGTGCAATTCAGGCTAATGAACAGGTAAATGTGGTAAAAGAAAATCAGGAGTGGTTACAGGGGAGGGAAGTTAGTAAGCAAATTACATATGATCCCGCGAATGTTGATGGGTTTAAAGAAGTAAAAGATTTCATAGTCATACTTGATGGAACAGAAGCCTTTGAAAATGAAATAAAGTTAAACCGTTCATTTCGTGACAATTTGTCTGATAATGTTGATAAGGAGACAATCGCAAGAATGTCGCAATAATGGTGAGGCTTACTGAGGAATATACCACGTTGGGGCACGTTGCTACGTGCCCTTCATTTTATGTTTTTTATATGGACGCCCGGGGCGATTTGGTGTGGGTCAGAATGTTTTGTGATACGCCGTAACTTCAGTGATCCCACACCCGGAGGCCTTAGGCGTCGTCGATGGATGAAATCACGATTAATTTTCGCATTCGCCTCACCTTGTTTTACTATGATATTGTAAATAAAAATTATTCATCGCCATAAGGTCTTAAGATTTCTGCGTTTTCTACCCGCGACAAACTCCCGGCAGTCCCGGTTGAACAAGGGTTGTTGCTCGCGACACACTTTACGTACCAGGTACTGTGAAAATCCCAGAAAATCCTCATTCTAAAAAAATTAAAAATCGTACATCATGAAATGGGATGAAAATCCATTTTGAAAGATAACCGGGAAAAAGTATACTTATGTATGGTAGGGACAATGATTTAAAAAAAATGAAATTGATGTCAGGTAAAGGAAAAACAATATGAAAAAAAACATTTTAATTATTATAAGTGCTTTATTGTTGGGTTGTTCATCAGAAGACAATCCGGAGGAAACGTCGTTTGTTAATCTTAATGAGTACAGGCAGTATGTCGAAAGTGCCCGAAGCGCGGTTACCGGTATCAGAAAACTCAATTTTTCAGTTCCTGTAAAGACAGCATTTTTAAGCCGGAATAAACTTTCCGAAGAGTTTGTCAGCAATCACCGCTACTATAAAAATATGACTGTCATGATGAAACAGCTGGGATTTTTACCGGATACTTTAAAAGATCTGGAACCATATATTGAGAAACACTACAGTGGTTTTGCTGCCGCTTATTATGTCACAGGAACCGATTCCCTGGTGGTGATAGATCCATATGATCGTACACCTGAAGAATTTAAGGGAATAGTTGTACATGAGTTAACACATGCTCTTCAGGATCAGAATTTCAATCTCAGTAAGGATGTGCTCTATCCTGATGAACCTTATTCCCATTTCTGTACCGATTTTTATATAGCAAGACGCTCTGTAGCTGAAGGGGATGCAACTGTTGCCCAGCTATTATATTGGGATAGCTTTCATCTTCTGAATGCGTCAGTTACAGAACTAATTTCAAAATCAAAAAATAAGTTTGTTACTACATTTGATTCAACAGAACTCCCTGTATATCTCAATCTCTTGTCATATTTTCCCTATAATGTCGGAAGTGATTTCGTTTGGACAATCTGGAGTAAAACCGATTGGGCTGGTGTCAATTCACTTTACTATGCAAATCGCCCGTTATGTACAGCTGAAATACTCACTAAAGAACATATAGAGCCAGTCAGTTTCGATTACTCAGTATTGATAAAGGACTGGTATGAAAATGTTACAAGTGTTCAGTTAGCTGAAGATGACAACTATGGACCGGTCATGCTGCTGGCGCTTTTAAACAAATTCACTGATGCATCACATGCGAATGCTGCATTCGGGTGGCGTGGTGACAGGTTATTGTATATTCTTTCTGATAACAGTCAGTGGGGAAAATTTCTCTGGTCGTTGAAATTTGATAACATTGAAAGTGCTAAATACTGTTTTCAGGGGATTGATTATGTGATGAGCACCCGGAATCTTAATGGAGTAGCCCCACAGAGGACACCTGTTGCATCTGATAGCTTGATCACATTCACCACTGGCTCGAATAACTCTGTACTTTTGCGTAATGGAGAAACCGTTTTCTGGATGGAGAATGTCGATCGTGCAAATGAGCTAGTAGCTGGAGTCATAACCGCATCACTGGCTAAACGAAAGGCAAATGAGCTCCGGAGGATTGATGATGATCCGGGATTCGTTAAGGTGAAAAAACGGATTATTGACAGCGGTGTTTTGAGGTTGCAATCAGCGCGAACCAAATAGTTAAAGCTTTAATTGAGAATGAGTGGATGGAGTAGAAAATTATGGAAACTTCACATTTCGAATCCCTGATTTCGTTAATTCGATTCTTGAGCTGTTAATATCTGTTGTACTAAAAACTTTGCCGTTTAAGAGAAAACTAGTGAATTTACTGTTTGAAGTGGTCAATGGTGGTATGTACTTTTTCATACCATATCTGATCAGGAGTTTACTCGTATCGAGATTGATACTTATGCCGCTTGAATTGCATGGCTGTACATCAGAGTAATCAGATAAGTAAATGAATCGTAAGCCATTTGAATCAACAGCTGCCATTTCGGTTCCTGATGTAGTGATCCTTCCTGTAAATTCTATTTTGTTAGTATCCCAGTTCTTTAAACGGCTGTATTCGAAAAGCTGGATAGTTTCACAATTTTTACTGAAATAATTTCTGTATGAGAAAATGATATGTTTCGCAGAATCATACATAACTGGTATTACGTGTGTCAATTGGCCATTTATAATTTGAATTCGTAATGTATCCGTTTGGATTATATATCCATACAAAACATTAATATTCGGATTTGATGGTGTTTGGGGTGTAATTCCCGGACAGGTTTTTTTGGAAGTAAGCGATTGCATAAAAATTGAATCTGTGATAGTAAAATACTTTGTTAACTGAGTGGTATTAAAACGTATGCCTGTAGAGCTAACCAAAAAATGAAGACTTTTATCATCTATATCAAGGCTGTTGGCGTCCATTTTAAAAAAACCAGTATCATTGACGACTATTTTTTCCATAAATTTCCCACGATATGCAGGATTACTAAAATTAACATTATATTTCCAATCAGTCTGGATTGAAATAGGTTTTAAGTATCTTGAGTATGCAGTAGGTGTTAGAAAAAGTAGTATGGAGAAAATTACTTTCATTTTATATTTAGTTCTGGTAAGTAGGAAAATCATAGTTGCTGTTTCCTGATTCTATATGTGTGCTACTAATGTTGAATATAAGAAAATTAATGCAGTTGTGCAAATAAAACATAATTTTCAATAGGTATTTCTATCATCACTTTGGCAAATCGACTATTGGGACCGCTACATCCGTGACACCAGACACTTCTATACTGCAGTCAATTAAATAATAACCTAAACTCGGCGATAGCTTGACGCGAATAACGCGCAATCTATCGCGCATAAAGGCTTTCAGACTTTTCGGTCTTATCACCAGTCGATAAAACCTTCAAAGTCTTCAAGTCTTTCTGCTGCAATATCTTGCGGTTCATCATCGTCACCTATCGCCGAGTTTAGGAATAAACAATTCTGTAAAGGCTGGTCTAATTGACAAGCCTGAAAACTGGTGTTGGAGCAGCGCCTGGTCTGGTTGGGAGAATGCCGATTTTAATAAAAGAACGCTGATTATGCCGGTATGCAATCCAAAAGAACAACCGTATGCCGGGTGGTGGATTACGGAAAGATGTGAATGGTGCAGATTGGGAGAAAATAAAAAAGGGATTCAAATTTCTTTGAACCCCTTAATAATGGCTGGTCAGGAGGGACTTGAACCCCCGACCCAGTGGTTAACAGCCACTTGCTCTGCCGACTGAGCTACTGACCAATCAAACTTTATAAAGATCAAAATTATTGCTATCTAACGAAAGCTTCATGAATATACTTGTTTGAAAGATTCAAGTCAAATAATTTGTTCTCAAAATTCGAACTCCTGATAGAGGTGGAGGGCTCCAGAATGAAAAATAACTTCAATTGTAGCATTTTGAATAAACTCATTAGTGCATTGCGCTGTATGGAAAACGTATATTAGATAGATCAATGGGTTATAATCTGAATGAAACGTTGAAACTATTTTTCGAAAGATTACTGGAATACAATGATACAGCGAAATGACGTGTGCTGGTGCGGGAGTGGGAAGAAGTACAAGAAGTGTCACCTTTTATCTGACCAGGCACAAATGATCGAGAAGCAGCAGAGTAAAAGCAGGGGAAGTACAAAAAAGGGGTTGATCAAGACTGCTGAGCAGATTGATGGAATGCGTGCGGCTGGTGCCTTTAATGGTGTTCTGATGGACTATCTTCGCCCGTTCATCAAAGAGGGTATCACCACCGAGGAGATTAATACTCTCACTCATGAATACACGATCAAACATGGGCATACGCCTGCATGTCTTGGTTATAACGGTTTTCCAAAATCGCTGTGCACATCACGCAACAATGTTGTCTGCCACGGTATTCCATCTCCTGCTGAACGACTTGTCAATGGGGATATCGTCAATATTGATCTTACCACTATTGTAAATGGATTTTATGGAGATTCTTCTGAAACCTATTTTATCGGAAATGTCACTGATGATGCGCGTCATCTGGTTCATGTTACAGCGCAGGCGTTAATTCTGGGTATTAAGGCGGTTAGACCAGGTGCCCCGCTTCGGGCAATTGCTGAAGCAATCGAGCCGTTTGTAAAATCTCAGGGATGCTCTGTGGTTCGTCAATATACTGGTCATGGGATCGGAATGAAATTTCATGAGAATTTCACTGTCTATCATCACATAGACAAGGATTGCGAACCGGTTGTTTTACAGCCAGGGATGACCTTGACCATTGAGCCTATGGTAAATCTGGGAAAATACGAAGTTATTACCGATAAAGCTGATGGATGGACGGTGACTACCAGGGATGGATCATTATCTGCACAATTTGAACATACCCTGTGCGTAACTGATGATGGATGCGAAATATTGACACTTACACCATCTCAACGTGAGAAGAATACCATTTTGTGTGTTGAGGGGAAATACTACGGCTAATTTACATATTATTCATGATAGTGTACCGGAAAAAGTAGTTATAGCAGGGCTTTTGACTTCTGATATTGAACCCGAACTCTTTGAGGAAGACATCAATGAGATGCAGATGCTTTGTGAGACTGCCGGTGCTGATGTTATTGCAACAGTAACTCAGAAGAGAGACCGGCCTGCTACATCGACTTTTATTGGTGAGGGCAAACTTATAGAGATCAAAGAAATGATGAAAAATGCGGGTGCTGCAACACTTATTATTGATGCACAACTGGCACCCGGGCAGGTACGTAATATTGAACAGATCATCGGAGCGAAGGTGATCGATCGGGGACAGCTGATCCTCGATATATTTGCAGCTCACGCACGGACCAACGAATCTAAAATTCAGGTTGAGCTTGCACAGATGAGGACGCTCTATCCTAGGTTGTCTCATGCCTGGACACACTTTTCAAAACAGTATGGTGGACTCGGTACCCGCGGCCCGGGTGAAAAACAGCTGGAAGTTGACAGAAGACTTGTTCAGAAAAAGATTTCCGATCTGAAAGAGCGTCTGGAGAAGGTTGAAAAGGACAGGGTCACTCAGAGAAAAAAGCGAAGCTCCATTTTCCAGATTGCAATTGTCGGCTATACCAATGTGGGAAAATCATCGATGCTTAACAGTTTGTGCGGAAGTGATATCCTTGTGGAAAATAAACTGTTTGCCACACTCGATACTTCAACCCGTAAAGTTTATATTCCTGGTGCCGGAGAAGTTGTAATAACTGACACTGTTGGTTTTTTACGAAAGTTGCCACACCACCTGGTAGCATCATTTAAGAGTACCCTCAGTGTTATCAGAGATGCGCAGCTGATTGTTGTCGTACTTGATGCATCAAGTTTCTGGGTTTCACAGCAGGTGCAGACGGTAAATGATGTGCTCAAAGATCTTGAGGCTGAAGATATTCCTCAACTGAGTGTGTTCAATAAAATTGATCTTGTTGATGATCCATTTGTAAGAAAACAGTTATCGATAGATTATCCTGATGCACTATTTGTTTCAACATTTAACAAAGCTGATATGATGGAGCTCAAGACACAGATTGGCAAAGAGGTAGTGCAGCATGAAAAGGATAAGAAAGTTGCCGAAATTATCTACAAGAAATCAAAAGCCAGTGCCTGGAATGTTCATCCACTGATGGATGATTATACCGAATGAGTACGCAGGGCAGGGCGGTGGATGACTTATGAAAAATCTTGCTTTGATCAGTCCCGTGGATGCTGCTCTTATAAAAAACCTCAGTATTCGGGCCAAATATATTGTTGAAGGGACAATCGCCGGGCTTCATAAAAGTCCATACCATGGTTTTTCAGCAGAGTTTTTAGAGTATCGACCCTATTTTCAGGGAGAATCTGTCCGAAGGATTGATTGGCGAAAATTTGCTAAATCAGAACGGGCTGTGGTGCGGCTATTTGAAGATGAAACAAATCTGTCCGCTCATATTCTTGTGGATAAGAGTGCATCGATGTGTTTCAAGTCTGATGCTGCACTTAACAAATATGAGTATGCACAGACACTTGCTGCGGCAATTGCACGTATTTTTATTGCGCAGCGGGATGCGGTGGGTCTGGCAATGTTTGATGCCGCACTTGGTGTACTGCTGCCTCCAAAATCAACAAATGTTCAGATGGAGTTTATACTTAAAGCGCTTGAACAGGCGGTCCCATCAGAGGCAACCTGCTGTGCATCTGCGATTGAATCGCTTGCTGTAAAGATACGCAAGCGAGGGATGACGATTCTTATTTCTGATCTCTTTGATGAGCCCGATGAAATAATCAGGGGATTGCGACATCTTAAGTTCGTTAAGCAGGATGTCATTGTTTTGTGGATAATGGATCCGTTTGAACACGCATTTAAAGATGCGGCATCATATCGCTTGTCGGATCTTGAAAGTGGACGGGAGTTGCTGCTTGATGGAGATACTGCCCGGCGACATTTCCGGGAGGGGCTGGAGCAGCATAAAAGTACACTTGTACACGCATGTAAAGAGCTCAGGATCGATCTTGAGATGGTACTAACCGATGAACCTTTTCATCGGGCATTACTGCGGGTGCTGGAAAAGAGGAGACACCATTTCTGATGGGGATCCATTTTTATCGACCGGAATTTTTCATTGTTTTCCTTTTTGCAGGCTTCATTCTTGCGATCCATTTGCTTAGAAAATCAAAGACGGTTGCAGTCCGTTTTTCGACACTCAGGTTTTTTACCACTGATACTGTGCGTAAAAGTAAATCACGCAAGTTGCGCAAGATTTTTCTTTTGATTACCCGCCTGCTGCTTGCCATGATAATTATCCTGATGTTTGCACGTCCCTATGTGCCTTCAAATTCACTGAGTAATTTACAGAATCCGAATGCTTCAGTTTTTATCTGGGTAGATCATTCGCTTAGCATGGATTATGTTGAAGGATCTGTTTCATCAGGACAGCGAGCAATGGCGCTGGTTGATTCCTTCGTTGCAACATTACCTGTGACAGCTAAAGTTTTTCTTTATGAGAATGAAAGAGCCGCTTTTTCCGAATATTCCTCAGATGACAGGCAGTTCCGGTCTGTGTATGGTGATTTGCAATTGGAAAAGGTGTATGGTGCTTTGAAATCACATGAACGTTACGAATCGTATCCGGTATTTGTCGTCATGAGTGATTATCAGGAATCTACCACGAATCAGCTTGACAATCATTTAAAAAAATCACGCCTTGAAGCCGATGTAGTATATGTCACCCTGACACCCGAAAAACCGTGGAATTTTGCAATTCAGTCGGTTGATGGGATTGGTAGTGATGCTATCGAAGTCGCTGCCGGAGCTTATGGAAGGAGGCTGGCAAATGGGATGGTCCGGGTCAGCATGGGCAATGTAGGCACATCTCCGGTAAAGCTCACAATACCAGAAAACGGTGTTGGTACCGTGTCGGTACCGTTTACTCTTCAGGGAAATAAAACTGGTAAAGTGGTTCTTGATGAAAAGGACCCTTTGGCTTTTGACAATATTGCGTTTTTTGGTGCAGGATCAGGCAAAAGAGCTGACATCCTGGTGCTGGGAGACAGTGATGAAAATTTTGTCATCGCAGCAGCATTAAAAGCTCTTGGAGACAGGGGAGGGTCAAGGGTAGTGCAGAAAAATTGTATGGATGTTTCAATTGAAGACATCAGTACTTCAGCAGTTATTTTGATCAATCATCCCTCGATACCCTGTCCGGCTATCGAAAAACTCTTTTCAGAGCGCAATGGCGATTCGCATGCATTTCTCTACTGCCTCAGTGAAGACAGTCTTGATCTGGTAAGTGATTTTGCTTTTCTTAAAAAACGATTTCCCACAATAGAACGATTTAAGCACACTTCCAAACAACAGCCAGTTTATCCTGTATTGCCAGATATTAAATCCGGTTTATGGCGAGGCTTTCCGGAAAACAGGTGGCAACAACTATCAATACAAGGATATGCACAGGTTTTACCCGGAATACCATTGTGTCAGCTGAGTGACGGGGGTATACTGCTGTCAACAGTATCGGATCAGATGAATTCAAAATGGGTTTTTTCGGCAATACCTTTGGGTATCAACAATGTGTGTAATGTGTGGGAATCGGCAGTTTATGTGCCATTTCTGGATCGCATCATGAAATTTCTGGATGTCGGAGTGACAGCTTCAGTGCGCGCTATTGCCGGGTATCCTGTTAAAAATCCGCTGTATTCAAAAAAAGATCGAGGGTATATTTATGACCCGGACGGTAAACCGGTACTGGTTCCAGACAGGCCGGAAATAGTGTTACCGAAACCCGGAGTGTATAAAGTTACAGTAAACAAGGCGCCAGTTACATATATAACTGTTCAGGCCGATTCACTTGAGAGTAAAATGAATTTTCGTGCACCAATTACACAAAGAGCATTGTATAATAATGCAGTACTCTGTACTGGAGATGAACTTCTTTCATTATCAGGGCATCAACGATCGAGGTTATATGGGTGGTTACCATGGTTACTGATTGTTCTGTTGATGATGGCAGAAATAGTTTTGTGGGAGAAAATGAAGAAGGACTGAAGTATGAAAATTGATATTTCACAGCGGGGCACCTATCAGGTTTTGCAGATCGAAGAAGAGTTGAATGTGATTTCAGATTTAACTGAATTACGTTTTCTGATTCGCGGGTATCTTAATCAGGGCAAAAAACATATTGCAGTATCATTTGTTAATGCAAGCTATATATATAGCGGTGCGATTGCTATTCTGATAGACTGTTTCAAATTGATAAAGGAAGAAAACGGAGATCTCTGCATTATCGAGTCTAATCCGGAGTTGCGTACTATTTTACAATCGTTGCACCTTGATCAAGTTATAAAGATGTATTATTCGGTTGAGGATCTTCCGGTTTTTCACTTAACAAAAAATACTTAATAGATTGATTATTCTCAAAATTTGAACTGTTTTACTATCGAGTCGATAGTCTCCGACATTTGTGATAAACTGGTCGCATTTTCCCTTACTTCTCCAATGCCTGCCGATGTATCATTCACCGTAACATTAACATTTGAAATGCTGGATGCCACTTCAGACAGTCCTTTTGCTGATTCCGATACATTTCGTGCAATTTCTGTAGCTGCGGTACTTGCGCCTGAAACGCTTCTCGAAACTTCATTGATAGTCACACTCTGTTCTTCAACAGCACTGACAATCGTTTGAGAGATGGTGTTGACTTCCTCGATAATCTGTGCAATCATCTCAATGGCTGTTACTGCATTTTTTGTATTATTCTGAATACCCTGGATCTGGACAGTGATATTTTGCGTCGCCTGGGATGTCTGACGCGCTAGTTCCTTAACTTCATTGGCAACAACGGCAAATCCCTTTCCGGCATCACCGGCAGATGCAGCTTCAATGGTTGCATTAAGTGCAAGTAAATTAGTTTGATCGGCAATGTCATTAATGAGTTCAACAATTTTTCCAATTTCCTGAGCTGCTTTACCCAGATTCTCCATAATTGTCTGGGTAGATTTTGTTTGCTGGTCTGCCTGATTGGCGATCTGAAGCTCATTTTGACAATTCTTTGCGACTTCATTCAATGAAGAGCTCATCTCTTCTATGGCTGTCGCAACTGTAGAGACAGAACTTGACATCTCTTCTGCAGATACGGAAATGTTGGAAAGATTTGCATTGGCCTGATCAGTTGTTGCTGCAACCGTTAATGACTGATTGAGCAGAGTATCGGAGCCGTTAGCGATCTGTTGGGCAACTGATGAAAGTTCGACTGAGGAAGATTTGATTTTTTCAGTATTTGAAGACAGCTGCCGGATGATATTTCGGATTTTTTCAACAAATATATTGAATGATTGTGATAGCTCGCCGATCTCATCTTTACTTTTTACATCAAGGGTTTTAGTTAAATCACCCTCTCCCTGCGCGATATCCTTAAGCATTGTCACAACATTTTGAATTGGCCTGAGAATCCCTTTTAGTGAAGCAATTAAAAGTATCAGAGAGACAATAAATGTCATTATGGTGAGAATTGTTGCCAGAATCTGGGATTTTTTTGTGTTGGCATTATAGTTTTTGATATCAGCAGTATTTTCCGAATTTTTGTTATCTACTATTTTTCCGATCGGTTGCAAGTAATTGTTTAATATCTGATCAATATTGTCGTCTATTGCTTTTATCTGGTCTGCGTCGATGTCTCCCTGTTTTAGTCCAGGAAGTAAACTTCCATCGACAATTTGGACTATTTTGTCAAATTCCGAAACCGATTTTTTAAAAAGCTGACGATACTCTTCAGATTGAAGACATTTTTCAGCAGTACTGAACAGTTTTTGAACAGAAGCTTTCTGCTTGTTCCAGAGTTCTATTGATTCTGTAATATTCCTATTGATAATTGCATCAGCGATCACTCTGTATGTTTCCGGACCGGAAGATGCTAACCGGGTAAAAAGCATAAGTTGCTCTGATGTTTCAAAAAGTTCATCTTGCAACTTATTTTGCTTAACCCCTGTTATTATATTCAATAAACCAATAGACAGCACCAGCAGGAAGATAATTGCGAAGCCAATAAAAATTTTGCCTTTGATCGAAAAATGAGTCATAAACTGCCGACTTTTTTTAAACGTATTACAGAATCAATTACTAATTCAAACAACTATTTCATCCATGATTATACTATTTTATAATGATAAGGATTCTGTGTCAAATAGTAAAAAAACTATTTTAAATAATTGTCATACAGGATATACTTAGAAGTTATTTAATTGGTTCTAAGTTGAATTATAGTGAATTATAGTGAAAGCGATCACTATAAAAATGGATAAAAAGAATACTTCAAGTGCTGGTGATATGCGATCAGTTTTAAAAAAATTATTGCGAATACCATCCCATGATGAAAATCAGGTCAAATTGATGGTATTTATCGTTTTAAGTGTCACTTTAGGTAATAGTATCGCATTTAGTGTGAGTACCGCGATT
This sequence comes from Chitinispirillaceae bacterium, assembly GCA_050301235.1. Lineage (GTDB taxonomy): Bacteria > Fibrobacterota > Chitinivibrionia > Chitinivibrionales > Chitinispirillaceae > JAFGIN01. Next base: position 23,036 of record JBNKZD010000106.1, on the reverse strand, counting down.
ACAGGTAATTTTGGTTATACTGCGATCGATTCTGTTTTTGCTCTTCTGACACTTACAAACCTGCTTATAGTCATTTTCAGACCATCTTACATTAAAATTGCCCGTTTTGTAGCTATAGCAATGTTATGGATGCTTTTTTACACACTTGCAGTGTTTGGCGGAGTATCACGAACCGGTTTTATGTGGTCATTTACGTTTCCTGTCTCTGCTTTTTTTACACTTGGTATTTTTTATGGAGGCATTGCTGTTTTTTTGTATTTGGTTGCGATAATCGCTGCTTTTGGGATTCCGGACGAGCTGATCCCAATCGCGATGGCAGAATATTCGCTTGGGATGAAAATGCGTTTTGTCAACTCATTGCTTCTGGTGGGTATTGTATCGTTTCTTTATGAGTTTTTCAGGACTCGTAGTCATCAGTTGTTGTCCGCTAAAAACAGGGAGCTTGAAAATGTGTTGAATGAATTACAGGAAAGTCAATCATTCAGAGATGCATTGTATGAAGCTATTCCAAACCCCATTTTTTTTAAAGATGCGCAACTGCGTTATCTGGGGTGTAACCGGGCTTTTGAACACTATTTTGGTAAAAATGAAACTGAAATTGCAGGTAGAACCGCACAGGAGGTCTGGCCGCAGGAACTTGCAGCAAAATATATTGAAAATGAGAATGAATTGTTAATCACTCATTCTAAGCAGGTATATGAGTGGTATATTGTTAATTCAGATAACGTGGTTCGTGATGCATTGATCAGTCTTGCCTTATTTAAAAAAAATGATGGTACCATTGGTGGTATTGTAGGATCAGTTCTCGATATAACAGACATAAAAACAGCAAAAGAAGCTGCTGAGGCTGCGAACAGGACAAAATCACAATTTCTTGCTAATATCAGTCACGAGATTCGAACTCCACTTAACGGAGTTATCGGTATGGCTGATTTACTTATATCAACAAAATTGTCCGATGAGCAGCATGAGTTTGCAAAGACAATCAAAACATGTGCGGATTCATTGCTTGGTTTGTTGAATGATGTGCTGGATCTTTCCAAAATTGAAGCTGGTAAGATGCATTTGGATATTGTTGCATTTGACTTAAAAGAGGTCCTCGATTCGATAGAAAATGTAATGTCATACCAGAGTCGTCTTAAGGAGTTGCGGTATGTCTCACAGATAGACAGCCATGTACCACTCTATCTTAAAGGTGATCTTGTAAGATTCAGACAGATTCTGATCAATATAATCGGTAATGCAGTAAAATTTACTTTTGAAGGAGAGGTACGAGTCTCGGTTTCTGTTGCTTCCCAGGATGAGGAATGTGTACGCTTAAGAATAGATATCAGGGATACCGGTATCGGTATTCCAAAAGAGAAAATCAATGACTTGTTTCAGCCGTTCTCACAAATCGACCAGTCTGAACAAAGGAGATTTGGTGGATCCGGACTTGGTTTGCTTATATCCAAAAAACTTGCAGAACAGATGCAGGGAACGATTGAAATTGAAAAAAACAAGGAACGAGGTACAACGTTTATTGTTTATGTAGAACTTGGTATTGCAACCGATTCTGAAACAAAAGTAATAATCAGTGAAAAACCAGAGATTTGTATTAATGACAGCAGTAAAGGGATTCGGAACGTATTACTGGTTGAAGATAATCCGGTTAACAGGCGGGTAACCACACTGATTCTTCAGAAGCTTGGACTTGAGATTGATACTGCGGAAGATGGCCAGATCGGGCTAGAAAAAATGCAACAATCAGAATATGATATTGTTTTGATGGATTTACACATGCCTCGTCTGGATGGCTTTCGGACCTGTGAAGCGATTCGGGCTGGAAAGGCTGGGGACAATAAAAAAACAATTCCTGTGGTTGCTTTGACTGCAACTGTTTTAAAAGAGGAACTGGACAGATGTCTTGCATGTGGTTTCAATGGCTACATTCTTAAACCCGTTCACATGGAAAGTCTCTACAAAGGATTAGAGAAATATATGGGCAAAAAAGACAATGAACAGACCAATGTGCAACCAGTAATTACACCGATTGTTTCTGAGCCTGGAACAATCGTGTTTGATGAAGAAGCTGCTCTCATTAATACTGCTGATGACAAAGATCTGCTTCGTGAAGCCCTCATACTATTCAGGGAAACATCAAAAGGCTATCTTGATGCGATTGTAACTGCTGCTTCATCAGGTAACCTAGAAAAGGTGGGCATTGAAGCACATACACTTAAAGGGAGTGCTAAAACCATAGGCGCAAAGGAATTAGGGATGATTGCTGAGAAGGTTGAAAAAACTGCAAAAGCAAAAAACGCGGAAGCGCTTACTATGGTCGATGGTTTGAAATATGCTGCAGATGCCTTTTTTAATCATCTCGATACTATCGGGTATCTAAAGTAATTTTGAACTGACACTTTTTAATCCTCTTCAGGTTCGTCATTCTCCGGTTCGTTAGAAGATGATTGAAGTGTGAAATTAATTCGGGTATTCAGGAGCACAACCATCTCACCTTTTGGTGGCTTAACTGAAAAGTGTTTCAGCAGTTCTTCAGGGGTTCCTCTCAGAAACTCTTCATGCATTTTAGTCAACTCTCGTGCGATTACAATATGCACGTCACCAAGAGTAATATTTATCTCATTGAGTACTTTGAGTATGCGGTGAGGTGTTTCATAAAACACAACGGTTCGCTGCTCATTTTTTAATGATTCAAACACCCTGATCCGCTGAGCACTTTTATGTGGCAGAAAGTTTTCAAAAATATACTTTTCACAGGGTAAACCACTGCATACCAGTGCGGCAAGTACTGCTGATGCTCCGGGGATTGGAACAACTTTAATTCTCTGCTGGATAGCTGCTCGAACAATATAAAATGCAGGATCTGCGATTCCTGGTGTTCCTGCATCGGTTATCAGCGCAATATCTTCACCGTTTTTCATTCGATCAATAAGCTTGGGTGTTACCATGGTTTCGTTATGGTCATGATATGAGATTAACGGTGTTGAAATATTATAATAAGAAAGGAGTGTTCTGGAAACTCGGGTATCTTCAGCACAGATACAATCTGCTTCCTGTAGTGTCTTGACAGCACGATATGATAGGTCGCCAAGATTACCAATTGGTGTAGAAACAATAAAAAGTGACAAGATTAATATCCTTCCAGTTTGGCAATTTTAATAATTTTTTTGCATTTTTTAGATCTGTTTTTCACAACGAGTTTTGCATAGTAGGTTCCGTTTGCAATACGATACCCATCACGGTCCCGTCCATCCCAGTTGATTTCCTGATATCCGATGAGATTTGTGAATTTCCATGATCGGATCGGCCGTCCAGTAACAGCGTAAATGGTGAACTGAATCTCATTTGCAGCATCTGTCAGCATGTATGCAAAGCGGATCATTGTCATAGTACCATCCTGACGCAACGCTGCAGTAAAAGGATTCGGGTGACATGACAAAAACTGTATTGAAAGATCCTGGCCAGGCAGGTAGGGAAATGAGCGGACTACACAATTCCCTGCAAGATCACACGCTTTTACTGTTAATGAATCCAGTAGTGATTCTTTGACTAGATAAGCCGTTATAGAAATGTGTTCGAGATCACCATTTTCACTGATTTGACTGTAGTTATTCTGAGACAGCAATTTGTTATTATGAAAAAGCTGAATTGATGATGGAGCGAGTTCTGATGGGTCGGTGATAAAAATCGAAAACGGTTTATCTTTGGCGGCATAATCAACAATGTCAAGAGAACGGCCGTATACGTTTACAGAAATGTCAGGTTGTCGCAAATCATCAATAAAAGCTGCCGAATACCGGGATACAGTTGATGTCGTAGAATAAGAAACACTTCTATTTACTGGGGGCACTCTCTGTCCGGTGCAATGCCAGCGTGAGAGGGTACTGTCAAAGAACATAACCGTGAGTGCTCCGCTCTTTGATATGTTCTCCAGCTGGGAAATGGGATAGAATATCCATTCGAGTGAATCTCCGGGAGATAACGATGGTCTGGATCCAATAGATGCATATATAATGGAGTCGTTCTGAAGGCGCGCCCAGCTGGAGGTACTTTTTAGAGGTTGTGAACCTTTCAGTGTGTCGGTAAGAAGAAACAGGGTGACTGGATTTATGAGTGTATGCACCGGGTGTATACCAATACCGCGACCAGTTGAGAAAAGTGTATCTGCGGGGGAAGTGATAACCTTTTTGCTGACAATGGTAGCTCCGTCAATTCTGTTGTTAACAGTTGAATTTTCCGGCTGTGTGCTTTGAAGGACTACTGCAAATGTAAGGTAATGAAATGTATCGGGTACAGAAAAACTCAGGTTGGCTGTCGCAGCTGGAGCAAGAATACTGTTGAATTGGTACCTTGTAGCTGTGTCCAGATTATATGGCGTTGTTCCCGTAAGTAGCACAACAGAAAATAGTGAGTCTGCTGCAGTGCCAACGTTAATGATTTGAAAATCTGTTCGGAGTGAGTCGTTGCTCCAGTGTAAAGACAGGTTTTTATTGGTAAATGTCAGGTCGGGGCAATCGGCAAGTTTAAAGGTGAATAATCTGCTTTCCCTGCTTTCAGACTGTGTGATAACTCGGAACTGTATGCCGATTATTGCATTACGGAAACCTTTGTAAACAAGTGGAATCTTTGTTACTGTCTGCCAGATACCATTGCTGATCATGGTCAAGGGATGGGCGGTGAACGTCGGGGTTTCTGCTGGTGAGTAAAGTGAAATTAAACATGCTACCCGGCTTGAAGAATCTGTTGGTACAGAACATTGTACTGTGAGTGAATCACCATATCGAGGAAGTGCAGGGGTCAGATTCACATTGCTCACATTGATTGAATCTTTTAAAAATCGGGCGAAAGCACTTGATTCCATTGAGTCATTCCAAAGATATGCCCGCGCAACACCATCGATACTATGGGACCCGGCTTTGAGGTTGAATTGTTCGGTAAATAATCCATCCTGTGTTGTAGAAAACCGAGAAAGCCACTCCTGTCCCTCTGAAGTTAAAAGTACACGAACATTACCTTTTTTTATGGAAGGTGATGTACCAGAAACAACAATACTGTCATTTCCTTCAATCATATTCTTATTAAGTGTGAGTTTGAGCGATGTGTCCGGATAGAGAAGTGGCAGAGCAGGGTCTCCAAGCAGATTGTATTGTCTGACAAGTGAAAGGTATTGTGCATCATAGCTGGCAAGCAGATTCATTTCACAATGTCGTATCAATTCACCGACAGTTGTAAATGAACGGTTGGTGGCATTTTCCAGCATCATTTTATTCATTATTACATTCCCGTTTTTTGATGTGTATGCGCTGGCTCCATAAAACGAGATAGCACCACTGGGACTGTTTCGAAGAAACTCTTCACCAAGGGACCGGTAATAGACACTTTCAAAAAAACCGGTAAGGCAGGTAAAACTGAACACTATTGGTAAACGGCCACCTCTGCTGCCTGAACTGTTAAGCAGTCTGGAAAGGTCCTTATATCCAAAGAAATTATTATCCGACCAGATATTACCACCACCATGACCGTTAAAATTAACAAAAAATACTCCGCTGTTAATTATATCTGCAATCATTCCCGGTGCGAGTGATGCATCTTTGTAATAGCGTGATGATGGCTCAGCATCCATTCGGACAATATTCATCGATGGTCCGATCACCTCGGATGATGCCTGGTCGTTAAACGTGGAAAAATCGGATTCACCGCCTCCCAGAAGCAGAATGTTGTCTTTCCAGTAGCCGCGCTGCGGCGTACGGATGTATAAACAGGTCTTGTCAACGATACATTTTAACTCCGTGCGGTTTCGCGCGGGAAATCTCCCGATACAGAGATCGGGAAATTGATCGTTCCCATTTACTGTCGCATAATACCCGTCATCAGCTGCAGGTCCCCATCCCGGAATACGTGAAAGGTGGACGGGGACAAGGTTGAGATTGTTATTGCTTTTGTCCAGATCATGGCTGGTGTCGCCCGCAAGCAGTATATACACTGGCGGATGATCCGGGTTATTCTGGAAGCTGTATTGAATAAAGGTTCTGATTGCATCCGGGTCATGAATACCATACGAAAAAAAGTGGTAAATGGTTTTGATATCAACGAATGCCGTCTTGAGATTACGTTTGCTGTGCAGGTCAAGTAATGATTTGAGCGTGAGCCGGAAAGAGTCTGGTGCGATGGCTATATAATCAGCATCTTTCAGTGCAGCTATATCGAATTGAAGTGTATCGAGTTGAATTTCAGGTGTTTTCCGGTTCCTGACTTCCTGTGCAAAATAGTGGGATGAATTACACACACTATCCTGAAATACAAGTGAATAGCTCCCACGATTTTTACCGCTGCCTTCACTGATAATGGTATTGACAAAAAACCTGCCCCGATCAGTGTCCCAGAGCTCAATGTCTTTACTCGTGAAACCATTGACTTCATATTCGACAAGTTTGCAATCGAACTTTTTACTGCTTCTGAATCGAGCTTCACCGCCATATGCATTGAATGTATAAGGATAATAAAATTCAATCCAGTTAAGAGCGACACGATCGGGAATTGTAGTGTTTTTAGCTACAAAGCTGATCTCATTTTTTCCATGTAGTAAAAAGGATGATGGAAATGAATCGGTCGTAAATACCATACTCCGCTGGCCATCCCAGCTGATAAGCTGATGATCACCAGCTGGATTTCCATTAATAAAACAATCAAACCGGTGATCGGTAATTACAGAGTCGATACTGGTCAAACCCATCAAACCGATCCGCATCCGGGCAGTACCATTCTGTGATGGTGAGGGTATGGTGAATGGGAAAGACGTAAGGTCTTTTTCACCGAACATTCCCCAATACCAGTTGTCAATACTGTCGTTTGCTTCTGCTGCGCTGGTAATCTCTTCGGTTGGAATGTCGGTAATATTACCAAGCCATCGGATAGCATCGTCCTCTTCAATGTGTAACGTATCAATGATAACGTCTGATTTAAGTGTTTTCCCGCTTGAATATAACGTAGGATCTTTTCTTCGGTCACCGGAAACGCTGGCCACCCGCAAGCCCGGTAAAGATCCCCAGAACAGTCTGTAAATGGATGTATTAGAAAATTGTTCATAGTAATGAACTGTTCCATACAATTTCTGTCCATAGAATAGCAGGTAGTCATTATCGGTAAGATAACGGGTCGCACCATCCGATATGTAAATAGGAACTTCTTTGTTTCTGAAGAATAGCCGGTAGTTTTTAATTGGAATACTTTTAATCGGAACGCCGGCATCTCTCATTTCCTTTCCAGTCAATTTGTAAATGCCATCATTCCGGACTCTTATACTGAGACACTCGTCAGAGGGTGGGGTGAAAAGAGGTGGGATTTGAACACTTTTTTTCCCAAGTGACAGACTGCTGATCGTAAAAGAGATCATGTTGTTTCTGATACGAACATTCTCATTATCTTTTAATGAAGCATGTTGAAATAGAATCTGACATTTTCCGGTGTAACTTTGCCCTGGTGTGAATCCTCGAAAAATGATGTTTACATTATCAATAAAATCGTTCCCATAAAAACCGCTGTTCTTTTTAATGCATGATGCCTGGATCGAATTAATAGAATCAATAATGATACGGGGAATGACAGCTGCCTGTGGAATTGATGAAATTGAAACAGTATGAAGTGAATCTGATAAAGATGCAGGAGTGAAAGTAAATTCAAGTTTGAGTGTATTGTTTGATATGATACCGTTCTTAAATGTTACACTTTGAGCATACGATGATATTCCAGAAAGAAAAATCAGTAAGAACAGGAATAATCCAGGATACTTTTGATCTGAAGTCATATGAAAAATATACTTCATGATCAGTTCCCGTTCTGAATTTTGCCGACCCTGATGGAATGGGCATCAACAACATCAACAAAAAGTGCGTAATAGAAAAATCGATCTCTAAGCAGTTCACATGAATCCGGTTTGCATGAAGTAAATAACGCCGGTTCATCGGTTCTTGGGAATGATTCTGAAGGTTTACTTGACCATCTGCATTTCGATGAGTCAATCCAGAACTCTCCGTATGAAACCTGTCCACCTCGGATCCAGGATTCCCATTGAATGCAACCATCCATCCAGTTAACATTTTTCATCTGTGGCTGTGGAGCTAAAAGCAGCACCTGTGATTCAGAGGTGTCTCCAGGTCTTCCGTAGATATCCACAGCGTAAATCCGGTAACATAAGGTGTCAAATCCCTCAATGGGGAAAATATCGAGATCGATCGGGTCATAAAAAGCAGTTACTTCTGATGGAATTCTTTGTGAAAGCGAAAAAACATCGTAGATGGAATCTGATGGAAGTTTTCGCAACAACGTGTAGTACTGGATGTTTTTTTCATCATTCAAACCAGGCTCCCATTGCATAAAAACCGCTTCAATTACATTGTTAAACGGGTCACGCCAGGGAGCTAATGTAAGAGGAGCCAATGATGGAGCAGCGATTTTTTCAAAATAACGGGATTGGTGAGGTACACAGTGCAGCATGCATAGAACGATGAAAACAGGTGTAAATTTTAAAAGGTACACCCCTGTTCCTCCCTGTAGCGTTCAAGGATTAAACATGCAGCCACTCTATCAACAGTGGATTTATCACGCCGAACCTTTTTTTTCCGATGCATAAGTAGTTTTCCGGCATTTATTGATGAAAAACTTTCATCAATAAATTCAACCGGGACAGCAGATTCGGTTGATAGTCTGGCTGCAAAGGTCCGTATCTCCTTTGACATTACAGTATCTGCATTATCGATGTCAAGGGGGAGACCAAAAATCAGCTTATTGGGTGCTTCGTTTTTAATGATAGAGAGAATTGCTGAGATGGTATCAGGATTCTTTTTCCGATCGATTGTTGTCAAACCCCGGATACTATAGCCATCACTATCGGATACTGCTATTCCAATACGTCTGCGGCCATAGTCAATTCCCATTAGCTTCATCAACAGCCTTGGTCCACTCCATCAATACTTCTAAGGTAGAGAGGTTAATATTAGTTACTTTAGGGCGTTTATTGGTTACAAAACGGAATTTACCCGATTTTAGATCTAATACGCTGAATATTGCATCCTTGCCCATAATTCTTTGAGCTGTTGCTGCATAAACAATGCGACCATCAGTGAAATAAATCAATCCAAAGGGGCGGTCAGTCTCGACCAGAAGACATCCGCTTTTTCGACCAATTTCAATAAATTGAAGTACTTCAAGCAGATTTCCCTCACCAATTTCTCCCTCAAGAGCTGATGACTGCACACTCTTCTGCATATTTTTGTTTGTTTCACTAATGATAATCGGCGTAACGATTTTGAAAATATCCCTGTCAGAGAATGCCGTGCCAAGATAGGTCATATTAGGCAGTATTCTGCTCGGTCGCATTGATGCGGGATCCGGAACGTTGTATATGATAAATAATGCTTTTTCAGATCCAGGTAATGTTGCAAATAACCGTTCGAGCGATGTAAGAATATTTCGATCAAATTTCCAATCAACAAGAACCACATCCGGGGCACTTTGTGAGAGTGCTGCTCTGATCGATTGGTTTTCCCTTGCGGTTGTTATTGTAAAACCTATCTCAATAAAACATCGTTCAAGGGAAACAACTGAATCGGTTAATGTGTACTGAATCTCTTTATCTGACTTTGCAATGATAAGTCCCGATTTTTTCACATTCGTCGATACGGTAATGCTTTTTTTAGCTCTATTCTTAAAAATTAAAAACAGGATTGCAGTAAAAACAATAATACCTAAAATGATAAACAGTGGGATATACGCCTGGATATCAAATGTATCTGTGTCCTCAACCACTTTTCCATAGCGGTGTTCGATCCAGCCAATGGTATCATTAAACATGATTTTACACCAGGAATCACCCTCTCCGATCAAAGGTAGTTTATCACCTTTTTTTGCCATACCAAGAATCGGAGCTTCCGGGTCAAGATAGCTCAATACACGGGCGGGGCCAAAGGTAACCTGGAAAAAGAGGACCGTAGTATCGTTAAGATCCTGATTAATAGAAGGTAATTGGGGTAATGATTTCTTTGAAAACCAGTTTCGCGGTTTATTTTCCGGTTTTGATTCCTGAGAAACAGACTCGACAGTTTGTTCGGATCTGCTACTTTTTGAGCTGCTACTGTGTTCACTTTCAGAAACATATTGCTCGTTTGTTGCGGCTGTAGATTGTTTTTCTGCAGATTGTTTTTCTAAGGAATCAGTTCTAATTCTGGATGCAGCTTCAGCATTTGCGATGGAATCCCTGGTCGCTTTTTCAGCAGCAGCTGCGACACTTCCAACCGGACCTATCTGGGAACTGTAAACCCATCCATTCGCATTTTTAAAACGGATTCTGACCCATGTATCGTGCTGTTCAATAACCGCATACCGTTCACCTTTTTGTGCTAATCCAACGAATTTTGATTTTTCGTTGGGGGCAAGGTATACTTTTGCAAAAAAATCAACGACTTCAACTTCTGATTGATTTTGAGCACCAGTTAGAACAGAGATACTAAACAGACAGATCCACAACTTGAAGAATTGTGAACTGAATCTAGACATAAATTTATACTTCGTCTCGCTGTGGCTTATTTTTATTGAAATAAACGATACCACCAGTGGTTCCACCAATGATCAGAAGAATAATAACAATAGCAGCAACAGGGCTTTGAGTATTTCGGTTCACAATGTCACCGGATCTTCTTTCGACCCATCCTGTAGCATTCCCGACTTTTACCTGATACCATGAAGTTCCATCATACACCAACTCAAGATGATCACCTTTTTTGGCCTGTTTGATAATTTCTGATTCCGGGTCGAGTTGTTTGTATATGTTTGCAAATGCAACTTTTATTTCCACCCATTTGGAACCTTCAGCCCTTGCGGATGACTGAAAGACGAATAGTGAAATGAGACAGAACAGTAAAGATAATGAAAGAGACCGCACGATGTTCCTCCTTGGAAGAAGTATTAAAATTTATCTTTCAAAAGTTTATTAAAACGGTTTAATGAATCATCAGAGTTAAAACATAAACTCATTTTAAGATACCAGAAATCTGCTTTCGGCGCAACGTTGTTGTCCAAAATACGTATTGCATCTTTTTCAGTCGTTATCAATTCATGTGAATATAATTTCTGGATACGAGAAAATTCATCCTTCCTGAATTGATAATGATCCGGAAAAACCAGCTCTTTATGGAGATTTAGACCTTTCTGTCTTAATGTCTCAAAAAATCGCTCCGGGCGTGCAATACCACTGAGCGCCACTGCTGTAGAAAAAGGAAGTTCGCTCTGCAATGTTTTACTTTGTGTGTGAACAAACCCCTGTGGTTTGTATAATAACTCAAAAATTTCCAAATTGGAGTACTTTTTTTCGAGTGCTGTCTTTAGCGCTACATTTTTTTCAGGTGACCCAATTAAAAATGCCACATGCGCCCTTTTAAGTGCATTCAACGGCTCACGAAGAAAACCACGAGGAATCAGCATATCATCAAGGGTGTGTTCATGAAGACAGACGATGTCGAGATCCCTGCGAATTTTTCGGTGCTGAAAACCATCATCAAGCAGAAATACCGCCCTCTGCGGAATCTTTTTTTCCAGTTCAATTGCAGCAGTAATCCGATCATGATAAATGCACATCCAGCACTCCGGCTGCGTATTGTGTATCATTGATGGTTCATCACCGATTTCTTTCCAGTCCACGTTTTCATGTGGTTCGACAATTTTAAGTGACGTAGATGTCCGGCGGTACCCCCGTGAAAGTATTGCCGGTGTGTAATTAAGCTGGCGGAGAAGTGATGCTACAAGTATTGTGGCTGGTGTTTTTCCAGTACCACCAGCGCGTATACCTCCGATACTTATTACTGGACGATTGACTTTTTTACTCGCTGATGCGATACTGTCGAACCATCGGTTCCTGAAACTCACACCTGCTCCGTAAAGTCCGGAAAGCAGTGGAGCTACAGGCGAACGGGCTAAAAATGTGGGTAGGGGGCTATCACTATTATGTGACATTCTCATGCTCCTGGTACTCTTGCAGACAACACACGAGGATGACGGCTAAGATCGTATGTGATGGAAATGTCCCGCCAGTGGTGTGTTGAAAAAATAGTGCGGCAGGCTTCTAATTGATTATAACCAATTTCACAATAGATAAAGCCTTCCCTTTTTATGTAGTCCGCCGCCTGATAAGCAAGTTGACGGTAAAAAAATAACCCGTCATCACCACCGAAAAGTGCGAGATGGGGTTCATGGTCCTTGACATCGTTATCAAGATTGCTCATTGACGCTTTATCAATATACGGAGGATTAGAGACAATGAAATCAAATTGATGTTGCGGTTTTAAAGATGAGAAAATATCGGAGCAGACAAGATCAAATGTTGATCGTCGGTTACGCTTTGCAATTCGCAGAGCATCGATACTGATATCCAGAGCGATACCTTTCCAGGGACGATGTTCAGTCAAAATAGATGCGATGATTCCTGAACCGGTTCCTATGTCGAGAAACCGTTGTGGTGTTGGCGGTTGCTGCTTAAGAATATTTTCGATAAGTGTTTCAGTATCAGGGCGTGGGATCAGTACTGAAGGGGAAACAATGAATTCCCGGTCGTAGAAATATACGGACCCAAGAATATATGCGAGTGGTTCGTTGTTTTTCCGACGGGAAATGATTGCATCGATCGTATCAACGGTAATTTCGGAGAGATTGACATCTTTTGAAATGTAAAGATGCGTCCGGTCCAGGCTGGTCAATGAGATAAGTATTTCTTCTGCCTGCGGGAGAGCAAATTCCCCGTTTAATGGTGCCAGAGCATCGCGGATATGGACAAGTGCTTCACCGATTGTCATCAGTACCGTCTTTTCTGGCATATGGCTGCCTTTAGTGCAATCAGACGCTTGTGTTTTTCATCTGCTCATCAAGATCCGCAATAGAAAGAGCATCGATAAGCTGATCCAGGTCGCCATTGATCACACCTTCCAAATTGTAAAGAGTCAGGTTGATACGGTGGTCGGTAATACGGTTTTGCGGAAAATTATAGGTTCGGATTTTGGCGCTTCGGTCACCGGTGCTGACCATACTTTTTCGCGCAGCGGACTCCTCGGCTTCCACTTCAGCAAGTTTTTGCTCGTAAAGGCGCGTCTGCAACACTTTGAGTGCTTTTGCCTTATTTTTATGCTGTGACTTTTCATCCTGACAGGTTACTGTAATGCCGGTAGGAATATGAACGATACGAACTGCTGAATAGGTAGTATTTACCGATTGACCTCCTGGCCCGCTCGAACAGTACAGATCGATTCGCAGGTCGTTTGGATCAATCGAAACTTCGAATTCATCTGCTTCCGGGAAAATTGCCACTGATGCCGCTGATGTGTGCACACGTCCCTGTGCTTCTGTCTGCGGGACACGCTGTACACGATGCACACCGGACTCATATTTAAGAGTTCCATAGGCATTGTCACCATTTACCATGAAAATGATCTCTTTAACAGCACCCAGATCTCCGAAACTGGAACTGAGGATCTCGATTTTCCAGCCTTTATTTTCGACATAGTGTGTATACATCCGATACAGATCTGCTGCAAAAATACCGGCTTCAGTACCACCGGTTCCCGCACGGATTTCAACAACAGCGTTTTTCTGGTCTTTGGGATCACGCGGAACAAGCAGGTATTTTACCTGCTGTTCGAGTTCAGGAAGGATCGATTCGTTTTCCCGAATCTCTTCATGGGCCATGTCAAGCATGTCCTGATCTGTTTCGGTTGATAGAAGCTGCGTAGCACCGGTAATAGCCTGAACTACATCAAGAAACTTTTTATATGCCGGCAGATTCCGATTTATATTGTTGTACTCTCTGCCAAGCTTCTCCATTTTTGATGGATCCGAACTTACTGACGGGTCTGCCAGCAGCTCTTCAAGTTCCTTTTTGTGAATCAGGAGCGCTTTCACTTTTTCGACCATTATCTGGTTATTTTCGGACATCCGTTGAGTTCCTTATTGTGTGGCAATTGAACCGAAGTATCTTTATGTCAACAATTGTGCAGTGTGGTTCCCATTAAGTTGTACGCGGTGCCAACTCTGCTACAATGCGGCCTTAAGAGCCAGTGATGCAGTTTCCAGTTGTGTATCGTCGGGGTTTTTGGTAGTAATTTTCTGTAACCAGAGTCCCGGTTTAATAAAAAAACTGACTATCGGAAAGCTTTGATACCTGTCTGAAAATTTCAATACTTCGTATGATGTGCCACTGACAAGGGGTACCAGTGCCAGATGTACAAGCATTCGCATGAAGGTATTAGGATAAGGCGCAATAAAAGTAATGATTAATGCATCAACAATTGAAAAAAGAAGTATGCAGCACAATATGACAAGGAAAAGAAAGCTCGTTCCACATCTGGGGTGGAGTGTGGTGTAGGGACGCATATTTTCTAGCGTAAGTTCCTTACCATCTTCAAAGGCGAAGATTGCCTTATGTTCGGCGCCATGGTATTCAAATACTCTTCTTATATCTTTCCACATGCTGATAAGAATAAGGTACGAAAGAAAGAAAACAATTCTGATAACACCGCTCAGTGTATTGAATAAAAGTGCAGATTCTTTGGGTACAAACTGGGAGAGAATCCACATAGGCAAATACATGAACACGCCCAGGCTTATAACCAGTCCAAGCACCAGTCCAAAGATCGAAGATGCCTGATCGGCTGCCTTATTTGTCTTTTTTTCAACCTTTTTCGTGGTCTGTTTCTTTTGTTCTTCAAGTTCGACGGCGATGTCTGCAGAGCGGGAGAGTGCTTTATATCCGATTGCCATTGATTCATACAGGTTAACTGCTCCACGGATCACCGGAAGGCCCAAAAACTTATATTTTTTACATACAGATTGAAACTCCTGCTCTTCAACTAAAACTTCCATTGGCCCCTTGCGGATTGCCCATGATACTTTGTTTTTTCCCCGCATCATGACCCCTTCAATAATGGCCTGGCCACCAACAGCATTTTTTTTCGGCGCTGAAAGTATGAGCTGAAGTGGGAAGAGAAGACTGTTTTTCAAAATCTGTAAAAATTTCATTGCTACCTCTGGTGATAATAAAAAAAAAGACAGAAGAACTGTTTCAGCTCTCCTGCCTTAAAATATAGTAAGAAAGAGCTAAGACTCTTTTCTGACTTTTTCGTAACGTTTGCGGAAACGATCAACACGACCAGCTGAGTCGATGAGTTTCTGCTTTCCGGTGTAATAAGGATGACACTCGTTACAGATATCGAGATGGCTGCTCTTGATTGTTGCTTTGGTTTTGATCACATTACCACACGAACAGGTAAATGTAGCTTCTTCATACTTGGGATGAATTTTTTCTTTCATGGCGTTTTATATCCTTCTTTTAATTGTATTCAAAAATAATTAATGGAAAATAATAAAATTTTTAGAATGATGCAAGATCTATTGATCTTAATCATCACCTTTATTACGGGGGTGTTTTAATATAATTGAATTAGAAATATGTGCATAATTGTATAAAAATACGTTTTTTTGATAAAAAGAGTACACTTTTACCCAGGCATGATCCTTGCGTTTGTTTGGTACTTCCATAAAATATTTAACCAGTCTAATGGAGGCAACAAAATGATACGGATAGGAATTATAATCGGTAGTACACGGCCAGGAAGAGTAGGGGAGTCTGTAGGGCGATGGGTATATGAAAATGCATCAAAAAGGAAGGACGCCGAGTTTCAACTCATTGATCTTAAAGAGTATAACCTTCCGTTACTGGATGAACCTGTACCCCCTTCAATGGGAATGTATTCAAAAGATCATACCAAAAAATGGGCTGCGAAGATTGCAGAGTTTGATGCGTTTGTTTTTGTAACTCCGGAATACAACCACTCAATTTCTGGCGCTTTGAAAAATGCGATAGATTATGTCTATGCAGAGTGGAACAACAAAGCGGCCGGGATTGTCAGTTATGGAAGCATCGGCGGAGCACGGGCAGCAGAACAGTTGCGGCTTATACTCGGTGAAGTGCAGATTGCAGATGTGCGGGGACAGGTAATGCTTTCGCTATTTACTGACTTTGAGAATTTTTCGGTATTTAAACCAGCACCGATGCACGAAAAATCTCTTGATACACTAATCAACCAGGTTATCTCGTGGGGGACTGCTCTTAAGAGTGTGAGAAAATAATGTACAAAAACAAATGATTATCTTCTCGCTTTGGTATATTAACTGAAGCTCCTTGGTGATCATGGCAATTCCAGAAGTGAATAAGCCATGGTCATTTTAACTGCAGATTTTGAGTGGTAAGCTTTTAAAACCATATAGTAAATAAATTTAAGATATTGTACCATCATCTGTGAATGATTATATTCTGTAATCATACGGAAAATAGAATTTTTATTATTACCAAAACATCACAACAAAAATGGGGCTATCAATGAAGCTTTTCCCTTTCATTTCGATGATATTTTTGATAACAGCCACAGCTGATGCCAAAATCCACCTTTATTCCCGGACCCTGGCTGAAAAATGGGTTGCGGATTCTCTCAAGCGGATCGACTCGTTACGTGTTGCAGATTCTGTCAGGGTCGCTGATTCGATGTTAATTGCCCGATATGCTGTTGCAGATACTGCCGTAAAAAATGAAAATGCCAGAAACGAAAAGGAGATGGAGAAGTATAAACGTGTTGATGTTGATTCAAGTCAGATAATACTTCCGGATGAGGTTGACGATTTCTCTGCAAGAACGATCGAAATTGATGATAGCAATCCCTACGCGCAAGTTGTTGACAGCCTTCAAAACCGGATTGACAGTATCAATACGGCACTTCATGATGCTGATCAGTGGTACAGCAAAATGAAAGCATATCCGGTTTCAGAAAAGAAAAGATATCTGCTGTTTCTGATACAAAATCATTATAAAGACAGTTCTGCTGTTCTTGCGTATTGCAATGAGCTGTATCAAATGTATGGATGCAAGCTGGATCTTCTGATCGCAATCCGTAATTCACAAACAAATAACTCCAAAAGTTTCATGGCAGCACCCATTGAAGTGCAACGCCAGCGAATCGCCGAGTTGAGTAATTTTCTTGTTGCTCTGAGCCCGAAGGTGCCGTTTAGTGTGGAGAAACAAAAAGGTAATGAAGAATTGGGGAAATAACAATGAAAAAAATGGGTATACTGATTTTGAACCAATAATTCCAAGGCCTCCTCATCTCACTGCAACTGAAGTAATGAGTGATATATATAAGACTATTCCAAATGAGGCGGCGGTTAGGTGGGTTAAGGAAAGCCGAACAAAAAATTGTATAAAAAGGAAGCTTACGATCCGTGGGTGGGTGATTGATACTTGTTTTTCAATCAATCTTCAAATCATACTTCCCCAATAACCCCGCCAAACCACTCGATGAAAACCGTGTCTTTTTAAACCGGTTGATTTCAGGATTTATAGAATAGTTGTACGCAGTCCGGAAATCCACTTTTTCAAGATTCGTATGATCAAACATCGCATTGAGCAGGTCACAGTTGTCGAATGTGGAACCGGTGAGATCGCATTCGGTAAAATCACATTCGTATAGTTTGCAGGCTTTAAATGCAGTTTCCCGGATAGTGGTTTTGTAAAAGGACGAATGCTCGAGAATACACTCATCAAATTGCATAGATAATCCAAATTCGTTGCAGTCCTCAAAGTGTAAACCCATCATTTTGCAGCCATGAAAAATGCAATCCTGAAATGTGGTCATTTTTAATTTGACCAGACTGAGATTGCATCGGGTAAAAGTACAGTCTGCAAAAATCGAATTCGAAAAATCGTTCTCTGTAAAATCGCAATACTGGAAGGAGCACTCTTCATACTCACCCGTCTTAAGGGGCTCCTTTTTAAAATTGGTTTTTCCGAACTTTTCACCGGTGATATAGTTTGTGCTCATGACGCGACTTCAACATTTGCCGGTTCAGGTTGCTGTGGCTGCTGTTGTTTCGAATCCGTTGAGGAATCGGTCTTTTTTGGAGTTAGTGAACTTTTTAACTGGACCAGTTTATTTAACAGATCAAACCAGAAAGGTGCCCCCAGTGACAGGGCCACTGCGGTGATAAGGCAGCCGATAAAATTATAAAAATCATCAAACCATAAGTTAAAAAGAAACCCTAAAAACTTTTGAATCTGCAATAAACACCAGGTATAACAAGTGTGTTTCTTCATTCCTGATAATTCTGTTGTACGCTTTTCAACTTTGACGTAAAAATTGAGCGGCAGGAAAGCTCTGGTTGGATCACGTGATATACTGAGGATCTGCATGGACGTATCTGATAATGACTGGAGTTTTGTTAACTGAGCACTCAAGACCTCTTTTCTTAGCGAATCGGAGATCAGGCTGGTGTCGCTGGATAAGTGAGTTGCAAGTTCAACCAGCTGCGCTCTTGCCTTTGGATCTTTTGAAAGTTGTTTGACAATCTGGATCGAATCCACATTGAAAAGCATTGCCATGAGAATACCGACAGTCAGGGAGATATAGGTAGCTTTTCTTTTATACCAGCCGGAAGTACGTTCCATGGTGTCATCAAACCAGGTCTCAAGGTGTGTTTTGAATTTTTCAAGGTTTTCCTGAGAATTATTCAACAATGTTAGTAAGTATTTTGCAGTATACGTATCCTTGTATGAACCGGTTTCGAGTTCATTTCGCAGTTTAGCGATGGTGAATGTGCCTGAATCCTTATCGCCATGTAACATCTGAATTAGAGCCATCGAAAAATTCCTTGCTTGAAGGTATGATGGGTGATTGGGAATTTTCAACCACCTCTTGACCTTTGAATCCTTTTCTCCTAAAAATTTTATAAGTGGCTGATTATAAAAACTATCTGCAAAACCTTTCCCTTCATCATCATCGAGCATGCGTTGGATCGCAGCATTGAGTTTTCTGGAGCGCCAGGAGAACAATGATGCCAGAAATTCGACAATGGTAGTGACAAAGAGACTGTAAAGTGAATAGATAAAAACAAGTCCGATGACGACATCAAGTGCAACGTTTCCGGTCATGATTGATACTCCTGTAATGTGTTGAAAAACAGCAGGTGTTTTGACATAGAGCTCTCCTTGCGGAAAGGGTTTTGATGATACTGTAAAATAGGTAAGTTCAGGATGAAGGTCAAGTAGTGAAGCTATAACTGAGGCTCAGTATTAAAAAAAAAATGCATGAAGCAGGTAATTAACAGAATCTGTTAATTACCTGCTTTTGTCAATATGAATGGATTTTTCTAAAATTGTGTAAAGAAATTGTAGACTTCTGTCTTAGTCCAGGTTTTTGCACCATCATCTCCACCGCCATCGACAATTCCAGGGGTATGGCCACCATCAAATGGACACCACCGAACCGGGTAGCGCGGGTTGCAATTCGCGTAAGTGATGCAGGTATGAGACCTGCTGGCTACATTCGGCTCTGCCTGAGTGGTGCATCCGTTGTTTCTAATAAACCTGTCCCGTAAACTGCGTCCGCCCCCAATGCCGCATGTCGGATCACTGAGCCCATGAATTCCAATATACGCGATTGGCAGATTGCCGCCATCACACCCGCTGAGCTGGGCACCGGAGTAAACTGCCACAGCACGGAAAATGTTCGCACGCCCACAGGCGATTGCATAACTCATCCCACCACCGTAACTGAACCCCATTGCAAAAATGCGAGTAGTATCGATACATAAATCACCCTTGATTTTCTTCAACATTTCATCAAGAAATGCGAGATCCCGCCCACCGCTATTTGCCCAGCCAGCACTGATACCATTTGGAGCAACGAAGATCATCTTGTGATCTGTACTGTTATCAGCCTGCTCCCGAAGTCCATAATATGACCAGGTATACCCACTGCTGCCACCGCCGTCAACATCGTTCATATTACCACCATTCCAGTGGAATGCAAAAACAAGTGGATAGGGATGATTATTGTCATAATCTGTTGGTATCTTTATCATGAAATCACGATTTTGCCCATTGACATTTATTGTTTGTTTACCACTTTTAAGGGTCGGCGTTTTGCCACAGCCGCTACTGCGCCCAATGGAATTGCCTGCTGTATCAAGTGTAATGTTAAGTTCCTGATTGTAGGAGGTGATTGCAATTGTTTTTGAAAGGTAGTTAGCAGCAGTGACTTTAATTGTATCACCAACTGCATCTACTTTTGCAAGTTTATGGTCGTAATTTGCGAGATTTAAACTGCTCACCGCTTGTTTCGTGGTAAAATTCGGGATATATTGAAATGTGTACTCATTGTTTCCTATTGAGGTTTTTATTACGAGAAGCTTTGCTGTTTGAATATTTTTTTCCACATCGAAACGGTAAAAACCTGGAGTTGCATTACGATACACCTCCTTTTTAAGAAGTGTTCCATGTAAATCGAAGACATTGATTTTTACAGTCGAGGGATTCGGAAGGCTGAATTGTAAGTAACCCTTGTTCAGAGATATATCGGGAATTTGCGGCTGCACCTGTGGCATCATTACTGATGTAGTGGTTGCGATTTTATAGGTCCCGTCTGATCCGGTGGTGTCTTTTAACCCCTGGCGTGTAAGGGAGACTATTGCATTAGCGATTGGCTTTCCTGCGGTGTTTGAAACCGTTCCACGCAGGTTAATCGTTTGAGCATTAAGCGCAAAACCAACAGAAATAATTGCACAAATAGTACTGCATCGTAGCATACCCGACATCCTCCAACAAAAATGAAAATAAACAATCCCGATTCAAAGTGTTATTCCACTAATATAAGGGCAAGTTGGGCTGAATGGAGTACTATTTTGTTTGAATTTGTATTAATTGCTTACTGTTTAGTCTGAAATTCACCAATCCGCTTCAACAATTCCACCCTTAAGCTGCAAACTCTCCGCCGTGTACTGATGTACTTCAAAGTTATTCCCATCAGGGTCTTTAAGCCAGATTTGCCAGGTGTTATCGCACCCCTTTTTTTTCGGGGTGAATTCGATGTTCTCTTTTTTTAATGTCTCGATGAGTGTATCGATATTTTTTGTTTCTAGACAGAAATGGGCGAGGCCGGTGTTTGTGGGTGTTTCAAGTTGTTTGTTTTCAAAAATTTCGATGAAACTGTTTTCACTTATCTGAAGATAGATTCCGTAAAGTGAACTATTGCGTGTAAATTGGAATTTCGGTTTGAACCCCAGTTTAATATAGAATGGTATGGAGCGGTTGAGGTCCTTAACATTAAGACAAATATGTGCAAGTCCGGAAATCATTGGGAATATCCTTTCTTTTGAGGCAGAGTTCTTTGTTTATGATAGAAGATGTAAAAATAATGAAAATAGTAAATCACACATTATATTATTGTATGTTTCCGTATTTTTCAGTATGTACAGCACTCTTTTTCAGTAACGTAGCTGGAATTCCGCGTTTAGTTTCCGCTGGTTTACCGATACCGACAATGGCGAGTACTTTTTTCTGTTGAGGAATGTTAAGTAACCGCTGAATCACTTGTTCTGCCGGTTCACCAGACACATTATTGCGGTTTCTGATCTGCACCCAACAGCTTCCAAGTCCAAGATCGTGTGATGTCAACTGAAGAATAATCGCTGCGATTGAGCAGTCTTCGATCCAGACATCAGTGACAGTTTCATCACCCAGAATAACAACTCCAAGTGGGGTTCCATCAAGAAACTCACCACCGTGCTCTTTTGCATGCGCAAGTTGTTTCAGCATCTCAGGATTCTGAATAAAAATAAATTCCCACGGATTTCTTCCACGTGATGAAGGAGATCTCAGAAGAGCTTCTTGTAGAAGTGTAATTTTTTCAGGTTCGATTGGTGATGGTTCAAACTTTCTGATACTGCGGCGGGAGCGTAAAAGCTCAATCATGGCAGAAAAACCTCCTTTTAAATTCCGGACTTATTTTTTATACCCTGATATAAAATAATTGTTCGGAATCAATTGCGTAAACTATAAAAAGTGGTAATTTCCATTGATTTTACTTTTTAGTAATTGTTTATTGATTCTTCAACTGACTCAACATTTATTCTTACTGCCAACTTCGGCTCATTCTGTTTGATGATTTTTACATTTCCAATTCTTTCTGTAAATATCAGTGTACCATCAGGTAGAAAATCGCAGGCGTAAGAATTTCAGAACGTACTAAAAGGTGAAGTTGATTCCGGTTGGGACAGTGGATTGCCGGTATTTCCGCCGGATACGCACGGAGTAAAGACAAGGGTTGCCTGTGGAAAAGCACCGAGTGCTTCTGTAATCGCATTACCACAATTAATGGGGGGATCCGGAGACCTTGATCCATCAACCAACACAACCCTGAAAGATCAGGGTGATTTTGAAAGAGCAGAAATAGTGAAAACTGATCATCAGGGGGCTGGTGGCGGAGTCTGGGGCTATGCTGGCCGCATTATTCATTATGGGGTTCGGGAACATGCGATGGGTACAGTTTCCAATGGGCTTGCATTACATGGTGGCATTCGTCCGTTCGCATCGACGTTTCTTACTTTTTCCGATTACATGCGCCCGGCAGATGCCAATGAAACGGTCGAGGCATGGCGTTTTGCTATCAAATGGCGAAGAGGACCAATTGCTCTTATTTTAACACGTCAGAATGTACCCACAATCGATCGGACCCATTATGCATCTGCAAAAGGTGTACATCGTGGAGCCTACATTCTTGCCGAGTCAAAAACTAATCCGCGCATTTTTCTGATTGCTACAGGGTCAGAAGTACAACATGCGTTGGGAGCACATGAACGATTGGAACGGTGTGGAGTTACTTCACGTGTCATTTCAATGCCGAGTCGGGAGTTGTTTGAACTGCAACCAGTTTCCTATCGTGATTCTGTTCTGCCTTGGTCAATTAAAAAGCGCATCGTGATCGAAGCTGCGGCAAGTCTTGGCTGGAATCAGTATGCAGGAGATGAGGGGTTGATTATAAGTATTGATCGTTTCGGAACATCAGCACCTGGAGCAACGAATATGAAACAGTTTGGATTTACGGCTGATCATGTGTTTCATGAAGCTTTAAAGCTGCTGGAATTATAAATGCATATAAAGGAGAATACATGAA
>JBNKZD010000105.1:0-16217 GCA_050301235.1 Chitinispirillaceae bacterium | reverse complement strand
TAATCACCGGGATACGGTTTGTCACCAACGATCTTTTGTACATCTGCTGCAAATTGTTTTGCCATTTCAAGATCTTCCGGAGTATTTAAAAATACACTCTTTGCGGCAGCATTAATTCCCGTATAGTAATCATCACAAGCCGATTCAAAAGCTTCTGCATAATAATTACGTGACATTTTGAGAAATTCAATATCACCTGTTTTATCAAATCGATCCATCCAGGTCCTTGCAAATATGCCTAGTGTTTCCGGGTCCCGTTCACCTTTTTCATATAAAAATGCCAGAATATCCTGTGCCTGAAAAAGATCCTCTTCACTGCGGCCCCGACGAGCCAGTGCAAGTGCTTTCAATTGTTGAGGGCGTACAGCTTTGGGAAACTGCTTTATCAAAACATCTGTTATTTCCAATGCCTTTTCGTATTCATGAAGTTTTGTTAATGCTTCAGCAGCTTTACATCCTAATGATGCTGAAGTCTTCCATGGTAACCCCCCGGTGTTGAACAGTTCCATAATCTTCCCGGGATTACCGGTTCTGACTGCAGCCCCAACTTTAATTGCAGCGTCCTTTGCAGCCTCATCCTGTGCAACCGCAAAATGGACAGCCTCGGGACTCATTGAAATGTCATTAATTGAATAAAGCAGTCGAAGCAGTTCGCCACCATTGGGACCATCCGGATATGAACTGAAATCAATGAAAATCCGGCTGTCAGCCATTAATGGGATATCTGAATTATCAAGCTTTACAACAACGAATCTGAAAGAGGAATCTTTTTTATTCCGGTTCACCATTATCTGGTACTCTTCCTGTACCCATTCCGAATCCCTTGTAGCTTGTGACCAGATAAGAATCGCAAACTGGGATAGCATTAATCCGTCTTCAATTTTTCTCACCAACTGGTCGCCTGGCTTTAGAACACACTGGTCGAGAAATACTTTATACCCTGAATCCTGAAGAACATCGTATAAATTCAGTACCCATGATCTGTTTACCGAACGATATGATAAAAAGATGTTCCATTTTTCATTACCTTTTAATGATTTCGGGGCAGGTGCGAATTTTAGCCATTCTGTAAGATGTGACATGGGGTCTCCTTTTTAATGATGATAACTGTGAATAGTAACAAATATAGTTGTTTTTCATTTACAAGAATGTTTGAAAAGCGTTTATTACACAATTTTTTAAAGCGGTAATGATTGTCTAAAATGGATTTTCAGGATTATGTACACCTGCTTTTTCTATGAAAGTTTTATCGTATATGATTTTTTAAGATACTATCGAGGCAAATAAAAAATGATACTACTCAATATGATGCCTTCATCTCCTACCGCCGCAAAGACGAATCTGCACTTGCACGGTGGATTTGGTCTCGTCTACAGAATTATAAACTACCGGCAGATGTACTCAACGAACTCCCCCCGGATAAAAAAGTCGCTTCATGAACAACGCCCACGTATCTGGTTGGATAAAATGTTTGAAAGGCCTTCCGAGGATTTCTTAAAAAATAAGATATATCCCGCACTCGACCGATCGAGACGACAGATTGTCCTTGCGACACCCTCTATGATAGAATCAATTGACGGCAGGGAGGGTGAACAAGCTAAAAACTGGTCTGTCAGGGAGATCGAATATTTCCTCATTCGTGATGTAAAGGATGGACTCTCGCGTCCTATTGATGTAGTACTTGGTCCGGAAGCTGATCAAAACGTTTTTCATTCATCAAAAAAGAAACCGTCATCAAAAAAATTGAAGCATTGCGAAAAGTGGAAAAAGACGATTCCAAGTCCCCACCAGCAAATAATTTCTGAACCAGATTCAGTGGCTAAAGGATTATTTTTTAATTATGGTTCTTCGAGCAAAACAGCTTTAATAGTGATTTAATTAACAAATAGGTTCCGATATTTTTATCGCAAATTCACTATGGCAGAGATGATAGTGCTATATGAACTATGTTAATTTCGGAATTTATTTTTGTTAGCCATATAAGATGGAACATTTTAAAAAATTGACTTTAATAGCCAGAAGTTTCCCACTTTCCACCGGAGCGTCTTGTCCATTTAAGGCAATTTGATACTCATATTCAAAAAAAATTGCTGATATTCCCTCAAATTTCATCAAAAAAGTTGTATCCAGCCAAAACCACCACTATATTAAACTCATAAGTAATAAATTAAAAATACTATCAACAGAGATGACATTATGAAATGTTTCATGACTGGAAAGCCTTGTGATTTTCAAATGGAAGAAACAGAGACGCCTTCAGGAACAAAACCAGGAGTCTTCATCGCCTCTCCTTTCGGGTTTCCGTTTGATTCGATTTATGGTAGTAGCGATAGAGTTAATTCCGGGGAAGATAAAAATGTTGTCCAGGAAGCACTTCGTAGTGACCCGATAGGCCTTGAACCTAAACGGGCCGATCAGGCTGTACGCCTTGGTTCCATTATGTGCCAGGGAATATGCAAGGAAATACTGCAACGGGATTATCTGCTTGCCGATTTGACTAAACCAAATCCAAATGTTTATTATGAACTTGGACTTGCTTATGCACTTAAAAAACGTGTGATATGCTGTGTCAATGAAGAAATCGGTAACAATTATCTTGATATATTTAAAAATGCTTGGGCGATGAATGATCAAACTGTCCAAGGTGAAAAACTGGAAAAAGATGCTAAAGAGAAACAGCAAGATGGGAAAAATTGCTCAAGTGGTTATATTACTTACCGTACGCATACAGAACTGATTAAATGCATAAAAAGCCTTGACAAATGTTCTGTTCCTAAAATCAAACTTGCTGAGAAACATGGTAAATTTGGAGAACGTAAAATAATTATTGTTGAAAATGGAGAGAGCGAGATATCTGGAATATTTGAAGAATTAGTAAAGGATGTTCTTAATGATGCAGACTTTACATTTGATAACGATCTTTTAAAAAGCCTCAACGACCGAGACAAAATGTCGTTCAATCCTGATGCCTGGAAAGGATGCTATGATGAAAAAAACGCCTCGGTAAAAGGTTGGACTATAAAAACCCTTAGGATCACAAACAAGAGCTCATTAAGTGAAATAGTAGATTGCTTTTCAAACGCCAGAATTTGTATAGTGGATACTTCATCATATGGTAAAGAAAACACCGAACAGTCCAATCCTTACATGTTTTTTTGCCTTGGTATGGCACATGGAATGGAAAAAGATGTCATACCTATTACCAATACGCTTCATTCGAATCCAACCCCATTCGATGTTACAGGACTATGGCATGTATTCTATTCACGCATGTATGAATTGAAAACGGGATTCTTGAGGATATTTCCCCGCATTTGTATAGACTACCACCGTGAAATCGAAGAAAACCCTTACCGCCAGATATGGGATTGGATTTTACGTGAGAAGAGGCGTGTAACTATTTTTTACTGCGGACGCTCAGCACAAAGAGAGAATGAAGAAACCTTCAGAACAAGCATCGACAGTTGGGATTCAAAAGCGGTCTCAGAAGCTTCGTTTTATTTAGCTCAAAAATATCCAACAACACTTATTCGACCAGAACCACCAAAAACGAAAAAGGGGGGGAAACCTAGTGAGGAATTCATAGAGAAAATACGTAATGATCTTTCAGGTAATTATTCTAACTGCATAGTGGTTGGTTCACCTGATGTAAGTGATTATTCGGAAGTTGTGCTCAGCGAAATTTTCAAAGTAAAACCTTATGAAAAAAGAAAAACTCTGCGTGCAAATCATGAAGGGTTCATTTTTTACAAAAAAAATATTTCAAAGGACATACAAAGCGCCTTTTTTACACCTTGCGATGCGGATGAAAGAGAATGGGTTGCATTTCCTGGTCAACGCCCATATATCGAAAAGGACACAAGTTATGGTGTACTCGTTATTGCCCGAAACCCATTTGATTCTACAAAGTGGGTACTTGTGCTTTCTGGGTACACAGGACTTGCCACATGTGGTCTTATGCAGCTGTTAATAGATACGGAAGTTAACGAAAAAATAAAAAATCTTTCAAATAAATATTGTTTAAAAAATCAAATAAATAACAAATTCACTCCTACCACAGAATCCAGCCCGTTTATTGCTCTTGTTCAATTTAAATTTGAATCTATTACAAATCCTATTGAAACAAGCATCCCACTTAATGGAAAGGGAGATACCAGAGAAATTACAGAAGTTAACGTGATTGAAGCAATGCATGTACCCGTACCTGATCAAGATTCAAAATCTTAAATCTGTGATTGAACGGGAAACGAAGAAGTACTCTTAAATCGTAAATTCTGGATGCCAAGTCCACAGAAGGCGTTTGCATTTCCGATAGTAATATCTGCAATTACATTTATCAGAGTTGCTTAACATTCTGAACATGTCTTCACTAATTTTTCCTGCGTATACAAGATCGCCAGTCTCTATAATATCACCGAAAGCAGCCGATGACAAGTCGGTACAATCACTTAACCTCTTCATACATCGAATTGAACTTTTCTGCACGCATGCAGTATCCTTTTTCATCACCATCATTAAAAACAATATAATCTCCAGGTCCATAATCCGAAGAGCCCTCTTCTGTTTCAATTACACCTGATTCAGTTGCCACCCGTGCCCGGACTAGTGCTGTTTTTTTATAGCGGCCAGGACTTATCTCACGATAGGTTTTTGCAAATATATCAGCTTTAATGGTGTAAATATCTCCATTGTTATCAATTATCCAGTCCCCCTGTTCACAATGTTGGATACCTCCCCACTTAGTATAGTTAAAACCGGTAGTATCCAGTTTAAGCTGTACTGCGGTCACACTGCTGTTAACGCGTTTACGATACGTTTGAAATCCCTGCATTTTTTCACCTGTCTGGTTAATTTAAAACCGCACTTAAACCTTTTCAATATCAAAAAGAGAAGGAAAATCCTCTTCACGAATTGATTTTTCAGCTTCTGCTTTTCCTAATCTGTAGAGAACGTCCATATTTTCAGGGGCATCCATTTCGGAAATATTTTTTAATGTTTTTTTGTCAACATCAGGGATAAGCGCAAGTACACTCTCCTCACGCAGATCTGCATTATATCTGTTATAGGTAATTAAGGGACTCCCTGTCAGAAGATCATTCTGCATATTCCCGATTTCTCTGTCAATTTCCCGTGCAGTGCGGCTGTTTGAAACCCATTGCAACATCATTTCCTGTAGATCTGCACAATCATCCATCAGTGACTGAAGCGCCTTGATTCCCTGATCTGCAGCAATATTTGAAAGCTTTACACGAGGATCGTCTTTACCCGTTCCAATTGAAACCATAAACAAAACATTTTCACCGGTTTGCCAGTTAACATTGTATCCCTTTAAAGTTGCATACATTAATGTCTGAAGTGCCGGATTGTTAAAACAGGAAACACCCCCATCAACAAAATTTCCCTGTACAGGTTTCATACCGGTTTCTTCAGCGATGGTTATATACTCCGGATCGAAATAGGTTGGCGCAGCAGTTGATGCACGAACAACTTTCCATAAAGGATAATCACTGTTTGCAATAACTCCATTGGATCGTGGACCAAAATATTTTCCTTGCGGGTTGTTACTTAATGGCCATGGACTTCCTGTATCGATCCTTTTAGTTACGATCAGTAAGCCTGTTTTCAATTCTCTTCCGCCTAATTTAGTGCTTTCGTTGAGAAATTCTTTCAGTTTTGCAGATAATCTGGTAGCATCATATTTTGCCCGTAAAAATCCATGGCTGAATAAACCTTTTTTGAAAACCTCTGAACCTAGTTGCATATATTTTTGTTTTATCTCTCCCACAGTCCATCCCAACGCAAGCAGGGTTGCAATAATTGAACCGGTCGATGTACCAGCCATAAGGTCAAAATAGTGGCACAGACGAAATTCATCTCCTCCACCATGTCGATTTTTTAACAGTTTTTCAATTTTTTCGAGAATTCCGATAGTCAAAATACCTTTTAAGCCACCGCCATCAAGTGTAAGAATTCGCTTAGGGGTGCTTGTGTTCTCAAAATGCTCAACAACAGACTTGATTTTGTAACTCATGATAGGCTCCTGAAAATATTTTATGTAGTACGTCTCTACGTTTCCTGACATTTACTGCCAACGGCTTTCTTATGTTCAAAAAAAGCCATTACCCTTTGAAATAAAGGCATTTCAATTAAGATAATTGTTTATTGAAATATATATTAGTAAGATTGAAGCTGAGTTGAACTTTTCTTTTCGATCTTCATTTCAGATACGTTAAAGGAGTTTACAATATGTAACGTTTCCACTCTTCACCATTTGATATAACCTGTATTAGAGATTATTAATATGCTTAATGTTCCACCTTCAATATTTTCGTGGACAATGGAAATTTAACGGTTACTCAAAAAAACAAATAATTTAATATGGACTCAATGATAAATAAAACCTGGAAAATCTTTGTACTCATGCCGTTCAGTCCTGAATTTACAGGATTATATGAGGAAGGCATCAAAAAAGGGGCTGAAGCTGCGAATGCTGTTGCGGAAAGAGTTGACGAACAAAAATACGATGGAACCATTATGACCAGGGTTGTCGGGCAGATTGAATCAGCAGATTTAATCATGGCGATTTTAGTCGGGAACCGTCCCAATGTCATGTATGAAGTTGGTCTTGCCCATGGACTTCAGAAACGGGTAGTCTTAATAACCGATGACCCAAATAAAATTGCTTTTGATTTAAAAGACTTTCCTTATGTTATCTACACTGGCAACAATGCTGAACTTGCACATTCGATTGCCGATAAAATCAATTGGTGTCGGGCTAATCCAAACGCACGCGACAGCTTTTGTATGGCGTATCGTGAAGGGCTGAAACATGTCGAAAGTGTTGACAACAGACTTTTTTCTTTTCTGGTACCTCTTGCCCAAAGGATGTTCAGCGACTGGATCACAAATACGCGGGAGCTGGTAGGTGCTGGAATTCCGACAAAGGGGCCGGACAGATTGGCTATTACCGAGCATATTATTTCAATAACCAGGGTTTTTCGTATCATTGATCAGTTTGTTGCCGATCCCAATGATGTCCACAGCAAAGACTGGATGCAGTTTTACAATCGAATTGGCGAACAAAAGGATATTGAGAAAACATGGTACCTCTGTCTTGATCTTTCTGAGGTACAACGTCTGGCAGTAAAGGTCAGGGCCAGCCATCAATTTTATTCGTCAAGAGGGTTCAGAACCTGTTATTGTCAACCATCAGATCTGACTGAATCTCTTGGTATCTCCCTTCCGTCCCGTACGATTGAAAACTATGGTGAATTTGTAAAAATGCTGACACTTGGTGGAGACGGTTCTTCGTATAAAAAATGTACTGTCCCTAATGAGCTGCTAACCACTATCAGAACCTGCAATACATCAGATAATCAGATTTATGAATGTGTGAACAGTTGTGCTGAAGCTATGGATGAAGAGTGGTTACAGAAATATTGTTGATAATGTTGGATGATACGACACAACATAATGAAATTTTTCGGATCTCATGTTGACCTTTTATATCAGTATTGTTGAACAGGTATTAAAAAGTCCCCCAGGGGTACCCGGGTGCGATAAAAAACTATTCTGTGGTGGTATGTTAGCCTGTTTAATTCTGTTCGGATTTAGCAGCAGTTAAGGAACTTAACAATAACAATCCGATATTGATGAGATAGGAGTAAAAATGCCTTTAGAATCCTGTTGTGTTCTACAGCCGCTCATTTAAGTAATGTTTCTGTAAATATTCCGGTGTGTACGATGAAAAAGAAGGCAAACGGTGAGGCAGGAAAAATCGTTGCGGTTTGTTGGCAACGATGTTCGGCACTTTTATCTACACGTAGTTCTACATAACCGTTGGTTAATGATTTTGTAAACCGGCAACTACAATAATCGCAAACAAGTCGTTTGCGTTACCATTCCCTACTTACCAATCGTCCTATTCTCTTCTTCCTTTTGCTTAAGACTAATCTTTCCGCAGTCAGCTACCGGCATGGGATCAAAATTGTGGTGAGGTTGATCCGATAGTAACTGACAGGGTAACATCTGTTAAATAATATACGTACAGGGGGAAAGCAAGGTTTTTAGTGAAGACGGTGGCTTTAGCAAAGCGGTTGAAAATTTCTGCATATTCGATACTTTTGTGACATTTTTCAATCAAAAAAATGGAAGCTAATTTGTCCAATAATTTCATCAAAATAGTTGGTACCTGCTGATGCAAGCACTATATTGAACTCATAAGTTAATAGAATTAAAATAAGAGAGTTAACCATGTCTGATTCTGCAACATCATATTCAGGAAAAATTTCTTTCTTGTACAAATGTTTTTGTTAATGACTGCGATGTGCATGCATATTGAAGCGCAAACGCTTGACGTCATTTCATTTAACCCGCTTACCGACACTGTAAGTTCTGCATATCCAACAACAAAAATATATCCACTTAGAAATGGTTCGTATGCAGCAGTTTTTACCTCGCGCGATTTTGAAGCTTATAACGGCTCTTCTTATGCAACATCTGAATTAGTTAAATTCGGTAAAAACGGTTCTCTGATGTGGAATGTGCCCTTTGGTGAAGAAATCCCCGCCGCCATTGAAGGTGTTCCATCTAATACAGGTACTCTTGAGTCGATCTTGAATGTTATGGAACTGGAGGGTGGGAACCTGTTAGTTTTCCGGAGAGTGGGCTACCATAGATTCAGGGATACCGTTTTTGTTTCCTGTGTTGATACTAATGGTAAAAAATTGTGGATAAAGAAAATACCCGTTTATACAACAATCATCAAACAGACTGGGAATACAATTGATGTTTTAGCGAGGGAAAAAAACTCAATTTTCAGATATGATACTGCATTGATTTTGCTTAAGAAAATAAAAGTCTGCCCCGATACAACTGTAATAGCTGGTAATTTCGAAAAACTTCCTGACGGAGGATATTTTTTTAAAGGTATCAAACCAGGTATAGATGCATATCACGATTTGGAAGTACTCTGGAATATTGATGCACAATCGGAATTGAGATGGATGAAAACTATTGGTGACAGGTATACTTACCATATATATGATATTACTGTAGATGATGAAGGAGCATTGTACTATGCTCTTTTTGATAGTGTTGAAACCCACAAAGACTATCTCTTTAAGCTGGACAATTCGGGAGATATTATATGGCAGAGCCCTTTTTATTACAAACTCAATAGCTCTGAGAATAATTATTTCCATGGATTTATGAATAAACAATTAATTGTTGCCAATATTACCCATCAATACAAAGGCCCCCTGAATACCCTGGGTGCAATTAATTCAATTGTTCATTTAGGTATTTTCGATATCTCAACCGGTGCAAAACGGTCCAGTCATTGGATTATTGCACCAGCCTATGCAGCTACAATTGATATGTTATGGGGCCATGAAAACGAAATTGTCGGGCTTATCACCGGTCCAATATTGGGTAATGATTGCAAGGGGGTGTTTGTCAAATTTGACTGGAACGATCCACCCCGGATTATTTCCCGACCGGATGATTTTCCGAAAGTTCTTGAGGAAAACAGGGTCTATCACTTTCAGATCAATGTACAGGATATTTTTCCGAATGATCGATTAACTTTTTCTATTAAAAAATCAGATGTCAGCAGTTGTTCAATTGAAAACAGTTCTGGTTTCGGCTTACTTGCAATTAACCCTGAAAAAGAAAGCGAAGTCGGAAATAAAATAGTAGAACTATATTGTACTGACAGGATGGGTCAGAAAGACTCTTTACTTTTAAATTTTGAAGTTTCACCCTCTAATGATGCACCAACGGCTGAATTGTTACGTTATTATTTTGAAAAAACTCCTGACTCGAATATTGTCAAAGTGAAACTGCTATTTGCCATTTCTGATCCCGAATCTGATCCTATAAAGGAAACTTTATTCAACGGTGATTACGCATCTCTTGAACGTAATCTTGATACGTGTATATTTTATTATAATGACACCTCAATCTCTATCGATACGATCACGATGCAATTAACTGATATTTACGATTCATTATCAAACTATACTATACGGGTAAATCTTAAACAGAAATGGGCCAGTTTATACTTAACAATGCCTGTAGTGAATACACGAAATAACAGGACTTTTAATACTGCATGCAAATGATAATAAAAAAAGAGTTTATGATATTCAGGGTAAATTACTGCCCCCCCAAAAAAGTGCTCATGGTTTATACCTTATCAAAACACCTGGTTCTCAGAAACTTGCCAAAAAAATAATTATGAAAAAGTAAAATACCAGTTTAAACTTCAATTTTATACACGCATTAATGAATACTATTCATTAATGCGTATGGTCCAACTCCTGTACTTAACAATGCTACAATATATGGTTTCCCGGGCTTACTTAACCTACACGCGCTTAGCGATCCCGATTAATTGCTCTATATCGCTTTTGTGTTTCATATTTTCAATGATCACAAAACTGCAACTGATAAATATATTCGGAATTCATTTGTATTATAAATGCCCCTTGATGTCAGAACTGATGTAATCCTTGTTAATTCATGACTATATAGAAAGCCAATGCTGGTAGTAAGTGGCTTTTTAATAAAATTATACTCAATCGATCCATTCAATCTTGAATGAAATTCAGTCTCATTATTTACAGGGGTCGCTTTTGTTTCCCCATTCACGCCCACCCTGTGATCACCTCTCTGTTTATTGATGATATAACCAAATGTAGATCCAAGTGCGGCTTCTAAAGGAAGGTTGGCAATTTTACAGGTTAACATCACAGGCAAAGAAACATATTTAAAATAGAATGAATAACTTCCTACAATGTGAACTTTCGAAAAAAAGTGATATGCCATGCTTGTTGTATCATAATAGAACAGAGTATCTGAATAGTTGAAATATTTTTTACCCCCCAAAACGCAATAATCCAATCCAACGGAATATCTTATACTCTTCCATAATTGGTGTTTATATGCAATGCCAATGCTGTGGCCTATATGTAGTCTATCTTTAAAATATGGTTCAGAATTGACATAATCAAATCCGGTATGATTTATTCCCATATAAGCAATAATATCGCTTTTTTTCAGGATTCCTGCAAATGTCTGAAAAGACAGGCCTGTAATTACTACAATAATTAATTTTGAAATGATGTTCATATTTTTTTATCAGTAATTCCTCCCTGATGCCTTTATTAATCTTATTTGAATTCATGCTTTACTTCTTGCTTTTATTTCCATTGGCAAAATAGAATTGTATATAAATTCATTAATCGGTACATTTATTGAATGCTTTTTTGCAATCTTTACAACTGTCCCATTTTGATATTCTATTTCCGAAGGTTTTCCATTCCAAACATCACGAGTTAATGAAGCTGTAGAATCGTATGGATAAGAATCAATAAGACTTATTGATTTATTTACAAAATCAGGCTCTATTTTTATATCCACTTTTTTGGACAGATTAAATATTTCTTGAAGTAAATCAACCATCATCTGTCGCGTTTCACTTAATTCTCGAAGCTCACCGTAGGTCGTTTTAGTTACTGCTAAAAGTCCACCAACACATATAACAATAAATTTCTTCCATAATTCAGCTATGATATCAGAAGAAATCGTAGCTTTAATGTCTGCACTGGTAAATACATCCAACACTTCTTCACATCGTTTTGAAACTGTTTTGTCAAGTTCGCCAAATGTAATTGTTGGATCGACTCCAAAATGGTTAATAACTGCTGGTGCTTCAATTTTACTCATAATTCGGCATAATCCACCGATAAATCTATCGGGTGAAACCTGTTTTTTCAGTTCATCTATTGCAGAAATACCATTTTGCAGTGGTAATATTATTGTGTTCCGGCCGGTAATATTTATTAAATCATTTGCAATGTCTTTGAGTTGCCAGGCTTTGACAGCAATAATTGCAATGTCAACTATACCAAAATCTTTCAGTGTGTCAGTTGCTCTAATTGCATCAACTCTAAAATCTCCTTGTATACTTTTTATCGCCAGACCATTTCTATTGATTTCATTCAGATGTTTACCTCTGGCTAAAAATATTACATCATTACCTGCTTTGGCAAGTTTACCCCCAAAATATCCGCCAACTCCACCTGTCCCTACAATTCCAATTTTCATTTTTTATTCCTTCTGTAATTTCAACTAAAATTTTATTGCCTTTACCCGCGTACACTTCTGTCTTATGGTGGTTTAAGCATTGCAAACAACGGGCCGGCCAACAGTTGATCGTGCGGCTTTGCTTATGTCAATTTGGCCTGTTGTTTGATCGTTGCCAGCCAATCTTATTTGCTGTTCTTTTCGTGCGCGCTCTTATTATTCAAGTTATGTATTTGTATAAATTATCTTTTAAAATAATTCTATGTAAATACGTCGTTCATTTTATTTCTTCCAGACACTTATTTTTAAATGATTTACAATAGATGTGTTTGGAACAATCTCATTTGATGTTAACCCTGAACCACCCCATTTTTCAGTCATGAGGTGAACATGATCACATTCATCTTTTTCTATTAATGAATCAATCATGCTTTTTAGTAATAATAAACCGTTTTTATCTGCATTAATGTAAATTTGTTCTTTATCAGCTTCTAAATTGATCTGTAGTTCTGGCTCATTTTTATTATCATTAATCATTTGTTATCCGTTCTTTTCCTTTATTGCACGCACTCTTTTTCTTTGGCTGGCTATGTCAAACAACGGCGCCAACAGCGACGTAACACCAAACAGTTCGTGATTGATCCATTTCTCGCTATAGCCCCCCCCGTTACCTGCGAACTCCATAACCTCCACAAATTCAATCAGTTCCTGTAAACGGCTACCCCACAATACCGGCAGAAACAATTGAAAACGTGAATATTCTGAGCAGTCGGTTACCGGCATGGGATCATTGTTATTGAATTAAGCGGCTTGATCCGGCAACATGCAACTGCAAGGGTCATTTTGCAGGTAAATACTATAAGTAGAGGAGAAAGGCAAGCGGAATTTGTCGTAATAGTTGAAACAACAGGATTTTCCGGGTTTTTCACCGTTGCCGTTTCAAGCAACGTATACTCAGGAAAACGATCCACCGCCTATCGTTCACCGGGTTACGTCCGTGAACTCATCTGTCCTTTGCGAAATGCCTCTGCCATTGCAAGCGGGATCAGCGATTCACCTTCGACAACTTTCGCCTGCATCTCCTGAATCTTTGCCATCATCTCCTGCTCAATTGCTACTGCCATTGCGCGACGTTCTTCAGCTTTTGCCTGAGCGATCTTTTTATCGGCTTCTGCGCGGTCTGTTTCCAGCACAGCACCAATATTCTTACCAACATCGATATCGGCAATATCGATAGACAGAATTTCATACGCAGTCCCTGCATCGAGCCCTTTTTCAAGAACGCGTTTGGAAATTGAATCCGGCTTTTCCAGCACCTGCTTGTAAGATACTGCTGAGCCAATTGTTGTAACAATCCCCTCACCGACACGCGCCAGGATGGTTTCTTCTCCAGCGCCCCCGACCAACCTGTCAATGTTCGTCCGTAAAGTTACTCTGGTCAATGCTATAAGCTGAATGCCATCCTGGGCAACTCCAGCAACACGTGGCGTTTCAATCACACGCGGGTTGACACTCATCTGGACCGCTTTTAGAACATTTCTTCCTGCAAGGTCAATAGCCACGGCGCGCTTGAATGCCAGAGGAATATTCGCCTTGTCGGCGGCTATAAGTGCCTGCACCACCTTCATGATATTTCCACCGGCAAGAAAATGCGATTCAAGTTCATCGGTGGATAGATCAATTCCAGCTTTTACTGCCATGATTTTAGATACTACAACGAGTTGAGGAGGAACCTTCCTGAATCGCATAAACACAATATTCATCAATCCTACATGGGCACCAGACACCAGTGCCTGCATCCACAGCGAAATTACAGACCCAACATAGAAAAAGACGATTAGTGCTGCTACTGCGAGGCCAATCATGAGAATAGCATTTAATGACATTGTCGTATCCTGTTCTGTTTAGATTGGACTAACTTGCTTCCAAAGGAAGCTCACCACACAGCCCAAATAGTTACATGGAGAGCAATTTTGTTGATCTGAGCCTTGAATAAGACTCATGGTTCATACCAAATCAGCCAGTCTGTGACTTTTTGAAAGCATATACTATTCAAAATAGGTTCATTGGCACATTATTCCAAAATGTATTTCATAATTTGCAAGAAGTCCTGGAAAAGATAGAGTAATTTCATTTTTCATATTGTTATACTTCTATTTTCTTATAGTGAAAAATATTTCTTAGAAAGGTTCGCGGAATCGCACGACGTTTTTGCCCATACTTAAAAGGAATCGTAATCTGGTTAGTTTACAATATCTTCCCCGTTAACATACTTAAAATAATCCTCCCTCACCGGACTGAATATCTCAAGCGCAACCGAATCTTCTACACCGATTAGTGAATATAATGTAATTGCGAACTATAAAAATTATGCGTTATCAGTCCGCGACACACGCCCGGCAGTCCCGGTTGAACCATGGTCGTTGCTCGCGACACGCCTGATCCATTATTTCATCTCTTCTTGTTTCGCACATTTTATTCTTTGCGGATTACTATGGCAAATAACGGCTCCGTCCAGGGCTCCCCGGCAATGTCATTGCATTAAGGTTGACAGCTGTTCCAGAAGGTGACTTCGAGAGCCTCAGCCACCGTGGGTTGAGGCTCTCGAAACCCACAATTATCGCGAAGAAAGCTTAATGCAATGACGTTGGGGCTCCCCGGTGCCAGTGTCCTGCTTTAATCAACCATACATATTTTCTTTACGGTCAAAAAAGATCCAGCTTTAAATTCAAGTAAATATTGACCTGATCTTAGATTGTTATGGTTGATGTTCTGGCAATATGAACCCGCATTTTGTGCTGTTGATTTCAAGTGCCAGACAACCTTTCCCTGGAGGTCAAGTATTTTCATCGAAACACTTAAAGTTGAGGGCAAAACATATTTGATGACATGGCCGGAACAAGACAAAACATAACTTGACGATGTGATTTGTTGAAACGATATAGCTGTTGAGGGTCCCGTAGCGAAAGCCCGTCTTTCTGCCCAGCGACTGCTCACACCCCACTTACTCTTTGCATAGACCCGCCAATAGTAAATAGTACCGGGAAAAAGAGGTCCAATTGTCTTTGAGGTTGCGGTCACCGCCGAATCATTTATAATCATGGAAGTGAAATTTGAATCGGAGGCTACCTGGACCCGATAGGACTTTGCATTTCGCACTTCGTCCCACTTAAGCTCAGGGTTAATAGAAACATTCGTTTGGTAGTTCAGGGGATAATTTAAAACAGGAGAGAAATATTGGGTGGAAAACTTCCATATGCCTCCCCATTGGCTGACACCATTTGAGTTTTCTGCATTAACACGCCAATAGTAGGTTGCTCCATATTGTAAGTAAATATCCCTCATACCAATATAAAACGTGGTCAACATCGTGTCTACATTCTTTGTCAAAAAGTTTGAATCGGTTGAAACCTGAAGATTATACCAGGTTGCCCAGGCTGACTCGCTCCAGGATAAGGGTATCGATAGATTGACTTCGGTTTGATTGTCAAGTGGGTACACCAATTCAGGTGCATTAGGAATCGATACCTGCGCGAATGTCATGAAAACAATAATCATGATAAGTCCAGCACTGGACGACGCATATTTTGGTAAATTACCGACAATTGAACTCACCAGTGATCTGGGTTTGAGAAATAAAATCATAGAACCCTCTCTTTTTGCTGAACAAGACCCCGCATTCACAAGCAGGGCCTTAAAGCTTTTAATTGTTTTGTCCATTACTTTTTAGTTTTTATGTTTAGCTAATTCGATATCTCTCTGATCAAGGATACCATCATTATTTTTATCAGGGTTCCATAAACAATTATCTAAATTCAAATAAGGGTAAAAAATTCTCTGCCCATCATTAACAAGAACTATCACCTCTTTACCTTCATATCCATATTTGAAACTAACAGCAATACCATTTGATGGATAGTATCCAGGATCAGTAGATCTTTCTATACGTCTGGCATAGTTGAATTTTAATAATCCAGGACTTTGTTGTATCGGTCCAAAATCATAAAACAATATTTTAAAAAAGTAGAAAACCGATGAAGGTTCCATTCCAACAAAATCAATCCCAATTAAATTGGTTGGCGGTTTTTCACTATTTATATGTCACCGGGCACTTCAATTTCAGCCAC
>JBNKZD010000104.1:0-26371 GCA_050301235.1 Chitinispirillaceae bacterium | reverse complement strand
GTTTTTGATCTTTGCGGTAGACAGATTTACGGAAAAAGAGGGGATAAGTCGCAAGGGGTTTATGTTTTGCGATCGCCTCACCCCCTTAGTCCCCCTCTCCATTAGTGAATGGAGAGGGGGGAAAGAGAATGTGCGATTTTTGCATTGATGGGTGATGTTTAACTGATACGGGACGAATGAGAATAGTGCGAAAGCCCCCTTTCTCCACGAGTGGAGAGCGGGTCGGGGAGAGAGGCGAAGTGCGGGCATAGAGAAATCAGAGATTTGCATAGTATGCAGAATGCGCATTCGCCTCACCCCCTTAGTCCCCCTCTCCATTAGTGAATGGAGAGGGGGGAAAGAGAATGTGCGATTTTTGCATTGATGGGTAATGTTTAACTGATACGGGACGAATGAGAATAGTGCGAAAGCCCCCTTTCTCCACGAGTGGAGAGAGGGTAGGGGAGAGAGGCGGCTGCGGGATAAGAGAAAACAAGACTGTCAGTTGATTTGTAGATGTAAATAAGTACACAATTAAAAAGGAGAAGAAATATGCCACTGATCAAAATGGAAACTTCAGTACACCTTCCGGATGAAACAAAATTAGCACTTGTTCAATCGTTGTCGGGTATTGTTTCTCAGGCCACGGGAAAGCCGGAGCAGTATGTCATGGCGACAATTTCTGATGCAGAGATCTGTATGTCGGGAAAAATAGGTGCTGCAGCTTTTATTGATGTCCGCAGTATCGGTTCGATAAACAGTCAGGTGAATAAAAAAATCAGTAAAGAGATTAAAGAACTTCTGGAAAAAGAGATCGGAATTGAGGGTGGGAGAGTATATCTCAATTTTACTGATATTCCTGCGGGGAACTGGGGGTGGAATGGGAGTACGTTTGGGTGATTTCTGTTTACTGATGTTGTATGGTCAGATTTTTTTCCGTCGAGAACCTGATGCAAAAAGAGAGTATACCATGTCACTTTTCAGGGTTTCATGGCGTTTGATATTGAGGTGGTTATTCATATACTCTATAAAGGCGGGAGATTATGCATTCCGCATCTGGTTTTTATTCAGATCATCGACTCGGAAAAGTAATCATAATAGCAGCAATCCTTTTGACTGCCTTTTTATCATCATCTCAGAATTATACACCTGAAAAACTGCAGATTCTTATTAAGAGTTTAAATGGCTCAGTTCCACTTTCTGATTCAAGTGGTGGTTTTTTTAAGCTTGGGCTGCCTGAATCAGGAGACTGGCTGGATGAAAATGAGGAACCAGGGCAAACATTTGAACAGTTTTTATCCGGAACACATAACAATGTTAGTGAAGAAAGGTCTATAATTTACTTACAACCTGTTTGGAAATTCGAAAAAGCACAGGGACCACCGATTGATTATCTGAAAACGTTCACCGAAATCTATTTCTGTATGCCGGTTAAGATTAACAGGACACTCAATCCAGCTGAAAAAGAGTGTTCGATGCGAATCAACCACTATTCTTATAATTTACAAGCTAATGCGGACCGGATACTGCTTTACCTTATGAAACGTGTGCCGGCACATGCCTATTGTATGCTTGGTATCACAATGACCGATTTATATCCCGACCCAATGTGGAATTTCGTATTCGGGTATGCAACATATAAGGAAAGGGTTGGTATATTCAGTTTTGCACGTTATTCCCCGCAGTTTTATAATGTGTCAGATTCAGCAAACCCCAGATTAATGCTACTGCGCAGTTGCAGAATACTTGCCCACGAGACCGGACATATGTTCGGATTGGCGCATTGCACTGTTTACCGATGTGTCATGAATGGTTGCAACAGTATAGAGGAAAATGACAGGCAACCGATACACCTCTGTCCAGTTTGCCTCAGAAAGCTGCAATATGCAACATCTTTTGATACATTAAAACGGTATGAATTACTGTATGAGTTTTACAGAGCAGTCGGTTTCAATTCAGAGTTGCGATGGGTGGAAAATCGCCTGAAATCGATTCGTTGCAGTTTTGATGAATCAGGTCGGTGAATCGGGAGGCTCTGAATTTTTTAAGTTTTGCCACCCAACGGAGAGGATTTTTTAGAAGTTCATATAATTATGATGACGATTATTAATCTTTAATACAAAAAAAAGATCTATTTTATCGGATCACATTAGGTTTGGAAAAGGTTCAGAATGGATCAAATAGAACAAAAAAAAGATTTTCATGGGTGTATCTCGACACAGTAGATGCTGACCAACAATGGTGGACTACTCGATGGGCTGCCGGAAGTATTAAATGTAGAACTGTACAAAGCTGCCTGAAAGATATCTAGTCCTGACCGCTTGATTGGTGATCTAACAAACAAGTAATATTTGCTATGTTCACAAAATGCTATAAATGTTTTCGCCCCGTTAAATCGTGCTACTGCTCGAGTATAGTCCCGATTGATACTGGCATAAAGTTTATTTTTCTGATGCATCCCAGAGAAGCATATCATCAGAAAACAGGAACCGGCAGGCTCGCATCACTTTCTCTTATCGATTCCGAAATTATCATCGGAGTTGATTTCACTGACAATAAACGGTTTAATACGTTAACAAGTGGACAGGGTGAGTATGCAGGTTATTATCCTGTGGTTCTGTATCCTGCCACTGATGCGTTTTACACCGACACACCTGA
This sequence comes from Chitinispirillaceae bacterium, assembly GCA_050301235.1. Lineage (GTDB taxonomy): Bacteria > Fibrobacterota > Chitinivibrionia > Chitinivibrionales > Chitinispirillaceae > JAFGIN01. The sequence goes on along the minus strand of JBNKZD010000104.1, from coordinate 23,734 downwards.
GTTTCGTGCTGCTATCGGAAAGAAAAAGCTTATGGTGATTCTGATCGATGCAACCTGGTATCTTGCCCAGAAAATGATAAAGTTAAGTCCAAATGTAAGGAGTCTGCCGGCGCTGTCGTTTCGAAACGAATACCGTTCACAATTTCAAATTAAAAAGCAGCCGGATCCTGTATGCCTTTCAACTATAGAAACATCGTATTATCTGATAGATGAATTAAAAGCCTCAGGTGTCACAAATACGACTGTCGACCATTCGGGATTGATGAATGTTTTTCACAAGATGATATCATTTCAGAGGAGTTTTAAGAATGGGCCCAGAAGACTTGAAAAACTAACTAAATATGAGTCTTCATGAAAATCGCTTGTCCAATCCCCGTCAGGATGCTATTTTAATAGCACAAGGAAAAAAATCAAACATCATTACTAGTCAGGATTTCTGGTGAACTGTATCATTATTTCTGCTTCAGGGAAAGAAACATTTACCGTTGAACAACTGAAAAATCTTGAACTTACAGGTGATGTTCATTTTTATGCGCAAAAAGAGCCTCTAAGCGAACAGGTTTTTATCTCGTTAGTTCAAAATTTTGAAGTAATCGCACTGACCAGAAGACCTTTAAAAGATCTTGGAAAAAACATTCTCGAGCACTTGCCTGTTCTGAAGGGGCTGGCGGTATATTCAACCGGTTATGAATGGATAGATACCGAATATCTCAGAAAAAGAAACATTGTTCTATCGTATCTTCCTGATTACTGTACAATTACTGTAGCGGAACATACAGTTGGAATGCTTCTTTCTTTAAGTCGGCGCTTTATGCTCAGTTCTGATTATGCATGTCAAAGGATTGATCGGTCAATTTCGTTAAGGGGTTTTGATCTGTTCGGGAAAAAGGTTGGTATTATCGGATATGGGAAAATCGGGGAACGGGCAGCAGGGTTGCTGCAATCGTTTGGTGTTGAGATTATCTGGTATGATAAACAAAAAGAGTGTGCTGGTTCATCGTGGAGCACTCCTCTTGGAACGGTACTGAAAGAGTCTGATATAATTATCCTTACAGCCTCTAAACAAAGAGGGGAAGCACCACTGATTGGTTCTGAACAATTGGCTGTTATGAAACAAGGGGTTGTTGTTGTAAATAGCAGTCGCTCGGATCTGGTAGATAATCAGGCTATGATAATTGCACTTAAAAGTAAAAAGGTTTTCAGCTATGCTGTTGATGATGTTGTTCCGGAACTTCAGGTTGAAGGAGTAGAACCGGGGAGAGTGTTTCAAACATCACATACCGCATGGTACTCTACTGAAGCGATCGCACGAGGGACGCAATCCTGGGTCGAAAATATCATTTGTTTATTAAAAGATTCTCCTGTAAATATTGCCGGGTGATTATATGCAGAATTTGTTCGAAAAAGAGAGAAAAACAGTTTTTTATATCAGTTTCAGTGCGGTGATTGCCTGTTTACTTTTTTTAACAGCAGTTTCAATTCCAAATTACTGGAAAAATATTATATACGAGCGGAGTGCGTTCACCTGGGTTGAATCGGTTATTCTGTTTTCATGTGCATCCATCTCCCTGTTCAACTCGTTATTACTAAAAAAAATATCCGGCAAATTCTCAGGTGTATGGACGTTTTTCTGTTTTGCCTTTTTATACTTATCACTAGATGAGCAATTTATGCTTCATGAAACTATTCGCGACAGATTTTTAAAACCGAGTCAATTTCAATTGGACTTTCTTTTCTGGGTGGAAAAAGGAGATTATATACTATTTATATTTATGATAGCAGGTCTTTCTATTCTGCCAATAATTTTTAAAGAGATCAGGAATAATAAAAATGCATTGGTATTTTTGATTGCCGGTGTCATTTTCAGCTTTTTTGCAGTTATTACAGATTCTATAGATTTACATGGACGATCTCTGAATGCACAATATCTGATTCAGTATGCAGAAGAATTACTTGAAACATTCGGGATGCTCTGTTTTTTCAACTCTTTTTCAGCAAAATTCTTTGAGATCCTTTCACTGATCTCCCGGGAAGTATCTATCACAGTTAGAAACGAATAAAATCTCATGTGAATTATCGTCCCGATGGGAAAACCGATATCGATCCTGCATTTGACTGGGGAGCTATAGTATGATTATTTATATCGTTACATTTAATTCATAAGGAGTTCTGCAATGAGTTTATTCAAATCGCTATTGATGTTATTTTTTCTCTGTACCTATTCAGTATATTCGCAGATTGATACTGATGATATTGAAGAAGAAACGTCAATTGAGAGTGGTAGTGAAAAAGGTACTGATCCAGAGTATTCAGTTCGGGAGCTTAATAATAAACTGAGCACTTACACAAAAATGCATTCGACCGGCAGAAATTTATTGTTCACAGGAATACCTTTGACTGTTGCTGGTGCAACTTGTCTGGTCTCGGGTATCTCAATAATAGTGAATAGCTTTGATGAGTCAGGTGTTTTACTCTATATGATGGGTGCTTATGGTATTGGATTTGGTATCCCGTTAATGATTACCGGAGGTGTGTTGAAGGGAATCGGAGGCAACAAAATGAATGAATATCAACGACGCCTTGATAGAGTGTCTTTCAGGTTTTTGCCAAATGCTATTACTTTTGAGTATAATTTTTGACAACTTGAATTTCACTTGTGTTGTATGGTGTTAATAAAGATGTAATGTAAAGAGAGATGTTCAGCTGTGCTATGTGGGCCAGGTGTAAAACATGAATTGCAGGAGTTATCTTCAAGCATTTTAGCTTTTTGCAATGATCGTTCCTGCTTTTTACTATTGTCGAGCATTCCAAGGTTATTAACGGTATTTGCAAGCTTCTGAAGATCTGCAGTCACATCCTGTGAATTTGTTTTCCCTGGCGAATTTGGACTCTCTGAGCAGGAAAATGTCAACATTGATGAACAGACTGCGATTGTGATTAATGATTTTTTAATCATGGACACCCTTGAATGGGTTATATGGGTACTACAAGCATTCGCATATTGTGAAACGGTATCGAATGCCTTTAATAGAATATAAATCTGGAAAAAGGAGTTCAGCATGAAACTTTCAAAATAACCTTCTTACATCCACAAATCTCACTTTATAATACTCCTGATCAAGTCTCGCAAAGGAAACACCTTTTTTTGTTGCCGCATGAACAAATTTGTTGTTCCCAAGGTATATTCCCACATGGTTTACCGTTTTAAATAACCCGCCTTTAAAAAACACCAGATCGCCGGCGCGGGCATTCCGCAATGAAACTGGAGTTCCCATCGCCCGCAGTTTTCTGCTCTGATGAGGAAGTTTGGCATGTGCAAGCTCCTCGAATACCTTGCAGACGAAACCGGAGCAGTCAATCCCTTTTCGACTGAAACCAGCGTAACGGTAGGGAGTTCCTAACCAGGAGTTGGTAATTTCAATCAGTCGCGATTGAGGTATTTTATAATTTTTACGGTAGTCCCAGTTACGGGGGACAAGGTATTTACCATCGGAAGTAATTTTTGGCTGCGCTGATGCGCGGGTGTAGCGCACTGATGGTGCGCAGCCGATAAGAAAATAAAAAGTTATCAAAGTGCAAATGATGCGCAAACAGTTGAAAGATAATCTACAGTAATGATTATTTGTTTTCAAGTGACAGCTGTGATGCATATCCTGCCTTAAGTAAGAGATCTTCACGCCAGTGAGATGCCATAAACTGAACACCTACAGGAAGTCCATTTGCTGTCCCGCATGGTACACTGATACCTGGAATACCCGCAAGATTTGCAGATACTGTGTAAATATCAGTGAGGTACATCTGAAGCGGATCATCAGTTTTTTCACCAATACTAAATGCAGGAGTTGTTGAAACCGGAGACATGATCACATCGCACATTTCAAATGCTTTGGAGAAATCCTGCGCAATAAGTGTTCGGACTTTTGCCGCTTTAAGATAATAGGCATCGTAATAACCGGAACTCAAAACATACGTACCCAGCATGATCCTGCGCTTGACTTCATCACCAAACCCGTTTTGTCGGGTCAGTGAATACATGTCGATAAGTGTTTTACCGGCATTGTCGCGGTATCCGTACTTGACGCCATCATACCGCGCCAGGTTAGATGATGCTTCAGCGGTGCAGACAATGTAATAGGTTGCGATAGCAAATTTTGAATTTGGCAAACCAACCGGTACTGCTACTGCACCTTTCTGCTTAAGAGTATCAAGGAGGTTCATGATCGGAACCCGGACATCATCACTGAGCCCTTCACCAAAGTATTCTGCCGGGAGGCCGATGCGCAGACCATCGATATTGTTGTTATAGATTTCTTGATTGTTAACAAATGGTTTTCTGGCACAGGTAGAATCGCGCTCATCTGACTGTGAAAGAACTTCAAGTAGAAGGCCAGAATCACGGACATCGGAAGTTATAGGTCCGATCTGATCGAGTGATGAAGCAAATGCGACCAGTCCATATCGCGAAACTCTTCCATACGTCGGTTTTAACCCTACAACACCGCAATGGCTGCTTGGCTGGCGGATCGATCCACCTGTATCGGATCCAAGAGCTGCCGGAACAAAGCCTGCTCCTACAGCAGCAGCACTACCGCCACTGGAACCACCCGGAATTTTTGATGTGTCAATCGGGTTGCGTGTCACTCCGAAATGTGAATTTTCGGTACTCGATCCCATAGCAAATTCGTCAAGATTTGTCTTACCAACCAGTACCGCACCGGCATTCACAAGGTATTGCACTACTGATGCATCATAGGGGGGGACAAAGTCTTTAAGCATCTCTGAAGCACAGGTTGTTGGTGTACCACGGGTACAGATGTTGTCTTTAATAGCAACCGGAATTCCAAATAGTGGCATACATTTTTTCTGTTCAGCAGGCATATTATCAAGTTCATCAGCACGTTTCAGCGCTTCTGCACTCTGTACAGAAAGAAATGCATTGATTTGCCCGTTACTTTTTTCAATTTCGCTGAGACAGCGGCTGACAATGGCCTTAGACGTTGTCTGTCCCGAAATGATACTTTTGACCGTTGAGGCAATTGTGTCGTTCAAGAAACGCATTATACAAAAATCCTTTTAAATCAGTATGAAAATTAACGGTACCATCTGAAAATATAGAGGCTCACAAATATGCCGATGATCGACATCAGGCTGAACCGTATCATAAACCCAAACTGGAATTTTATCGCATGAAGATCGATAAGAACCGGTTTATTGTTAACAAAATCGCCAATGCCGAAAGGAAAACTGTAAGTAAAGAAAGTTTTAACAACATTGTCTCCGCCTGGAAGTATTTCGACTATACTATTAAGATATGAGCCGATTAAAATTCCAACAATCACTACAAGTACCAGTGTCGAAATACGTTTTTCTTTTAAAGGTACAGCCATAACCTTCCTTTCGTTTAATTTTATTTTATTTATCGCTCTGGAAACTCGCTGAGTTCAAGAGTAATCGTTGATGGCTTGCTTTTCCGAACAATAGATATCCGGACTTTGTCACCAACGAAATAATCTAAAAAGAACCCGTCAATATCCATATGCGATTGAATCATCCTGTTACCCATCTGTTTGATAATATCTCCGGTTTTAAGGCCTGCTTTATCGCCAGGACTTCCGGGCTGTACACTTACGATAACAACCCCTTCGGTACCATCATAGCCAAGTGCCAGAGCAAGTGAACGGTTCAGGTCCTGTACCGAGATCCCAGTCCATAGTTGTCGTCGCTTACCATAAGTGATTAACTCTTCAGCAACCCTTCTGGCACGGTTGATCGGAATGGCAAATCCAATACCAATTGATCCTTTATTGGCTGAAGATCCGGTATAGATAAATGTGTTTATACCGATCACTTCACCTGATGCATTCACCAGTGGACCGCCACTGTTACCCGGATTGATAGCTGCATCAGTTTGAATCATTCCCTGATAGTAAACTCCTTCCGAAGGTGCAAAATTTCTATCAAGTGCACTGACCACGCCTACGGTAACCGTCGGATGTGCATCGTTGATAAAGTTCAAAAAGGGGTTTCCCAGGGCAATCGCCCATTCACCAATCATTGCATCATCAGAATTACCGATTTTAATGGCCTTAAAATCATTACCTTTAACCGAGACAACTGCAAGGTCAGCTCGTTCGTCAACTCCGACAACCTTCCCCTCAAATTGACGCCCATCAGAAAAATTGACATACAGTTTTGATGCATTCTGAACAACATGGTAGTTTGTAAGAATTATACCATCCTTACGGATAACAAACCCCGATCCAATACTCTCTACCTGGCGGTACTGGGGCATCAGCTCCTGACCAAAAAAGAAATCGAAGAAATCATCGGGTCGATACGAATCTCTCACCATTTGAATCTGAGTCACAACAATACCAACAACTCCAGGGGCGACACTTCGGGTGGCAGCGACAATCGCATTTTTACGGCTTGCACCAGGATCCATCACTGTTTGAGGATTGGTATTTCCTTGATCCGAAATCTGTGCCTGTGTCGGAGTAGAATACTCAAAAGTAGTTGTGTCCTGCTGTCTGCCAAACAGAGGAGAAAGTTCACCATTATATAACCTGCGCATGAACTCACCACCCGCAATGAGTCCTGCTGCAATCCCCAGCACAAGAAACAGAAGGTAAACAACCGTTTTACCCTGATTAGATCTCAACACACATCTCCTTTGGATACGACACATAATCAAGTACCAGGCCTGATGCCGGCGCTGTTTGTCCGCTTCGCGTTCTGTCCTTTGATGCGAGCAGGTTTGCCAGATCGGTTTTCAGATATCCGCGTCCGATATCGATCAGTGTACCTGTCAGTGAACGTACCATTTTATAAATAAACCTGTCAGCTTCAATAGTAAAAATAATCAATCCATCACGTTCTATCAGTTCCGCATTGAGAATATTGCAGACCATGTTATCTGTTCCACAGCCCGACGAACAGAAACTGGAAAAATCAAGAGCTCCACGAAGCTGATTGATATTGAATCGCACAAGTTCCCAATCAACCTTGTAAGACACCACCCAGACTCTTTTGTAGAGTAATGGGCGTTTTGTTGTACTGATATAATACCGGTAACGACGTCGGACTGCTGAGAACCTGGCATGAAAAACATCATCCACCTGCTTTAGATTATAAATTGCAATTGATTGTGGAAGCAATGAATTTACCGATAATTCGCACTTTTTAATATCAATTGCCTGTTCGACATCAACGTGTGCTCCCTGAGCAGCGGCATGTACACCAGCATCGGTGCGTCCGGCTCCGGTTATTCCAACTGGTACTCGTAATGCAACTGAGAAAGCCTCTTCAAGTTTCTCCTGAACACTGACTGCATTGGGCTGCCGCTGCCATCCACCATAATCTGTACCATCATATTCTACTCTGAAAAAGTATCTCATGCGGCAATGTCACATTTTAACAATGTTGAAACACGACAAATCCTGAAACAGAGCATCTGAACTTCATTCTGACCAGGGCTGACTCTTCCGGTTTTTACACCGACATCAAATTCCAGAAGCCACCGGATGATCTGATACAACTCCTCATCGGTAAATTTATGCGCCTGATCGACTATCCCCGATGCAATGATAACAGGGTATACTTTCCGGATATCGCCCTCTTTGAGCAACCCGGCAGCAATACCGATTGCCAGTGCAGCTTCATTTTGTGATGGGTTATTGAACCCTTTTGATTTCATGAACATTTTGACAACTCCGGGATTCGTTTTGGCAAATTTGCGTATTCGCAACATCGCCCAGAATTGTCTGAACAGCGTTGAAATCATTGATGGGGCTGAAAATGTTGTCGAAAACAGTGAATCGATGATAGCAAGAGTACGGGCAAAATTCCTTTTTCCAAGTTCACTTGCCAGCTCAAAGACTGTCATCTGGCGCGAGGAGCCAACAATTCGCTCGATCACATCATGGTTGATAGATTCACCAGGTTCCAGATGAAGATCAATTTTTTGCAGTTCCGAATAGAGAAGATCGATATTGTTTCCAACAAGATCAATAAAAAAATCAGCATCCTGTTTTGAAATGGACCGTCCAAACAGTGATGACACCTGTGTGGTCAGCCACTGACCTACCTTATATTCCGGAGGACGTTGAAAATTAACAAGATAGAAAAGCTCCGGATTTGCCTGTGAGCGTTTTTCTGCCTGAAGTTTTTTCAGCGCTCCACCCGAGGCAGATTTTTTCTCTTCACTGATCTCAATAATGATAAATGAATCATCGGGTGGACTTTTTAAAATTTTATCAAGCTGCTTGAGTTCTTTATCGCTCAGCTGGTCACCATGAGCGATAATAAAGATGCGGGTGTCCTGAAACAGCGACTGCGTGAGCATGTCCTGCGTATATGTCGAGAAATCGCCATCAGCGTGATCGAAACGCACAATTGTACTTTGCGGATACGTCTTGTTTATCGAATTAAGAATTCTCCGGCGGTATTGTTCTCTGCCGACATTATCATTACCGGTCAGAAAATAGACTCTCTGAAGTTGTGCTGCTTTTTGACTCATGGGATAAGCGGCTCCAGAAGAGATTGACGACGGTTCATTGTATCGATAAAAAGCCGCTGTGCATGCATGAATTTTGAAGCTTCTTTTTTTAGAACACGATACACCATTTCTGCAAGTTCGGTTGCATTACGCACTTTAAACCCCACACCGTTGGTGAGTAATGTTTCGCACCCATCAATTTGGGTGCGGTAATCGGGACCGAAAAAAACCGGGATACCATAACGGGCGGCATCCCACACATTGTGTCCACCGGTATTGATGAATGTTCCGCCAATGACTGCTGCGTCTGCACATTTGTACATCTCATCAAGAATTCCAGTCCGGTTTACAATGCAGATGTCCCAGTTTTGAGATGTACGAATCTCATTAAGTGTAAGTACTTCACGGCCAATTTCATTGATAATTTTAGCAGTTTCTTTTACATGGCGGGGAACTATGATCATTTTATTGATCGTTTCGGATTTTGACAGAAGTTTGAAACACTCTTCAAGGATTATACCTTCTCCGGGATGAACACAACCGGCGACTAACACCTGGTCAGTTTCCTTGATGTTAAGATTGGAGCGAATCGATAACCACTCTTTTTTTTGCGGACGCATGATCGTGATATGACTTTTAATGTTTCCGACAATATGAATATTTGATGGATTTACTCCAAGAACGTTGTACCGTGCAGCGTAATCCTGTGTCTGCGCAAGTATGACATCAACAGTCTCGAATAAATAGCTCACAACGTTGTTAAAGCGGTGGTACCACTGAAAAGTTTTTTCTTCAATACGGGCATTTACTATCCCCACAGGAATTTTTTTATTGCGACAAACCCACAGAAGTGATGGCCACAGTTCTGTTTCGATGAGCCAGAGACGACTGATCGAAAAATGCTCGATAACTTTTTTCATTAGAGGGATCGTATCAAGTGGCAGAAATCCTGCAGCGCATACCCCGGGAGTTCTGTTAGCATGAATGAAATTGACACCATCTCTTGTCGCAGAAGTAATCAGATAAAGATCCTCAGGATGTTTTTTTTTCAAGGTTTCGAGAAACTTGATTAAAAGCCTCGATTCACCCAGTGATGCAGCGTGGATCCAGACAACTGTTCTATTCCGGAAATCACGAAAGGTAACAGGATGTCGTTGTCTGAGCTGAAGATCCCAGCCATAACGGTCACTCAGCCTTTTTAACAGAGGCGAAAGACAGATCCTGAGACATTCAAGAACTGTACTATAGAAGAGAATGCCCGAAGAGATAATTGCGTTCATATTGCAGCAGCACCAATCGATACCTGGTTTTTTCCATTTCGTTTTGACATATACAATGCTTCATCAGCAATGGAAATTAACTGGTTTTTCTGTATCGGATGACTACTGTCGTAAATAGCAACTCCAATACTTACCGTGTAAGAGAGCTCCTGTTGTGAGAACGACAGCGGTCTGCAGGCTACTTCGTGAAGAACACGCCGGGCCAGGATTTCGGTTCCGTGAAGATCCGTTTCGGGCAGAATAATCCCAAACTCTTCACCACCGTAACGAGCAAGAGTGTCCTGAACACGGATAATTGTGCCTACCCGTCTGGTCAGATCAATAATCACTGCGTCACCAAAAAGGTGTCCCCAGGTATCATTTATCTTTTTAAAATTATCTATATCAATTAATATAAGCCCGAAGATCCCCTTTTTACGGTTTGCACGGCTGATCTCCCGGTCAAGCGATTCCTGAAACATCCGGTGATTCGCAATCCCTGTCAGACTATCTGTTTTTGCCTGCTGACGTGCCTGAAGAGCCGAGTAGCCATGTTCAATAATTGAAGAAACCATCGAAGTGAAAACATAGAGGAACTGTGTATGGTCACTACTTGTGTCGGGGGCACCTTCAAAGAATACCGTCAGTGAACCGATAACATGATCGGTGACAACCAGCGGTATACTTTCGTGATGAAGTGATGAAAGGTTGGGGGCTGGTCCGATTTTGCCTTTATAGGTCGTGGATGATTTAAGGGCCACGGCGAAATCGCTTTGGCTTGTAAATGCACCCGGAACGAAATCAGGCGACTTAAAGACTGCTTCAAGATCCTGCTGGCTGATACTCCCGGTTCGGGGCATCGCGAACATCTCCCTGAACCCCAGAAGTTTGACATTAATAACCGAAAGCACTGAACCGATCTTCAGATTAACCTCATCAAGCGTAATTCTCATGATTTCGGAAATTTCCAGTGAGAGCATCAATTTCCGGGTAAAATAATAGAGTGATGTGATGTCGTTGAGATGTACTTTTTCATCCGGGGCGATATCATCAAAACGATGCATAAGCCGGATACTTTTAAGATGGAACATCCTTGATGCGATAGCTTTCTGAACCTGAATCAGAAAATCCATGATCGAGAGAGGCTTCTCCAGATAGGAGTATACGCCCAGATTGATCGCAAGCGTGGCCGAATCAACTGATGCATATCCAGTAATAACAATGACTTCGGTGAACTCATCCTTCCCTTTGGCGTAACTGAGAACATCAAGGCCGGATGCATCGGGAAGCTTTAGATCGGTAACCACAAGATCAAAATTTATCTCGTTCATCAGCTGGAACGCCTTAGCCCCATTGTTGCAGGTCCAGACTTTATAAGTGGGTTCAAGACTGTCCCGGAGCATGTCACAGGTCAGTTCCTCATCATCAACAATAAGAATCTGGCAGTCCGCAGGGGTTTTATAAAGGCTGTTTTCCATAACAACCAAAAATAGTTCAACGCGCGATCTATATAAAAGATGTAACGGGGTGATTATTTTAATTTTTATCTCTCAGTCCCCCAGTCCCTTCGTCCCTTTGTCTTTTTTTATATGGACGCCCGGGGCGATTTGGTGGGGCCCAGACCGTTGTTGTAAGCGATCATAGTCTGGTTTGCCCGCACCTAGAGGCTTTTGGTGTCGTCGGAGGAGAGATGTCCCGTTGTTACCTGAATTTCGCCTTCGCTTCGCCTCACCCCATTCCGTCAGGTGTGTGGGACTAGTACATTGCCTGGAACATGCCTGCCAATGGCAACGAACAACATGATAAATGCAAAATTATTGCCTTCCAATGTCCCGTCATGGACAATATATTAATAGTAAAAAGATATCAAAAAATCCCTCAAAGTTCCCTTAGGGACGAAATATTTCCCGGTACGGATAAAGAATACCCAGTCAATTCCTTAATTGTTGCTTTTATTCACCAATCAGAGAATTGATGTTCTTGGCATTAAGCATGACCTAAAGGTACATGTCACACCTGATCACTCTCACCTCGACACTCTCACCCGCGTCCAAATGTCGGTTCTTCACCACCATCCACTGCTTATGGCTCACTGCTTACTGCCTTCAAAACCTCATTCATTGCACCGGTTCTGTATCCCTGAAGATCAATGCAAATATAGGAAAAACCTGCTGTTTTTAAAGCTTTATGTATTTCATCCCGTTTTGAAAAAGCCTTTTCGATCTCCGAACTGATAAACTCAAGTCTTGCAAGATCACCATGGCTTCTGACCCTAAACTGGGTGAAACCGGCATCAACCAGGAAATTTTCCGCTTTTTCGATACGGCGCAATTTTTCATTGGTGATCTCTTCACCGTAGGGAATCCGTGAGGAAAGGCAGGCCATGGCCGGTTTTTCAGATGTGGGCAGATTATAGTGGCGTGACAGTTCACGGATATTCAGTTTGGTCAGTGTAGCAAGTTCAAGAGGTGAAACAATCCCCAGCTCTTTAATAGCTTTACGTCCGGGCCGGTAGTCTCCAATATCGTCAATATTGTTGCCATCAAATACGACATCGCAGCCCTGCTCATGCGCAACTTCCAGAAGTTTGGAAAACAGTTCTTTTTTACAATAATAGCAACGATCGTGAGGGTTTTTAGAGAATCCAGGAATGTCAAGCTCTTCGGAGGTGACAAAAAGGTGTTTAAGACAAAATGATGATCCAATAGCGCGCGCATCATCGAGTTCCCGCTGAGGGTACGTGGAGGATGTTGCAGTTACAAGAACAGTTTTATCACCAAGCACCTTTTTACAGATGAATGCCAGAAGCGTACTGTCTACTCCACCGGAAAAGGCGACAAGAACAGAGGTATACTGTTTGATTATCGATTCAAGGTGGTCAGCTTTTTTTTGAAGAAGACTGTTCATAGATATATTTTACCTTTTGAGATTTTTAAATGCACTTCGTTAACCGCTATGTTCTCTTGTTTCTCATCGCCTCACTCCACGAGTGGAGAGAGGGTGTTACCGCATAGAACTCATTTTTCTCCCCCTCTCCATTCACCAATCGAGAGGGGTCAGGGGGTGAGGAGAACGCGAATCCTGCATTAAAATGCAGACTACACATAATCTTTTTTGTCCCCCAGTCACTTTGTCGCTCTGTCACTCAGTCCACCTTAAACCCCCGCAAGCGCCTCCTCAAGCGCCTCAATAAGATCATCCGGATGTTCCAGTCCGATCGACAGACGGATAAGATCGCTTGTCAAACCACTGTCGAGCTGCTGCTGTTCGCTGAGTTGACTGTGCGAAGTACTTGATGGATGCAGAATAAGACTCTTTGCATCACCGACATTTGCCAGATGAGAGAACAGCTTGATCGAATCGATGATTTTGACAGCTGCATTGTAGCCACCCTTTACTCCCATTACTACCATGCCGCCAAAACCGTTTTTCAGATATTTTGAAGCAGTTGCATATGATGGATCATCCGGAAGTCCGGGATAGCGTACCCAGTCAATTTTGGGATGTTTCTTGAGATACTGTGCAATTTTAAGAGCGTTTTCTGAATGCTTTATAATACGAAGTGGCAGCGTTTCGAGACCCTGAAGAATGATCCAGGAGTTATCTGGTGATATGCATGCGCCAAGATTACGTAATGGAACAGTTCTGAAACGAAGCGCAAATGCGATAGGTGCAAGAGGTTCCGGAAGGTCGAGAGCCCAGCGAAGCCCATGGTAGTTTTCGTCAGGTTCGGTGAACAGTGGATGCTTCCCGCTTTTCCAGTTAAATTTTCCGGAGTCAGTTACAATACCGCCAAGTGCCGCGCCATGTCCACCTATCCATTTGGTAAGCGACTGCACGACAATATCCGCTCCAAATTCGATTGTTTTTAAAAGGTATGGAGTGGTAAAAGTTGCATCAACGATCAGTGGGATACCATGAGCGTGTGCAATATCTGCAACCGCTTTGACATCAGTGAAATCCAGTACCGGATTACCGATAGTTTCAATGTAAAGAGCTTTAGTCTTCTCGGTGATTGCGTTTTTGAAGTTTTCCGGGTTACCTGGATCAACAAATTTCACTTTTATTCCGAATTTCGGCAGGATCGCATCAAATTGTGTATAAGTCCCACCGTACAGATTATTGGCAGAAACAATCTCATCACCACTCTGCGCAAGGGTAATAATAGTGTAAAAGATAGCTGATGTTCCTGAAGAAACCGCAACTGAAGCAGCCCCCCCTTCCAGTTCGGTAACCCGCTGTTCGAGAATATCTGTAGTTGGATTCATCAATCTGCTATAAATATTGCCCAGTTCTTTGAGTGCAAAAAGGTTTGCCGCATGCTCAGTGTTTTTAAAGAGGTAGGAGCTGGTCCGGTAAACAGGAACCCCTCGTGAAAAAGTTGCATCAACCGGTTGTCCGGCATGAAGTGCCAGTGTTTCGAAGCGGTATTTTTTTTCTGCCATACAAAAACTCTTTCGGATAAGTGTAATGTGTATCGGAAACGTTCAAAGTTCAGAGTTCCGGGTTCAGAGTTGCAGGATATCTGGTTTCAGACCTCAGAACCTTTGAACCCTGAACTCTGAACCTTTAAAACTAATATACGCTAAATAAAAAGGTATGGCAAGAAAAATATTATAAACTTGATCAAGTTAGTGAAGAATTAACTCGTGTCATCCTGCCTTCTTATGGTGGATCATAATGTGTCAGCTGATAAATGGAGTTGTAACCAGGTCGTCTCGAAGAAATCAATGAACTGAGGTTAAAGAGGACTTGATTTTTTTCATGGATATTACCATCTTAGATTGAGGAGTTTTCTGGCATATTTTTGATCTGATTCAGGAATAATAAAAACAGTATGTGGAATAAAGTACTGATTGCGACTTTGGTTTTTACAATTATGTGTTCAAAGCAAGATTCGATTATTGTGACGCCTTACCAGGGAGTAACAATTGTCATTTCACATCTTATGGTCAAGAAGGCACAGGAACGCGTGATTGGTATTGTGCAGATACAGAATAAGTCTGATAATTTTGTTCGAATATCCAACAGGGAACTTTTTCTGTTTTGTGAAGAGGACAGTAGTCGTACATTTGTTGATATGCCTGGGGAATGGAAAATCGATGAGGGTTTGATCAATGTAATGAAAGGGAAAACCATCACATTTAAGGCCTATTGGCAATTACATGCGGTTTCTGATGCATTGAGAGCAAAATATCTGCGTATCCTTGAGCGGGAAGACGGGTAAATTCAACGCATAATAAATGGAGGATTTTCAGATGAGCACAGGAAAAATTGGTGAAAAGATCAATAGTCAACGTGAACAGCTGAATACCTCCTCTTGCGGAAAACCGGGAAATCGGGTAAACTCTGAACTCGCATTTGAAATCTTTTTCAATCTTGTCTTTGCGATACCAATAGTGATTTATAGAGGGTTCAAATTTGTGTTAAAGAAGATGCGGAAGACAACTTAGTGTAGTGTTGATTTTTTAGAAAGGTGTCCTTACGGTGTTTGTCCTAAAAAATTGCATAAACAGCAATAAAAAGGACACTTGCGATGTGCCCTCACCTGGTATTCACAAATAATCCATACTAAACCATCAGTTTACAGATACATTTAAAAATAATCCTGCACACTGCATGCGTTAGGCAGGACGGAAGGTGCTACCCGGAATGGCAATGAAGGGTAACAGTCTTTCTGACCCAGGTGGTTCCTCCACCGCAGGGCAGAAAAGACCGCAACGAAGTGGAGACTGTAGGAGGGCCGGCCCGCAATGCATTGCCTTAAGGTTGACAGCTACTTCTGAAGGTGGCTTCGAGAGCCTCAGCCACCGTTGGTTGAGGCTCTCGAAACCAACAATTATCGCGAAGAAAGCTTAAGCCAATGACATTGGGGCCGGCCCGATAGGGAAACGTCCAAAAAATTACAATTTTAAAATAGTAAATGCTATGGCTGGATAAATGTCATCTGATCCCGTAAATCATTAATCTCTTTCTGCCAGAATGAGTCGCTCCCCCAGTCGGGGAAATTTTTCCGGAACTGATAATCATCGACCTGTTTACTGCACCATGCAAGAAAGTAGATCATTCTCATTGCGCGAAGAGGTTCGACGCAGGCGAGGCTGGTTCTGTCAAACTCTCTGAAATGCTCATACCCTTCAATGAACAGTTCAAGTTCACTTCGGCATTGATCAACTCTGTCGGGGAGCAGCAGCCAGAGGTCCTGAACCGGAGGGCCGGTTACCATGTCATCAAAATCAATCACAAACAAGCCCTCTTCCATGCGGTCCAGAATGTTGCCCCGGTGAAGGTCGCCATGAATTCGGATAAACTCAACATCTTTAAAACGTGGTTTGCTGATGGTTATTATATCGCTGACAATTTTTGAGTAGATGTCTTTATATCGTGAAGGAATAACCGAGTTTCGCAGGAATTCCAGATCCTGAGCAGTTGATAGGGTGGGGTCAAGCTGCACGCGTGAGACCGCCTGTCGCTGTGCTCCGGAACAATGGATGCGTGCGGTAAGCATACCGATTCTCAACCAGTCTTCCCACGAATTGATTTCAAATTGTCGACCGGCTTTCTTAGGAAAGATTGCAAAATTGATCCCCTGAATTTCACTGATAGTGGTTCCGTTTTTAAGTAACAAGGGAGCGATAACCGGAATTTCTGCTTCATGAAGATCACTTAGAAAGGCGTGCTCCTCCTGTATTGCTTCACTACTCCACCTTCCGGGACGGTAAAATTTTGCAATGAGCTTTGTACCATCAACGGCTCGAAACTCATATACTCTATTAATATAGCTCGGCAGTGGTGATGTCATCCCGGTCAATTTCGTGCCAAGGGCTTCTTCTGTTGCGCCCAGAAGAGTTTCTATAGGTATGTCAAAATTCATCAATTCTCCATTCTATTCAATACAATATATATAATATGTAAGAGGTTCAGGAGTTCAAAGGTGTAGAGGGGCGAGATGGAAGTGTCGAGGGTGGGATGAGAACTGTGCATTCCGTCACTCGACACTCCAAACCCAGTCATTCCGACAAACTGCCTTGATGAGATAAAAATAGTATCCGAACTTGATCAGCATGACCTGACTATTTGCATGTGATGGTATGAGAATGACTGTTTGAGAGGTGTTGACAGGGTTGTCTACAGAATCGGGCGCTGCTATAATTAGTGTTTATGCTGAAATTAATAGGTAATTTGACTACCAATCTGACAATTTTTTAATTACATTAGAGAAATTTTGTTGAGAATTATCAAAGTGAGCACTTTTAATGTTGTACATTCACTTGTCCGGTTTTATATTACTTTATTCATTCGTCTGATAGGTTCGCTATGGTTTATGAAAGGTTCACATCCAATTGTTGTAATCCAATCCTGACAAGGTTTGATTCACCATTATGTATAAACAATGGTCTTGACAAACATCCTGTAACGGACGGTTTTTTTACAAAGGTAGAAGACTTAATGGTGTTGTTAGCTAAATTAACTCAACTGTTTTCGTATGGCTGGTGTTAAATAAAATTAATATCTGTGTAAGATGTTGATTGTTAATGTTGTTAAAGAATTTTGTGATTAAAAATTAAATAAGATATTGACGAATTGGGTTTATTATAAATATAATCTCTTTTTATCGTTTTTGCATGTCTGACATTTTATGGTATAGTACTAATTTAGCAAAGGAGGCGTAACAATGCTCAGATTTTTAATGGCTTTTTCAGCCATTCTGTCCATTAGCGCTGCATCTATCCTGGGAGAGGAGAGCAGTGGAGCTATTGGGCAAGGCACTTTTGGTGTCGGGTACGACGAGGGACTTAGCGTCCGGGTGCTCGTACTGGACAACGTGTCTGCGTACGCAAGTTTTGGGTTTTATCTCAAAGGCGCAGATTCGGTTTACCACCAGCCGCTTAATAATGTAAGCTGGAAACTTGGTGGAGAGTATGTTTTTAAAAAATGGGATAAGCTCAATCTCGGCGCGTTCGGTGAATGGCGTGAAGAGATGCATCAGGGTGAAACCGAGCGTGCTCAGGGTTTGAATACGCTGAGATACAACCGGTGGAACACGATTTTCAGACTTGGTGTTCGTCCGGAATGGTTTATTCTGGATAGATTATCAATCGATTATAAAATCGGTATTCAGTTTGTACGTCACAGTCCGTCATTCAAGCTGAATGATGCACAGGATGGGGTGCAAAAAAATAAAGATGGTTATTCTGAGTTTGGTGCGTACAGTGGACGTTCACCATTCAATGATGCAACATCTGTATTGCTGAATATAGGTTTTACTGTTTATATAGCAAAATTGCCATTCTTTAAATAATAACTAATTTCATAAATTCATCACAAACCATTCCATAGGAGGTTTTTTGTGAGTAAAAGGTTTTTTGTTCGAAAAAGTGCAGCTATCATAGGTTTGGTAGGTGCATTAAGCATGAGTTTGTTCAACTCCTGTACGCAGGATAATCCGACAGCACCGGATAAGGAAGTTCCATCATATTCTTTCAGTGGTTCTGTCCTTGATGGCTACACTGGTAAGGCACTGGGTGGTGCAATTGTTACCTATTATGATGATGGAGGTGACACGGTAACAACAGAGACAAACGCCGATGGAGGTTTTACGATTACCAAGATCCCGTATGGAGACAGAAGCTTCTTCTTCTCATACAGATCTACTGGAACCGATACTACAAAATACACCACAGCAGCAGTTACAATTGCTGGTGCAAATTGGGAGAATCTGGGTGCAAATGTCGATTCTCTTGCTGTTATAATTAAGAATATTGCCGGTGCAGTCAAATTGTACCCGCTTACCGGTAGCATTTCCGGTACAGTTCTTTCACAGGTGAATGACCGCTCAGAACTGAATGCTGTTCCCAGCACAGTTGTGAAAGTTACGTTCACTCCAAAAGATAACAACCAGAAAGACAGTACTTCAGTTAACGGTTCAAACATAGAAGTTGGTCCACGTACATTTGAAGCAACAACTGATTCAACTGGCCACTTCTCAATTACCGGTCTTCCAGTTTCCGGCAATTCTGATGATAAAGTGACCATTAAAGTTGTAAGTGTTACCGTTGGTGGTATCGATTGGGCAATGGTTGGTAATGGTATCAATGTAGAATTGGTAAAGGGTCAGATTGTTCCTGTTGGTCAGATTGTGTTAAAACCAATCGTTATGGATACTCTTAAAGCCCTTGCAAATAATTTCAAAACAGGTGTTGTAGCACCCAATGATACTTTCCAGATCACCTATTCAGCAGCACTTGATTCAGTAGCATCTTATGCAGTGCTCTATTCTGCAAGCGATAGTCGTAATATTGTTGTTGCTACTAAAATATCCGGTAAAATGATCACTATCGATCCTGCATACTCACTGGTAAATGGAAACTCATATCAGATCAAGACATTTGCTTACGGCCTTAAAGGTTCCAGCGCTATCGATACTTTTAATGTAACCGTTGCTGGTGGCGGTCTTGCAGATGTTGTTTCATCAAATATCCTTACCGATACAAAATCCCCAGTTTACAATGTTGCCAAAAAAGCCTCGGTTACATTCACATTTTCTGATTCGATCGTTGGGCAGCCTTCAGTACAGGTAACAGGAAACGATATCTCTTCCAGTGTTAGCAATAAAACTCTGACCATTACACCTAAGAGTATCTGGAGTAATGGTACAGTAAATGTAACTGTTGTTCTTGCAAGCGGCAAAACAGTAAGTTTCTCAACACCTCTTCTTACCGAAAATGCACTGGCATTTGTAACATCGAATGTTTATGATTTCAATTCAAACAGCAATAAAAACGGTCTTGGACTTCAGGATCCGATCATTTTCACAACAAATAAAGCAATTCAGAATTCTGTAAAAGTTATTCTGACACAAGGTGGAGTTTCTCTGCCGACAGTTGTAACTGTAGCAGAAGGTGGCCAGCAGATCAATATTCAGCCCGTTAATGCTCTCAAAGCTGCAACTACATACAATGTTACAATCACTGTGGAAACTGCAAGCGGTGAAAGCAAATCATCAACTTCTTCATTTACAACAACAGCTGCAAAGTTCTATCCGATCTTCGACAATGTCAGAATCGGAAACGCTGTAAATATGCCACGTCTTGATTTCGCTCCAAACGCAAACATAATCATTCAGATGAATGATACAGTCGTGAAAGCTACGGCACTTCTCAGCGGCGGCAACAATGTAAAAGTGACCATTCAGAATGATAGTATCATCATCGATCCGGAAAATATTCTCAATGAAGGTACAGCATACAACCTTGATGTTACAGCTGAAGACAAAAAAGGGAACACAATTTCCGGAAGATATGTAACCGGGCTTGTTCCACGTGCTTTGGTATATATCGTCGCATCAAATATTATTACAGCAGATAATCAGCCGATTGTTAATGCTGCGCGTAATATTACGCCATGGTTCAAATTAAGTTCAGCACCTGATTCTTCAAGTGTAAAAGTTGTTATCACTGCACCAACAATTGATGCTAAGATATCAGTGAAAGGTGATACGCTCTTTGTTGATCCAGTTGCAGATTTTGCTTATGGAGCCACACCGGTGATTGCAATCTCTGGTGTTGCAACAGATGGAAACTATATCAACTTTAGTAAAAGTTTCACAGTAACGAAAAAACCAGCTGTTTCTATTGTAAAGTCAAATGTTCTTAACGATAATTATGAAGGTGCAGTCAATGTAGCTGAAGATATCGAAATGTGGTATCTCTTATCACGGACACCTGTTGCAGCTTCAGTAACGGCAAAAACAGATGGTAGCAATGCGGTTGTTCGCGTAAATGGTGATACCGTTTTTGTAAAAGCTACCTATGTATTCAATGCTGATGTAAATGTCAATGTTGAAATTCATGGTGTTGATACTGAAGGACTCAAGTTTGACCTTCTTGGTAACGGAACAAACTGGCCACCATTCAGAACACGTCCTGCACTCTTTCCGGTTGCTTCAAATACCTGGGGTGTAAAAGGTAAAGGCGATCCAGTTAAGAATTTTGCTTTCTACGACACAATGTGGGTAAAATTCTCACAGAATTTAAGTACAAATCTTCTTGATATTACATGGCAGAACAGTCTGAATATCGACGGTATTGCTGGTAATGATGTTGATGTTTTCGTTACTGCAGATCCAAAGAGCAATCCTAATGCAACAGCTTGGGTAAAAAATGACACTCTCTTTGTCCTTCCGGACAATCGTGCTGCTATTACATGGAACCAGCAGGTTGGTTTTGGTGTCACAGTAAAGACAGCTCTTGGACAAGCGTCATCAATTAATGCTTTTGAAGTAGAAACCGCACCTCTTAATCTTTTCATCAAAGCAACCAATACTCTCAGAGCTGATGGAACGGAGCGCAATGATATCGGTTTCTCTGATACACTGTTTGTTGTTTCAAGTGTGAAGATTGACTCGATTGATAATGTTACTGTAGGTGCTGTTGCAGGACACGTTGCACCTCCGGATATTGGCGCAGGTCTCATCAAGACTGCTGTAAGACTTTCTACTTCTAAGGATACAATTTTCTATGTACCAAAAGTAGCATTTGTTCCTGGTGCAAAATACACCATCGATTTTAATGTGTTCCTCAGTGATGATAAGAACATTCTTAAATCAAATGTACTTGGTATTGGTTGGGAAGTTAAACAGGGTGTTGCGATCTCCGCTGCTAATGTTTTCTCAAGTCCTACTGTTTACAGAAAGTTTGGAATAACAGGAGACAGCCTTGTTGTATCATTTACAAAAGCTGTTAATTACAGTTCTACTGCGAATCCTTTTACTGTAAATGGCGCGCCATGGGGAACATCTGCAACAACAACCTGGAGTGCAGATGCAAAGACTGTTACAATCAAGCCAACAGTTGAGATTGCAGCTACAGCTTGGGCAAATGATCAGAACTATTACAATGTTGACGAAGCTAACGGTAGTGCAGTTACTTTCACAGGTATAACATCTGAAGGTGAGACTTTTACAACTCTTGCTGGTAAGAACAGATTCATAGGTGAAGTAAGAGTCGTCGCTGAAATGGGTCTTGCACTTCTTTCTACCAACCTCTTAGATTCTGTCAATACAATGACATTCGCATTGCCTGTTGCTGCCAATCAGGATGCACGTGATGGAGTTGGTACTGATTCATTGTTACCAATTGCCTCAAATATCACGCTAACATTCTCACGTGCAATTGACACCGCAAAGGTAAAACTTAATCCTAATGCTTACATCAAACTTTGGGAATTGGTAACTCCTGGTGTTGCAAACGATATCCAGAATGAAATCGCGCTTACGTTCTCAAATTCTGGAAAAACAATTACAATTGATCCTGCTGTAAATCTGAAGTATGCGACAATGTATTATGTTGAGATTGATAACCTTCCTGCATTGATCAGTAATGCTACTGGTGTAGTATATAGCGCACCGGTTGCTGCAGCTGGTAATTATGATAACAATCACGTCTTTAATAGTGGTTTCAAAACTGTTTCAAAAACATTTGTTAATATTTCTGCTATGGCAGTAACAGACCTTGGCGTTGATACATTTGCCACAACGAATGCAGATAGACGTTACGGTTACAGTCCTGCTGGCGGTTATACAACCAGGTACAAAGGTCCAGGTGCACTGACAGTAAGATTTACTGAACTTGCATGGAATGCAAATCATGATGACAGTGTAGAAGCTTATCAGGTTCAGGTCAGAACTCAGGGTTCAAAGACTACCAGCTGGTATACATGCAGTGGTACACTTGCTGATCAGGGCTTCTCTGCTTTCACAACCACTTTGAAAAACAGAAATGGGCTCACGGTTAATTTGACAACCCAGACATTCTATAATGATCTGAAAACTCCTGAAAGATTACCAAATGTTGATTATGTCAATGGTGATCAGGTGTTTAATTATGGAGATACTATTGCTCTTAGAATCAGACCAATAAGAGGTGGTGGCGATGAAGCTGGTGAATTTGGTCAGTGGTCAAATATTATCTACTTCAAAGATAATGTTGCACCTGCAGACAGTGTAATGTGTGGAGCTGGAAATTATGCTACTCCTGCTAATGGTGGTGTGGGCGTTGCTGTTGCAAAATCAGATAACCTTGGTCTGGATAGAACAGGTCAGGCAGCTCTGACATATACCATTACACTGACATTCCCAGAAGACATGGATACATCAACAGATGCTTCATTGTCAACTTATTGGGGAGTTGCACTTGACGTTAATGAAGCTGAAATTGCGAAAACTGGGGTTTTTACCAGTGCCAATGTTTATGTTATCACAGCTACCTTTGCCGCAAATACCGATTACTCAAATAATGTTCCATATTTTGCAATCAATGTTGCGGGTATGAAAGATGCATCTGGGGTGACAATTGGTTCGCATGGTACGATTGGTGGAGCAGCCAATGGTGTTCTAATTGCTACAGCTACTACAAATGATATTCTTGGTTCTGTAAATATCCAAGGTTTAACCTCTTTCTAAAAAGTAGCTTGTTTTCGTTAAAAAATGGCCTGCTCCGAAAGGAGTGGGCCTTTTTTATGTGCGCCGGGCATGGCGCAGTCAACCGAGGAGCGAAAGCGAATCGGGAAGTGACCTGGGGAGTGCAAGTCTCTCTAAGGGCTGTAGTAACCGGAAGCTTTAGCCGAACAGCAAGGGTGTTCATGGTGAGGTGGAATCTGAAGGAAGCTGTAAGCAAAACTCTGGTTCGAGGTACAAAAAGTGCATATGATTGCTTATTGTGTACAGCCTTCTTTAGTGAGATAATATGTAAACTACAAATATGCATTTCTGAGAAGGCATACGATGGCCGCTTCAAAATGGATGAATACCGGAAATTTTTTAAATTATACAATGTCGAATGCCCGATCTCAATTATTTGACCGCTCATTCTCAAGTTATTTGACCGGAGCGGTGACCTCTCCGGACATTTTACATTAAAGATAATTTTTTTTCATAAGGTGTCGGTCATTTATCTTGAGATTTTTTAGTTTTTATTCG